>JARGFN010000210.1 GCA_029210665.1 Desulfobulbales bacterium
GTACAAGTTACTTTTTGATAAACCTCCGCCGAAGGCGGTGTGGCCCGCTGGATTGGGACAAGAAGTTACGAAAATCCATAGAAGGAATAGCACCGAGTCAAAAGACGATTCCAAGGCCCGCCCGCGGCGGCAGTGGTGGGCACTATTTTATTCTGTGGGTCTGGGATATTTCCTCGGGATTGGTGACGCAGACATCAAGGTCTTTTAATACTCCATCCTCGATGCTGTAAATCCAGCCATGCACCGTCAGTTCCTGCCCGGCCTTCCAGGCCCTCTGGACAATCGTCGTGTGGCAGATATTGGCAACCTGCTCGATTACATTTAGTTCGCAGAGCAGATCGACCCTCTCTTTTTCATTTTGCAGGGCATCGATATTTACCTGATGCTGCCGGTAGATATCCTTGACATTCCGCAGCCAGTTGTCGATCAGGCCCAGGTCCTCGCTGCCCATCGCCGCCTGAATCCCGCCGCAGCCGTAATGCCCGCAGACAATGATATGTTTGATTTTCAAGACCTCGACGGCGTACTGGATTACCGACAGGCAATTGAGATCGGTGTGGACGACCAGATTGGCGATATTGCGATGGACGAAGATCTCCCCGGGCAGCATGTCGACGATTTCGTTGGCGGGTACCCTGCTGTCCGAGCAACCGATCCATAGATATTCGGGACTCTGCTGCCGGGAAAGCTTGGCAAAAAAATCGGGGTCCGATTCCTTGATTTTGGCGGCCCATCGCTTGTTGTTGTCGAAAAGATTCTGCAGAACTCTCATATTTAAAGATCCCGATTGAATTTCCCGCTTTTTTATCAGATTTACAATACCCCATCCCGGAAAGTCGATGGCAATGATAATCAATTCTCCGGGGATTTTCCCATCATTTCATCGCCGAATTCGAGAAAACCACGCCCGTAGCGGGTGTCCCGCCATGCCGCCCGGCAAAAAAGCCGGGCACATTCTTGTCTTCCCCGCAACCCCCAACCCGACCGGTGTTGCGTATTCGAACACGCCTGTTGCAAAAAACAAAATTTTTTTTGAATATTTTATTCAACAGCGCTATAGTCGCACTTCATACCCACAGGGCATAAGTTTCGTACGAGCAGACAAGCTGCTCAACTCAGCTTTATAATTTCAGTTCCTTGCTTCGCATCCACGCCACCCAGGTTATTGACTCGGTTTTTCGGGTCCCTTGGAATCCTTCGTGACGCATTTTTTCCGGCTGCAAGAATTCGGAGAAACACCGGCCCGCTAAATAGTGATGCCGATTACGCGCTTACACTTTTTTTTAATAATCTACATTCATATGGAGGAATAAAGATGAAAGCTCTTCTTGGTAAATCCGGGGTGCTGAAGATCCTGGCCCTGGGGATGTTCACAGCCCTGGTTCCGGCCCTGTCCTGGGCCAGCGAGATAACCGCCTCTTCGCCGGTGCCAATCAGCGCTTCCGGGGACTGGTGGCACTGGCCGCTGATCCTGCTGGTCGTGACCTTTCTCATGGGGATTGTCGCCGTACTGGGCGGAGTCGGCGGCGGCGTGCTGTTCGTGCCGATTATCAGCGGCTTTTTCCCCTTCCATCTCGATTTCGTCCGCGGCACCGGCCTTCTGGTCGCGCTCTGCGGCGCCCTGGCGGCGGGACCGGGGCTGTTGAAGGCCAACCTGGCCAGTCTCCGTCTGGCCCTGCCGGTGGCGCTGATCGCCTCGACCATGGCGATTGTCGGGGCGATGGTCGGTCTCGCCCTGCCGACCCACATCGTCCAGCTCGCCCTCGGCGGCACTATTTTAGGTATCGTCGCGATCATGCTCTCCGCCAAAAAATCGGCGGTGCCCGATGTCAAGGAGGCCGACGCCCTCTCTTCCGCCCTCAGAATCTGCGGAGTCTATACCGACCAGAGCTCCGGGGAGACTATTAACTGGAAGGTCCATCGCACCATTCCCGGCCTCCTGACCTTTATCGTTATCGGCTTCATGGCCGGCATGTTCGGTCTCGGGGCGGGCTGGGCCAACGTGCCGGTCCTGAACCTGATGATGGGCGCGCCCCTGAAGATCAGCGTCGCCACCAGCAAGTTCCTGCTGTCGATCACCGATACCTCGGCGGCCTGGATCTACATGAACAAGGGGTGCGTAATCCCGATGATGGTGGTCCCCTCGCTGATCGGCATCATGCTGGGCTCCCTCGTCGGGGTCAGGCTGCTGAAGGTCGCCAAACCCACCTTCATCCGCTGGATGGTTATTGCCATCCTGCTTTTCGCCGGGATCAAGGCCGTCACCAAGGGGCTTGACACCATGGGCATCATGTAATCAAGATGGCGTCGCAAAAAGTCGCCAGCTCCGGCGTTGCTGCAAATTGTCTCGTCATTGCAGCGTACTGAAGTACGCTTCATTCCTCGAAATTTGCGCGCCTTGGATCTGACGATTTTTGCTTAGCCATACGTTTTTGACTTTTTACGAAGTTACCGTCAATCAAGGGAGGACACTATAATGACTACTCAACCAACTATCGAAGCAACCCAAGAGCAGCTGCTCTACGCCAACATCCTCGAAAAGGGCATGCTGCTCGGCCTGGGGATGATGTTTGTCACCTTCGCCCTCTATGTTTTCGGGATCATGCCCCCGGCCGTGCCGCTGGACCAGATCGCCAGCATGTGGAGCCAGCCGGTCGACCAGTATCTGATTTCGGTGAACGAGAATTTTCTCCACAAGGACCACCTGATCACCGGCTGGGCCTGGCTTCCCTTGCTCGGCAGGGGGGATTTCCTGAACTTTCTGCCGATCGCCATCCTCGCCAGCGTCACCATCGTCTGCTATTCCGTGATTACACCAGGGCTATTCAGGCGGGGCGACAAGGCCATGGGAATCATGGCCATCGCCGAAGTGCTTATCCTGGCCCTGGCCGCCAGCGGCTTGCTGACCGTAGGTCATTAAGCGAAGGTAAACCCGGAGCGGAATTCTCCAGCCGGTAAAATTATCATTTAAGATTCAACGATTAAAAGGGCGGCCTGTTCATTCAGACCGCCCTTCCTTCATAAGAGGGATGGGCCAGATGCT
>JARGFN010000025.1:0-12421 GCA_029210665.1 Desulfobulbales bacterium
CTGCGGGGCGCAGATGCGCCGTTATCGGGCGCCCCGCAGGGCGGCGGGGTGAATCCAGATGACTCAGTGAAAAAACGATTATTTTACGTAACAACAGGCGGATAAAGTAAAATTCCCCTATAAGCCGTCACGGGTTCAGGTTTCAATCCATCATTAATTTTAGTGCCCTTGGGCGCATGCGGATATAAATCAAGGAGATTTTAATGGCTAACGTGGTTATCGTCGGCACTCAGTGGGGTGATGAGGGCAAAGGCAAGGTCGTCGACCTGCTTACCAATTACGCAGATTATGTGGTCAGATTTCAGGGCGGCAACAATGCCGGCCACACCCTGGTTGTTGACGGCAAGCAGTACATCTTTCACCTGATTCCTTCCGGCATCCTTTACGAAAACAAGAAGTGCATGATCGGCAACGGCGTGGTAATCGACCCGGCCATTCTTCTGGCTGAAATGGCCGAGCTGACCGAAGCCGGTCTGCCGGTCTCGCCGGCGCGCCTCACCATCAGCCACAACGCCCACCTGATCATGCCCTATCACAAGCTACTGGACGGCGCCAGCGAAAGCGCCAAAAAAGACGGCGCCAGAATCGGCACCACCGGCCGCGGGATCGGCCCCTGTTACGGCGACAAGATCCTGCGCAGCGGCATCAAGATCGGCGATATTCTCGACGAGAGTCTGTTTCGGGAAAAACTGCGGGAAAACATCGACGAAAAAAATTTCCTGCTCACCACAAAATATGGCGGCCGGCCGATCTCCTTCGATGAAATTCTGGGTCCGTACCTCGACCACGCTGAAAAACTGGCCCCCTATATCGGCAACGTCTCCGTGGAACTCGACCGGGCCCGCAAGGCCGGCAGACACATCCTCTTCGAGGGGGCCCAGGGCACCCAGCTCGATATCGACCACGGCACTTACCCCTTCGTGACTTCGTCAAATACCATATCCGGCAACGCCTGCACCGGCACCGGATTCGGACCGAGTCATATCGACGAGGTAATCGGCATCCTCAAGGCCTATACCACAAGAGTCGGGGAAGGCCCCTTCCCCAGCGAACTTTTCGACGAAACCGGCGAAGCCCTCCAGCAAAAGGGCGGCGAGTTCGGTGCCACCACCGGCCGGAAAAGACGTTGCGGCTGGCTGGATGCGGTAGTGGCCAACGAAGCGGTCCGTTTGAACGGCATAACCGGCCTGGCCATAACCAAGCTCGACGTCCTGAGCGGTCAGGCCATCCTCAAAACCGCCGTTTCATACGAAGTCGACGGCGAAAGATACGAGGCGATGCCCGGCAATATTCGGACAACCGCCAGCCTGAAACCGATCTATGAAGAGATGCCGGGTTGGCGGGAAGATATCAGCAAGGCGAGAAACATCGACGACCTGCCGGCCAGGGCCCGCGATTATATCAAAAGGATCGAGGAGCTTACCGAGACCCCGGCCACGCTGCTCTCGGTAGGGCCCGACCGGGAAGAGACCATGCTGCTCAGAAACCCCTTCGAAAAATGATTAATCCATAAGTCAAGAGGCGCTGTCCGTCCTTCTCGCGGCCTTGCGAAGTCCCATTGCCTTCGCTTTTCGGCGGAACCGACAAAAACAAACATGAGATTTTCTTTTTCCACCAAGCTTTTCGCGGGCTTTTCCCTGCTCTCCCTGCTGACCATTCTGCTTGGCGTCACATCCTTCGCGATCATCAATGAGCTTACCCGCAGCCAAAGAAACCTGACCCTCCTGCAGGAATTCGCCTTAAGAATCAACACCCTGGAAGCGGCCACCAACGCCCAAAGCCAAGTCACCTTCATATCCGCTAAATCTTATGAGGACTTCCTGGAAAATCTTGACCGGACCAAGGAGATGGCGGCAACAATTCTTCGTTCGGATTATTGCACATCCGAACGGCTCCTTGACGGCGCCGACTCCTGTCAGTCGGTCATGCTGGAGGCAATGGATTTCTATCCCCAGTCCGCTATCCAGCATTATGAAAAAACCCTTTTAACCCTCCGCCTCATCAAGAGGAACCACTTCATCTACCGGAAGATGCTCGGGGTGCAAAAGCCGGAGACCGCCAAGGATGGCGGCAGCCCGACAAGCAACGCAATCCACCAGCTGGAAATGCTCAAACATGAATTCGAAGAGTCCAACAACTTCGAAGCCATCAAGGCGATGAAATCCAAACTTGCCATCCTTAAAAACCTTGATTCCGACCCCGAAATTCTGGAATTGGCGGAAATGTTCGTCGCCAACAGCGAACAGACCTATCAAAACCGTCTTGACATAATCTCCAGACAGGAAAATCTGGCCGAGACGACGAAAAGATTCCGCGCCGTCGCCCGGAATATCCACCAAACCGTGGCCAGGGCAAGAGGTCAACACGAACGGAAGGCACGCGACCTCATCCTGTTTCTGGGCTTATGCTCCATCATCCTAACCCTGCTGTTCTGGCTGCTGACCTCGCGCCGCCTGGCCCGATTCATGGAAAACCAGAAGAAAGCGATCGACTCGATCAAAACCGGCCGCTTTGACTACCCGGTCGAGCCGGACTCCGACGATGAACTAAACGAACTCTATCTGTTCAACAAGGATCTTGCCAACAATCTCAAGGAAGAGATCACCGAAAAAAAAGACTCGCAACAGGAGAAAAAGGACCTGCAGTTCCAGCTGATCCAGGCCCAACGGCTGGAATCGATCGGCATCATGGCCGGGGGGGTCGCCCATGATTTCAACAACATTCTGACGGGAATAAGCGGCTATACCGATCTGGCCCTGGCCAGGCTGGAAGACAACCATCCGATAAAGAGATATCTCGAAACAATAGCCGCCCAAAGCGTGAAGGCCGGCGAGATGACCAGACAGCTGCTGGCCTTCAGCCGCAAACAGAAAACAGCCAAACAGGTGATAGACCTGAACATCCTGATCAGAAACCTGTTTAATATGCTGGATCGGATGATCGGCGAGGATATCGTCCTGGAAGTCGATACCGGGTCCGACCTGCCACAGGTCATGGCCGACCCCGCCCGGATCGAACATGTCCTGCTGAACATGGCGGTTAACGCCAAGGACGCCATGCCGGACGGCGGCAAGCTGACCATCAGGGCCTCGACCGTCATTCTCGACAGTGCGGCCGTCGCCCAGCTGGACGGGGTCGACCCGGGCAATTTTGTCCGGATATCGATTACCGACACCGGCATCGGCATGACCGACGAAGTCCGGGAAAAAATATTCGAGCCGTTCTTTACGACCAAGACCAGTGACCACGGCACCGGCCTCGGCCTGGCCACCGTTGCCGAAATAATCAGCCAGCACAACGGCCATATGGACGTGGAAAGCGCCGTCGGCCGCGGGACCACCTTCAATTTTTATCTGCCGGCAATCGAGGGCGGGCCGCCGCACGACGAAACCGGACCGATCGATCCCGGCCGAACCATGGTCAGAGGCCGGGAAACAATTCTGCTGGTCGACGACAATGACACGGCCCGCGACTTCGTCTGCGAAACCCTGGAATTTTGCGGCTACAAGGTCCTGACCGCCAACAGCGGCAGCGAGGCCGTCAAGATCATGCACCAAACCGATTACCCAATCGATCTGCTGCTTACCGATGTCGTCATGCCGGGGATGAACGGCCGGGAGCTGGCCGAAAAGGCCGGGAAAGTCTATCCGCGGATCAAGGTGATTTTCATGTCCGGTTACGACGACCTGCCCGCCGACCCGGAACTGGCGGATCTGGCGGCGAACAACGACTTCCTGAAAAAGCCGATGTCCATCCGGATGCTGTCCCGGAAAGTCCGGGAGGTCCTTGATCACTGAGGTCGCACAAGGTGGAATCAAAAGACCTTCCTGGATATTTTTATTGATTTCCAGACCTCCCCTGCCCGATAATGCAAGGCATATGTCCGGCTCAACCGACAAGTCCAACTAAAAAAATCGATTGTCAAAAAAGCATAATGGAGTAGAATTCATTGTTCACCTTTATTTGATGAAGGACCACTTAAGTATCACCACAGAGGAGAAGCCGGCCATGGCCAGAATCACTGTTGAAGATTGTCTTTCCAAAGTCGGCAATGAAAACCGATTTGCCCTTATCCACCTTGCCGTCGCCCGGGTCAAACAACACCGCAGCGGAAAGCCTTTCCTGGTAAAGGGCAAGAACAAGGAGAGCGTCATGACCCTCCGGGAAATAGCCGCGGGAAAGGTCGACTTCGAGAACATCGAAGAACTGGGAAAGGGGAAAACCGAATCACCCGAATCCGAGGCGCCCGCCCCGATCGCCGCGGATTCGGTAGAGTAAACAAACAGTTATGCCGGAAAATTATTACGAGATACTCGGAGTTTCCGAATCCGCCTCAGCCGATGAGATCAAGAAGGCGTATCGCAAGATCGCCTTGAAATATCATCCCGACCGCAACCAGGGCGACAAAAAGGCCGAGGACAAATTCAAGGCCGCCGCCGAAGCGTATGAAGTTCTGGGCAACCTGGAAAAACGGAAGATATACGACCGCTACGGCCTTGAGGGCCTGAGCAGCAGCGGTTTCGGCGGGGGACCGAGCGACATTAACGACATATTCTCCCACTTCGGCGACCTTTTCGGTTTCGGCCGTCAGCGTGAAAAAGCGGCGAACGCTCCGATCCAGGGCGCCGATCTGCGCTATGATCTGACCATTTCGTTTATGGAGGCCGTCCACGGCGCCGAGAAGGAAATCGAGATAAACAAGCCGGAAACCTGCTGGACCTGTGATGGTACCGGGAGCAGACCGGGATACAAGCCCGAAAGCTGCCCCAACTGCAATGGCCGCGGCCAGACCATTCACAGCCAGGGTTTTTTCAGCGTCAGCACCACCTGCCGCGTCTGTCGCGGCGAGGGCCAGGTGATCAAGGAGCCGTGCACCGACTGCGCCGGCAACGGCCTGGTCGACAAAAGAAAGTCGGTTTCCCTGAAGATCCCGGCCGGAGTAGATAACGGTTCGCGGATGCGGCTTGCCGGCGAGGGCGAAGGCGGCCGCCGCAACGGCCGGGCCGGCGATCTCTACATATTTCTCCATGTGGAGGAGCACGAATACTTTCACAGGGAAGGCAGCGACATCATCCTGAAGCTGCCGCTCTCCATATCCCGGGCGACCCTGGGCTGCACGCTCCGGATCCCCACGATCCACGGCGAGGAGTCCTTAACCATCCCGGCCGGCACCCAGCCCCATCAACAGTTTGTTTTAAAATCACAGGGCGCGCAAAGCTTGCGGGGCGGCGGCCGCGGCGACATGATTGTCATCGTTGATATCAAGGTTCCCACGGAACTTACCGACAGGCAGAGAGAATTGATGGAGGAATTCGCCGGCATCGAGCGCGAAACCGAGGATCACGCCGGGGAGGGCTTTTTCAGAAAGCTTTTCCGGAAAAGCGCCTGAACGTCCGGGCGGGAGTCGGATGGCGCTCGATGGCAACAATGTCTTGCCGGTTCTTACGACGGGGCGGCTGGTGCGGAACAACGCGCCAGGCAACCGAATTAAGTCATTAAAGTCGCAACGCGGCAGGCAGGTAAAACTTGCGGCACTATGCGTCAGCCGAACCTAAACCAGGCGCCAGACTAATCGAATAGATGATATTATCAGGAGAATCTTAAGATGGACAAGAAGCAATTGGCTCACTTTAAAGAAAAGCTTGAAGCGATCAGTGAAAGCATATTGTCCGGGGCCGACAGGACCATTTCCGAAATGACGGACCACAGCGACAATTATCCCGACCCGACCGACCGCGCCGCGGCCGAATCGGACCGGAGCTTTGAACTGCGGATTCGGGACCGGGAGAGAAAGCTGCTCAGCAAGATAGAGGAAGCGATCGACCGGATTGATAACGGCACCTACGGAACCTGCGAGGAATGCGGTGACCCCATCGCTCCGGAGCGGCTGGAGGCGCGTCCCGTGACAACCTACTGTATCGACTGCAAGACCCGCCAGGAACAGGAAGAGAAGACCAGGGCCTGAAAGAGATGCCGGAACTTCGCAAAGATCCGATCCTGGGGCGGTGGATCATCATCTCCACCGAACGGGGCAAGCGGCCGACCGATTTCATCATAGAAGACCAGCAGACAAAGGGCGGCTTCTGTCCCCTTTGTCCGGGCAACGAGGCGACTACCCCTAAAGAGGTCTTGAGCTACGGCCGGGGAAACGGCGCCCCCAATACCCCCGGCTGGTCCCTGCGGGTCGTGCCCAATAAGTATCCCGCCCTGGTCATTGAGGGAAGTCTCAACAAGGAAGGCGAGGGCATTTACGACAAGATGAACGGGATCGGCGCCCATGAGGTGATTATCGAAACCCCGGACCACGACGCCACTTTTTCCCATCTGCCGGCCGATCAAATGATCCAGGTTTTCTGGGCCTTCCGGGATCGCATAATCGATCTGGGAAAAGACCCCCGGTTCCTCTACGCCATGATCTTCAAGAATTACGGCCGGGCCGCCGGCGCTTCCCTGGAACACTCTCATTCCCAGCTGGTCGCTCTGCCCGTCCTGCCGCGGATGATCGTTTCCGAACTGGAAGGCAGCAGGAACTATTACGGCTACAAGGATCGCTGCATATTCTGCGATATTATCCACCAGGAAACCCGAAAAGACGTCCGGGTCGTCGCGCGTAACGAGGACTTCATCGCCATCGAACCCTACGCGCCCCGCTCGCCCTTCGAGACCTGGATCCTGCCCGTCAACCACTACTGCTCATATATCTCGACAACCGAGAAGATGATGGAGTCGCTGACCGCAATCTTCTCCGAGGTTATGCGCCGTCTCGATGCCTGCATCCCGGACGTGCCATACAACTTCGTTCTGCACACTTCGCCGCTCAGGTCGGACTCGCTGCCCTACTACCACTGGCATTTCGAGATCATGCCCAAATTGACCTCCATTGCCGGTTTCGAATGGGGTTCGGGTTTCTACATAAATCCCGTCCCGCCCGAGGAGGCCGCCAGGTTTCTGAAAGAGGCGGAGATTTGACAAACTGTTTCCGGATGGAAGCCGGTTCTTCCGAAAGCATTTTGATTACGCCAAGAACCTGAAGGGGATTATATCGATGAAAAAGATTCTGCTCGTCGACGACGAAGAAAGCATTCATTTTCTCTACCGGGAAGAATTGGAAGAACTGGGTTTCGAGGTCCACTCGGCCATGTCCGGCGAAGAGGCCTTGAACATCCTGCCCACCCTGCAACCAGGCCTCGTCATTCTCGACATCAACATGCCGGGGATGAACGGCATCGATGTGCTGCGCAAAATCAAGGAAATGGATGCCGGTCTGCCGGTCATTCTGAGTTCCGCCTATCAGGAGTACAAACAGGACCTCTCTTCGTGGGCCTCGGACGATTTCATCGTTAAATCGGCCGATATGAGCCAGCTCATCGCGGCGGTATTTCGCCATATCCGCGATTGATCCGGCCTGCTCTTCCGCGTCGTCCCGCTGGACCGATCTCCGACCGCTACCCCGCCGGCCTTCGCGCCATACGGTGCATTTTCCACGAAACCAGACAACTCAAACAACTATCCCGGCCGCCATCGTTCCGATCATGAAAGACATCCAGAACCAACCAGACCACCGCCGCATCAACATCAAGAAGGTGGGGGTCAAAAACATCTCATATCCGATCAAGGTTCTCGACAAAACCAGGCGGCGGCAGAGTTCCGTGGCCACGGTCAATATGTACGTCAACCTGCCTCACCACTTCAAGGGCACCCACATGAGCCGTTTCGTGGAGATCCTTAACCGTTTTCACGGCAATATCGATCTGAAAAGTTTCCATGCCATTCTCGACGAGATGAAGGAACGGCTCCAGGCCGAGGAAGCCCATATTGAAATGGAATTCCCCTACTTCCTGAAAAACGAGCCCGGCCGAGGCATGGTCGGCATCAACGAATATACCTGCCGGATGCACGGCTCGCTGGGCCGGACCGATGAATTAGTCATGAATATCCAGGTCCCCATCTACCCTCCCCTGACCAGCCAGGCCGACGACAGCCTGCCGAGATTCCTGGGGCGCTGGGGGGTGGCCGAGGTCAGCCTCTCCTTCAAGCATTTTATCTGGATCGAGGATCTGATAAAAATGATTGAAGAAGTGACCCTGCATAATTTAGATTGGTCCGATTCACCATCCTCCCCGGCCGGTAAATCCCTTTCGGTGGAAGGCATGACCAGGGCAATCGGGGAGAAGCTGGCGGGGAATACCGATATCAGCCGTTTCACGGTTACCGTCAAAAACCTGGCCGCGGGCTTCAATACCTTCGCGACCCTGGAAGGACCCTGACCTGAATTTGTGAGCGTTCGAGAACGGTGCGGATGCAAGGCGGCAACGATGTTGATAATACTGTGATGGTATATCAACGAGTTGCCAACGCGGCAGATGCACCGTTATCGGGCGCCCCGCAGGGCGGCGGGGTGAACCCTGGCAATCCAGGAAAAAACGATTATCTAATGTAATTACAAACTGATAAGTGAAATTCCCCACGAAGCCGTCACGGATTCAGGCCTGAAAAATTCCGCGGCTGCCTCTTTATACCCACGGGGCATAAGTTTCGTTTGAGCAGACCAGCTGCTCAACTCAGCTTTAACAACAGAGGGCGCAAACATCATGCAGCATGAACTTCTTTTTGAGATAGGCACCGAGGAGATCCCGGCCGGCTATATTCGGCCCGCCCTTGCCAATATGGTCAAAATGATGAACGCGAAACTGGCCGAACTCGGGCTGGATCACGGTGAAATCAAGACCGCCGCCACTCCCCGGCGCCTCACCATCGGCGTCAGCGGTCTGGCCGCGGCCCAGGCCGACCGCCGAGAAGAGGTGACCGGCCCCCCGAAAGCCGCCGCCTTTGACGCCGACAACAAGCCGACCAAGGCCGCGCTGGGTTTTGCCAAATCGCGAGGAGTGACCCTTGACGACGTGCAAATCGTCGCAACCCCCAAGGGCGAATATTTAATGGTCGTCGTCGAGAAAAAGGGGGAAAAGACCCAAGGGCTGCTGCCCGGCGTCTTGGCCGATATAATCAACCAACTCCCCTTCCCCAAATCAATGCGCTGGGGCGCCGGCACGGCAAGCTTCGCCCGGCCGGTCCAGTGGATTCTGGCCCGCTTCGGCGGCGAGGTCATCCCCTGCCGGGTCAACCAAGTGAAAAGCGGCCTTGTTACCCGCGGTCACCGCTTTATGGCTCCGGAAGAACGCGAAGTCGGCGATTTCAATAATTATCTCGAAACCCTTCGCGACGCCCACGTCATCGCCGACCCGGAAGAACGCCGCCGGGCAGTGATCGGGGAAATCACCGTAGCGGCCGGGCAGGCCGGCGGCCGGGTTATGGATGATGCCGAACTGGTGGACACCGTCACCAACCTGGTCGAGGAGCCCCACGCCGTCCGCGGCGCCTTCGATGAAAAGTTCCTGGCCCTGCCCCGGGAGGTCCTGGTCACCTCGATGCGCGAACATCAGAAATATTTTGCCGTCGTCGATGAAAACGGCGATCTGCGGCCAAACTTTATCGCGGTCAACAACACCGCCACCAGAGATCAGGGCCTGGCCGTTGAGGGCCACCAGCGGGTCCTGCGCGCCCGTCTCGAAGACGCCCTGTTTTTCTTTAAGGAAGACCAGGGCCGCCGCCTGGCCGACCGGGTTGCACAGCTTTCCGGAGTGGTTTTCCAGGCCGGGCTCGGCACCATGCTGGAAAAGACCGAACGGATAACCAAGCTGGCCGGCTGGCTGGCCCAGCGGACCGCCCCGGAAAAATCCGCCGCCGCCAAGCGGGCCGCCCTTTTGGCCAAGACCGATCTGCTTACCGAAATGGTCAACGAATTCCCCTCGCTACAGGGGGCCATGGGCCGCGCCTACGCCCTGCTCGATCGGGAGTCCCCGGAAATTGCCCAGGCAATCGCCGAACACTATATGCCGGTCCGGGCCGGCACTCCGCTGCCTGAATCCGACGAGGGAGCGATTGTCGGTCTGGCCGACCGGATCGATACCATCGCCGGCTGCTTCGGGATCGGCAAACAGCCGACCGGCACCACCGATCCTTACGGGCTCAGGCGTCTGGCCCTGGGATTGCTCCATATCATCAGCAACAAGGGCTATTCAATCTCCCTCAGGGAACTTACCGCCCGGGCCATTGAATTATACGGCGCAAAATGCACCGAAAAATCACATTCGGCCCAAACCGCCGTGCTCGATTTCATCAGGGGCCGTTACCTTAACGATTTGATCGGTCGGGGCATACCCATCTCGGCGGTCGAGGCGGTCACCTCCGTCGACTTCGACGACGTGATCGACTGCAGCCGCCGGATCGAGGCCTTAAACGCTGTCCGCCAGGAAGAGACCTTTACCATTCTGGCCGGTTCCTTCAAAAGAGTCCGCAACATCATCAAGGACCACCGGAGCGCCGCAATCGACGAAAAGCTGCTCACCGATCCGGCCGAAAAAAGCCTGTACAAGAACTTCCGGGAAACGGCGGCGGAATGCGAACCGCTGTTGAAAAGCCGGGACTACCGGCATACCATGGAGATAATCCTCAGAATGAAGGAGCCGGTCGATCATTTCTTCGATGAGGTGATGGTCATGGCGGAAGACGAGAAGGTCAGGGCCAACCGCTTAAGCCTCTTGACCGCCATCTCCCGGCTCTTTCTCAGAATCGGCGACTTCTCGAAGATGTCGTAAACCGGGTCATCCCCTGGCCGCGAGGCGTCATCAATCACCGGGTAAGCCACCCAGGATTGGCCAATTCCCATCCGGCAAGGGATTACGATTACAGGGTGGTGGAGATTGCAAGGCATCGCCCTGCGATGTCATGCACAGGCCGATCACACGGCGGATTCGTCGCCCTGTGATCGCTTACGGCGAGGCGGCTATTCGCCGCCTTCCACCTTGCCTCTCATACTTTTCACCTGCCCATGTTTCTTTTTGCGTTCCAGCCGTTTCCGGAGGGAACTGCGACTGGGTTTGGTGGGCCGCCTCTTCTTGGGGACGACCCCGGCGCGCCGGACCAGTTCCTGCAGACGACGGAGCGCCTCTTCCCGATTCTTCTCCTGACTGCGAAAACCGCCGGCCTTGATGACGATCACCCCGTCACCGGTAATCCGGCGGTCGGACATCTTCAGGAGCCGCTCCTTGTAATGCTCGGGCAGGGAGGAGGCCTTGATATCGAAACGCAGGTGGATGGCGGTGGCGGCTTTATTGACGTGCTGACCGCCGGGGCCGGGGGCGCGGATGGCGCTGATCTCGATTTCGCCGGCGGGGATGGCGACGGATTCGGAAATGGTTATCATATCAGCAATGCCTGGCTGCGATCTTGGCGAACATCATGACCAGCCCGACGGCAAGGCCATAGATCGACCTGATATCAAGATGATCCATGGCGGTCGCATCGAAGAAGATATTGAGATCCGAATCCAGATCGTCCTCGGGTTTCCAGTAAGAAATCATAACCGGCAGCTTGGGGAGCGGATAGAGCACCACCGAGATATCGGCGGAAAAACCGGCCGCGGTCCGTTGTCCGCTGAAGATATCGATCAGCAGTTCGAGAAGATCGGTATGGAGGTCGACCAGCCGCCGCAAACCCTGTTCCCCTTTGCTGGCAAAAAGCGGCGCCATCGCCGCCCCGCCCCGCAGCTCGCGAAACGGGACCCAGTCGCCGCTCGGTTCCCCCCCCCTGCTCTCGACGATATAGGTCAAAAGCGGAATGGTCAGGCCGGAATGGGTATGGCATTCGGAGCTGACCCTGCCCTGCCGGTCGACCAGAAAACTCTTGCCCAGGGATTTGATCCGCAGAGCGCCGCCGCTCATCTCGCCGCCGAGTTTTTCGGCAAGCACCCCCAGGTCGAGCTCCGCCACCCGGGCCTGCAACGCCCGGACTTTCTCCTGACGCTTTTCCTCGTCCGGGTCGCGCATCCCGCTGTCGGCGACGAATTTTTCCGCCGCCCCTTTTTCCAGAAACGGACAATCGGCCGTCCTCTTCTCCCCCTTGACCACGGCGGCGGCGAAGGCGAGACAGGAGGGCAGATAGCAGCGCCCGCAATTACTCTTCGGCAGCAGTTTGTATATTTCCAGTGGATTTCTGACCTGGGCCATCGGTTATACCTTTATCTGAACGTCACGGATTCAGGAATAAGTTAAACATTATGGAGCGGCAAAAAAACAACTTATTCAACTTTGATGAGGCCGCAACAAGTCGAAAAAAGCTGTCATTTCGAACGCCTGTGAGAAATCTTATCCTCTAACCAATTGGAACCACCAGGGTTTCTCCCGTTGGTCGAAATGACATTATGGCAATCTCGACTTTCTACGACGCCATCAATATCCAGAAGGCCCGATTATAAAACTCCCCTCCTCCCTCCTCACCCCTTGCAGCTGTCATTTAACCTCACTCCACGCTCCCGGCTCCCGGCTCCCGGCTCCCGGCTCCCGGCTCCCGGCTCCTGTCTCCT
>JARGFN010000025.1:12521-21813 GCA_029210665.1 Desulfobulbales bacterium
GCTCCCGGCTCCCGGCTCCCGGCTCCCGGCTCCCGGCTCCCGGCTCCTGTCTCCTTGCTCCTTGCCCCTTGTACCTTGAACCTTGAACCTTGCACCTTGCAACCTGCCCCAATCAACTCAAAAAGCCGAGAAGATAATACAGGATCGGAAGGGTCACGAAACTCAAAATAATCCCCAGCCCGACCAGGGCGGCGGTCAGGGCCGGGGCCAACCCGGCTAGGATGGCCAGGGCTCCGGCCGAAACCATCGGCGGCATCCCGGCCTCGAAGATTGCGACCTCGACAGCCTCGCCGCCCAGTCCCAGGAAACGGCAACCCGCCAGGGCGAGCAGCGGCGCCGCCGCCAGTTTCAGAAAAAGGCCGAGCCCCAGGGGGGCCAGCGCCTGCCGGCTGATCCGGACGGTCAACTGAAAGCCGACGGCAATCATCACCACCGGCACCAGGGTGCCGGCCAGCGCTTCAAGAATCCTCATCGTCACCGGCGGGTAGACCGCCGTTTTCAGCAGCGCCGCCAGGACAAGGGCGATAAAGGGCGGGAAGATGACGATCTTTTTAATCACGTCACCCAAGCCCGGTTTATCCGCCCCGCCGCCATAAACGGAAATCACCACCGTCCCATAGGTCGCCAGGGCGAGAAAAGAGCCCAACTGGTCGTAGATCACCGCGTAGGGAACCCCGCTCTCGCCGAAAAAGGCCGTAACCATGGGAATCCCCAGAAACGAGGTGTTGCCCAGGGGAACCAGCAGGAGAAGGGAGCCGGTTATCTCCCGGCTCCAGCCGAGCAGCCGGGCCGCGAGCAGGATCAGCAGCGCGGTGACCAGAAGCATCGCCCAGGGCATCAGGGTCGGGACCAGCAGTTTGGCGGAATACTCCAGTTCGGGGACCTTGAGGAGAACCAGGGCGGGCAGCGACACATAGATGACGAAAAGGCTCAGGACATTGCCGGTCTCCTCGGGGAAACGGGGCAGCCGCCGCAACCCCACCCCCACGAAAAGATATGTCATGGTGATGATGAAATTTTCCATTGCAATCCCGGATAGTCGCCCGGCCCCTAGTGTCGTGTCAAGGATGAAATGTTATAATATCGCACCGCAATTTTTCATGCATGCAAGGCGTGGCTTCAGGAGCATAGCAGCGCTATGTGACTGAAGCCGCAACGCGGCGGGCATGGAAAAGGGCAAGCGAGATGCGACAGTTCAGAGTTGACACGACACTAGTGGAGCCCATATCATCCAACCCGGCGTTTCCCTCTAAGCGACGACCAACGGCGGCATCGGGCAGGCCAGGGTATCGGCGATGGCCCGGAGCAGCTCCGCCTCGACCGGGGCGATTCTGCCATCGGCTAGAACGGCGGCGGCGCAACCCTTGACCAGTTTTGCCTTCTCCCCCGGCTTCAGTCCGGCCAGTTCGTCGATCGCCTCGTCCAGACGGGCGAAGGACAACTGGTCGCGCCCGATAAGTTCAACCCCGACCCCCGCAAGCTCCCCGGCGGCGGAACCGAATACCTGCCGGTCGCTCAGCCCTTGATGCCGGTTGGAATAGACCAGCAGCGACAAGAGCACCGAACAGGCCGGAGCCGACCGGGGCAGCGTGGTTTTCCCGGGGGCGGACGCCGGCCTCTCCGCGAACACCGGGTCCAGATGGTGATGGACGATCTTCTGCAGGGTCCACTCGAAGAGGCTCAGTTTGTTATCGGCCGCGATCAGCAGCCCGAGATTGGCGGTGAACAGTTCGTATTGGCTTTTCGAGAGCTGGCGCAGGGCCGCCAGGGTCATATCGAGAAGAGGCAGACGATACTCGGCCGGGAGGCTCCGGACCAGACTCTGCAGCCGGATAACCTCGTCATAAACCCCGGTATCGGCGAGCTTCGCCAGTTCGGCCAGCTGCCGGCGGCACATATCCTCATCCCGGTCGAGAACCAGGCAGTAGACCACCGCCCGGGCGACAAAGGGTTCATGGACCGCCCGGCGCAGGACGTCCGGCAGCCTGGCGATAAGATCGTGGGCGTAACCGAGATGGGCGTTGGTCGGGCTGCCGATATGGCCCATCGCCGCAGCCATCCCGGCCGCCATGCCCGCCGCCCGCCCCTGGCCGCTTATCCCGGCGCCGCTTTCCGCGGCAGTCTGTTTGGCGCGGGGCCTGGCGGGCTTAACCGCGAAGCTGCCGTCCCAGTCCGGCTTGATCTTTTTTATCCTGGCGGCCAGGGGCGGATGGGTGGCGAACAGGCTGCCGAAAAAGGAGGTAAAGCCCTGGCCGAACAGGGCGTGACTGATTTCCTTGGCATCGCTGTTCTCAAGGAGAGAGCCGGTGCTGTCCGCCCCGATCCGTTCCAGGGCGCCGCCGATGCCGTCAGGATTCCGGGTGAACTGGACGGCGGAGGCGTCGGCCAGAAACTCACGCTGGCGGCTGACCGCGGCCTTGATCAGGTTGCCGAAAAAGGTGCCGGCGAAACCGATCACGATCAGGCCGATGCCGAGGGCCAGCGCCCCCCCTCCCCCTTTCCGGGAACTCCGTGAATAGGCCGAGCCCCGCAGGATATGGTAGCCGATCAGCCCCAGCAGGACAATGCCGTGGAGGATGCCGATCAGCTTGATATTCAGGCGCATATCGCCGTTATGGATATGGCTGAACTCGTGGGCGATCACCCCCTGCAGCTCGTCCCGGGAGAGTTTCCTGATCGCCCCCCTGGTCACCCCGATCACCGCGTCGCCCGGCGCGAAACCGGCGGCGAAGGCGTTGATCCCTTCCTCGTCCAGGAGATAGACCGGCGGCACCGGCGAGCCGGAGGCGATCGCCATCTCCTCGACCACGTTCAGGATCTTCTGGCGGTCGGGATCGGAGCCGGCGTCAACGATCAGCTGCCCGCCCAGCATCTCGGCAACGGTCGCCCCGCCGCCGGACAGGGCCGTGATCTTATACAAACTACCCAGACCGACCAACGCCAGCACCCCGAGGCTGACCAGCCCGAAGACCTGCCAATCCAGGGCCTCAAGGGCGCCGGCTTCGGCGGGCCCACGGCTCTCCAGAAATCCGAAAACCGCCATCACCAGAAAATTGGTCATCACGATCATCGAGATCACCGCCATCGTAAAGAGAAGGACCAGCCGGCCGGTATTACGCCGGGCCTGGTCCTGGGCGCTGAAAAAATCCATAATCCGTTCCTGCCTCGTTCTCTTGTTTATCCTGTCAGTCAATAAACCGGAATCCGGTCTACCAACTATATAACCGGCTATGTTTCAATCGAAATCATCGTAAAGATGCGGTTTGCTTTTTCGCTAGACAAACTACAATCCCGAGATCACCGCCAGCCAGCCGCCCCGGCCAATTAACGAACGAGACGGCCCGGGAGATCCAAGACGCCGGCCGGTTCACTATACACCCGTGTGCGAACCGGCCGGCGCCGCCGGAGATCGGGCCGTCTCGTTCGTTAATTTAGAAGGAGACCTTGGGAGCCGCCTGTATCTCGGCGCTGTCTTCGAATTCCAGAAGGGTCGCGTCCTGGCCGTGCCCGAACATGTTGGCAAAGACGACCGGCGGAAAAGTCTGCTTAAAGGTGTTGTAGGCCATGACCTGATCGTTGAAGGCCTGACGGGCGAAGGCCACCTTGTTCTCGGTGCTGGTCAACTCCTCGCTGAGCTGCATCATGTTCTGGCTGGCCTTCAGATCCGGATAGGCCTCCATCACCATGTTGAACCGGCCCATCGCCCCGGTCAGGGCGCCCTCGGCCCCGTTCAAGTTCTGCATGGCGGCAACATTGGCGGGGTCGGCGGCGGCGGCGGCCAGGCCTTGGGAGGCGGCGTTCCGGGCGGCGATCACGTTCTCCAGGGTCTCGCTCTCATGCTTCATGTAACCCTTGGCGGTCTCGACCAGATTGGGGATCAGGTCGTAGCGCCGTTTGAGCTGGACCTCGATCTGGGCGAAAGCGTTCTTATAGCGGTTCCGCAGCCGCACCAGGGTATTGAAGATATTGATCCCGTAAACCACCAGCAAACCGATAATGACCAGCACGACAATCGCAGCGATTCCCATATGTTCTACCCCGAGCTTTTTGTTGATTAATGAGCTTTATATCATGAATTCTCAAGATAGAAAGGGGTGTTGGCCCCGAAAGCAAAAAAGGCGGAGAGTTCGCCAAAACTCTCCGCCCGTTTTTTATTATCGGCCAGGATGAGCAGCGGGAAGCCTGATCAATTCGGATGGATGGCGGCAATGGTCGACCTTGAAATGAGAGTATCGAAGCCGTGCTGCTCATCCGGGCCGATGGCTGCGCGGAGCGGAGCCATCTACGGCGTTAAAAAAGAGCCTCCCGCAAAAGGCCCAGACTGTCTGATATTTTCCTTCAACAGGTCAATTTAATCTGAAAATATCCCCTCTGCTCTGTTTCGTCAATTGTGGGGAATAACAATTCAAAGCTTGGGTTTGTCAACGGGGATGTTTATACGACACCTTGGTCAAGCATGGCGTCCGCCACCTTTACAAAGCCTGCAATGTTTGCTCCGTCAACATAGTTGATGTAGCCGTCTTTTTGTTTGCCATACTCCACGCATCTCTCGTGGATGTTGATTTTTATATTGCGAAGTTTCTGGTCAACTTTTTCGCGGGTCCAGGCCGTTCTGATGCTGTTCTGGCTCATCTCAAGACCCGAGGTGGCAACGCCGCCGGCATTGGCAGCCTTGCCGGGAGCGTACAGGATTTTGGCTTTCTGGAACACTTTAACCCCATCCGGTACGGTCGGCATGTTCGCGCCTTCACCGATGGCATAGCAGCCGTTTTTGACCAGGGTTTCCGCATCTTTTTTACTAATTTCATTCTGGGTGGCGCTGGGGAAAGCAACATCGCACGGAACACTCCATGGCCTTTCGCCTGCGATGTATTTACAGCCTTCAATGGCGTTGGCGCATTCACTGATCCGGCCGCGTTTAACGTTTTTAAGTTCAAAGACGAACTGGAGGTCTTTTTCGGTCAGCCCGGCCTCTTTATAAATATAACCGCCGGAATCTGACAGGGTTACTACCTTGGCCCCGAGTTCCTGGAGTTTCTCAACGGTATACTGGGCCACATTTCCGGAACCGGATACTGTGCAGACTTTCCCGCCCAAGTCTTTCCCTTGGGTTTTAAGCATTTCCTGGACAAAATAAACGCAGCCATAACCGGTGGCTTCGGGCCGGATCAGGCTGCCGCCCCAGTTGATCCCTTTGCCGGTAAGTATGCCGGTAAACTCATTGGTCAGTTTTTTGTACTGGCCGAACATGTAGCCAATCTCACGTCCGCCAACACCTATGTCACCTGCCGGGACATCGGTGTTGGGTCCGATATGCCTGAAAAGTTCGGACATGAAACTCTGACAGAATTTCATCACTTCCATATCCGATTTTCCCTTGGGGTCGAAATCGGAACCGCCTTTGCCGCCGCCCATTGGCAAGGTGGTCAGGCTGTTTTTAAAAACCTGCTCAAAGGCCAGAAACTTGAGAATGCCGAGGTTGACGCTGGGGTGGAAACGCAACCCGCCTTTATAGGGGCCGATGGCGCTGTTCATCTCGATCCGGTAGCCGGTGTTAACCTGGACTTTTTGATTGTCATCAAGCCAGGGTACCCTGAAAATAACAGTCCTCTCCGGAATAATCATTCTTTCGATAATGTTTGCTTCCGCATATTGGGGGTTCTTTCTCAAGAAGGGGGCGATTGATTCAGCCACCTCTTCAACGGCCTGATGAAATTCAAGTTCACCAGGGTTTTTGCGAACAACTCCTGCCATAAATTCTTGTACGTTTTCCATGGTTTTTCCCTTTTAAAATTGAAGGTTTATTGTGTTGGTAATTTTCCTTAATCTCTAAATATGTTTAATTTTCGGCCTGAATTCGTTATCGGACGCCCCGCAGGGCGGCGGGGTGCTTTCCAGCCGCGGATCATTGTCTCTATTTGATGTAAACAAATCATATACCGTGAATCAATACACTAAGCCGTCACGAATTCAGGTTCGTGTTGGAGATGTCGGCAATTTTGCCGGGTTTATCTAATAGATGTTCAAATAGTTATTGAGTTCCCAGTCGGTTACGGCAATCCGGAAAGCATCCCACTCTTTCTCTTTGCTGATCACGTACTTCTCGAAGATATGGGCGCCGAGGGTGTCCTTGACGAGTTTGCTTTTCTTCAGTTCGGTCAGGGCCTCCAGCAGTGAGCCGGGCATGGCCTGGATCTTGGCGCGCCGCATCTGGTTGGGGGACATGTCGAAGATGTTAACATCGGTCGAAGGCGGCGGGACCAGGTTGTTCTTGATTCCGTCGAGACCGGAATTCAGCATCATGGCAAAGGCCAGATAGGGGTTGCAGGAAGGGTCAGGGCAGCGGAGTTCGATCCTGGTGCCTATGCCGCGGGAGGCAGGGATCCTTATCAGGGAGCTTCGGTTGGAGCCGGACCAAGCCACGTAAACCGGGGCCTCGTAACCGGGAACCATTCGCTTGTACGAGTTGACCAGTGGATTGGTTACCGCAGCAAAACCACGAGCGTTTTGGGTTATGCCGGCAATATACTGATAGGCGATCTTGCTGAGTTGCAGCTTGGCTTTGGGGTCGAAGAAAGCGTTGTTGCCCTTGAGGTCGAACAGCGACTGGTTGGTGTGCATCCCGGAGCCGTTGATCCCGAAGACCGGTTTCGGCATGAAAGTGGCATGCAGGCCGTATTCTTTGGCGATGGTCTTGACTACCCATTTAAAGGTTACGGTATTGTCGGCGCAGGTCAGTGCGTCGGCGTATTTGAAATTGACCTCGTGCTGGCCCTCGGCGACTTCGTGGTGGGAGGCCTCGATCTCGAAGCCCATTTGTTCCAGGGTCTCGATGATCTTGCGGCGGCAGTCGATGCCGGTATCTTCCGGGTCGACGCTGAAATAGCCGGCCACATCGTTGGTCACCGTACTGGAGGTGCCGTCCGGGTTGCGGTTGAACAGAAAGAACTCGGCCTCGGTGCCGACGTTCATGGTGTAGCCCATTTTCTTGGCCTCGGCCAGGACCCTTTTCAGGTTTACACGCGGACAGCCTTTAAAGGGGGTGCCGTCGGACTTGTGGATATCGCAGATGATCCGGGCGGCGGCCTTGCCCTCCACGCTTCGCCAGGGCAGGATTACAAAAGTGTTATAATCGGGGACGAGGTACATGTCGGATTCCTCGATGCGGGCGAAGCCGTCGATGGAAGAGCCGTCGAACATCATTTTGCCGTCCAGGGCCTTCTCGATCTGGCTTAGCGGAATGGCGATGTTTTTCATGTGGCCCAGAACGTCGACGAACTGAAGCCGGAAGAACTTGACGTTCTCGTCCTTGATCAATTTGAGGATTTCATTTTTGTTCATCTTGGTGCTCTTTTTTTTTGGGGATGAAAGGGTAAACTTTGCCGTTAGCGATCACAGGGTACCGAATCTGCTGTGTTATCGGCCTGCTCATTGTACACCGGTATACATCACAGGCCGATGCCTTGCATCTCCGGCACCCTGTAATCGCTATCGGATGGGAGATGAGCCGAACCTTGGCGCTTTGTCCCGTGATTGGTTACACTTTGGCGGTTGCGTTCTGCCTTGATTTTTGATGCAAAATGCGTACCCGTTTGTGTTTTCGGGTTGGCTGCATGTAAAAAAAACCTTGTTTTTATAAACCATATCAGCCGAATATAGTAAAATCCAGACATAATCAAACAGTTTTTTCGCAGGCATCGGTTACCTTGATCGTTTTCTGGTGATATATTGGCAACTGTTTGCCAGTATATCAGCTCGGTTTTGAGATTTCAACGATAAGCTGCTGTCTTTTGGGCAGATGGGAGCGGCCGTGCCGCCCCTCCTGTTCCGCAGAGCGGCGCTTTTGCCGAAATTACCGACGGGGTAGTGGTCTGCCATTGTTTCGAGGTGGGCTGGATCTCACTTAAGCTGGTTCTTGTCGGTTTAGGGGTGGGGCTGCCATGTTTTTTGTTGAAGCGGCAAGTAACGGCAATTTTGCCGAAATATTTTTTTGGATATGAACGAAAAAATCGAAAAAAAAGAATTGGCGATTCTGCGGTTTCTCGAAAAAACCGCCGGGCCGGTAACCAGCGCGCGCTTGACCGAGAGTTTGCGGGCCTTGGGCTACGAGGTCAGCGAGCGGACGGTCCGCTACTATTTTCAGGATCTCGACCGGCGGGGGCTTACCGAAAACCGCGGCAAAAGGGGTAGGGAGATCACCGGTCAGGGGCGGGAGGAGCTTGGGGCGGCCCGGGTGTTCGACAAGGTCGGATTTCTGTCTGCCCGAATCGATCAGCTTACCTATGGGATGAATTTTGACCTGGCCCGGGAAAGCGGTACGGTTATTGCCAATATCAGCATTGTCGAAGCCGATCTTCTCTATAGGCTGGTCGGCCAGATTCAGCGGGTTTACCAGGAGGGCTACGGGATGGGGGAGATGATGGCTCTGTTCGGTCCCGGCGAGCGGGCCGGCGGCGTGGTGATCCCGGAGGGGATGATCGGTATGGCTACGGTCTGCTCGATTACCCTGAACGGGGTGCTGCTCGGCCATGGGATCCCGGCCCACTCCAGTTTCGGCGGCCTCATGGAAATTCGGGATCATAAGCCCTCCCGGTTCGTGGAGATTATCAAGTACGAGGGCACCAGTCTCGATCCCCTGGAGATTTTCATCAAGGGCGGGATGACCAGCGTGCTGGGGGCGATCGAGACCGGCAACGGCCGGATCGGCGTCGGTTTTCGGGAGTTGCCGGCCGACAGCCGCGATCAGGTGATCAAGCTCGACAAGCGGTTGGAGAAATCGGGGCTCGGCGGTTTGCTTACCGTCGGCTGGCCGGGCCAGCCGCTTCTGGAGGTGCCGGTCAGCGAGGGGCGGATCGGGGCGATCATCATCGGCGGGCTCAACCCGGCCGCCACCCTTGAGGAGACCGGGGTGAACGCCGGTTCCAGGGCGCTGGCCGGTATGATAGAATATGAAAGATTCTTTCGGTACACCGAGATGGATTACCGGATGCGAGAGCTTTGCCGGCTATAGAGAGGGTTTATGGTAAACAGTAAACAAGATAAAGAACTGGCCGCCCTGACCTGTCTCTACGAGATCACCAGGGTGCTGGCCTCTTCGACCGACCTGCGCGATTGTCTAAAAAAAGCCATGGCCATTCTCTCCTCCAGCTTCGATTTCAAAAACGCCACGGTGACCATCGTCAATCCCAGGACCGGCCAGTCGGAGATCGAAGTGGCCCACGGCATGAGCGGGAAGATGGGACGTTCTTCAGATTATAAGTTTCGTTACTCAACAAGCATGTAATTCTTCTCT
>JARGFN010000211.1 GCA_029210665.1 Desulfobulbales bacterium
CTGTGAGCGTTCGAGAACGGTGCAGATGCAAGGCGGCAACGATGTTGATAATACTCATGGTATATCAACGAGTTGCCAACGCGGCACCCCAAGGGCACTTCCTGCGGGGCGCAGATGCGCCGTTATCGGGCGCCCCGCAGGGCGGCGGGGTGAATCGAGGCGACTCAGTGAAAAGACCATTATTTTACGTAACAACAAACGGATAAAGCTGAGTTGAGCAGCTTGTCTGCTCGTACGAAACTTATGCCCTGTGGGTATAAAGCAAAATCCCCCGCTAAGCCGTCACGGATTCAGGTAATCGGCTTTAAGATAAAGAGGGCGGCGATGACGCGGAAGAACCGCGATGTCGATCGGCTCATCGGCGGTTTGACGCCGACCCGAATTAATTATCCAAGGTGAACATAATGGTCCCCAAGGCCCCGATCCCCAAACTTAACGACGACAGCCACCAGTACGGCCTCGACACCTTTAATGTCGGCGATTCCTGGCGGTTGTTCAAGATCATGTCCGAATTCGTCGACGGTTTTGATACCCTGTCGGCCCTGCCCCATCCCGCCGTATCCTTTTTCGGTTCGGCCCGGACCAAGCCGGACCATCCCTGTTACGAGCTGACCGTCGATATCGCCCACAAGCTGGCCCGGGCCGGCTATCCGATCCTGACCGGCGGCGGGCCGGGGATCATGGAGGCGGCCAACCGGGGGGCGAGCGAGGCCAACGGTATTTCCATCGGCCTTAACATCTCCCTGCCTTTTGAACAGGAGCCCAATAAATTCGCCAATCTGCCCCTCGATTTCAAATATTTTTTCGTCCGCAAGGTGATGTTTATCAAGTACGCCATGGCCTTCATCTGCATGCCCGGCGGTTTCGGCACCCTTGACGAGCTGTTCGAGGCCCTGACCCTGATCCAGACCCACCGGATCAAGCCTTTCCCGGTGATCATGGTCTGCAACGATTTCTGGGGCGGCCTGGTCGACTGGATCAAGGACGAGCTTTTAACCAGAAACGACAATATCAAGAAGGAAGATCTCTTTCTGTTCAACGTTTTGGACGATCCGGACGAGGTTGTTCACTATATAAGAAAGACCGTGATATTGTAGGAAGGTAAGCGATCACAGTCCACCGAATCTGCTGTGTTATCACCCTGCTCATGTACATCAGTACACATCGCAGGGTGATGCCTTGCATCTCCGGCACCCTGTAATCGCTTACCGGATGGGAGATTGGTCAATCCTGGGTGGCTTGTCTCGTGATCGGTTACGTAGGAAGATGCCTGCCCGGTCCCGACCTTCTATTTCTTGCGCAAGGAAAACATCAAATGGATTCGCCCTTCCGGACGCGGCTGATAAGCAGGGTGTTTTTGTCTCTGGCCATCGCCTGGACGGTTCTGATGATTGCCCTGGCCCTTTTGAATACAAGGGAAATCAAGAAGCGTAATACCGCCGGCCTGGTGTCGCAGGCCCGCTCCTTTTACCAGCTTATCGTGACCGCCCGGCTCTGGAATGCCGTTCACGGCGGGGTCTATGTTCCGATCACCGAAACGACTCGGCCCAATCCATACCTGAATGTCCCCGAACGGGAAATTGTCGAGGAAAGCGGCCGGGTGCTGACCCTGATCAACCCGGCCTATATGACCCGGCAGTTATCCGAGCTTACCCGGCAGGCGAGCGGGGTAAAATTTAATCTGACCAGCCTTAGGCCCCTGAGGCCGGAGAATGCTCCGTCGAAATGGGAAGCGGAGATGCTGCGGGGGTTCGCCCGGGACAACAGCGAAAAATATAGCTGGGTTGCCGACGAAGAGAGCGGCGAAAGTTATTTCCGTTACATGAGCGCCCTCTGGACCACGAAGGAATGCCTCGGCTGCCACGCGGATCAGGGATACAAAGAGGGCGACCTCAGGGGCGGGATCAGTGTCTCGATTGCAACCGAGCGTTTTCTGGACCGGCAGGGAAGCGATATCCTCTTTGTCTGGCTGAGCCATTTTCTGATCTGGTTCGGCGGGCTGATCGGCGCCGGCGTATCCTATAAATTGATCAAGACCGGCGTCGATGAAAGGGAAAATCTGATCGAGCAGCTCTATCGCTCCCTGAATGAGATCAAGACCCTCCGGGGGTTGCTACCGATTTGCGCCACATGCAAGAAAATCAGGAACGACCAAGGGGCCTGGGAGGTTATTGAAAAATATATCAAGGAACATTCCGAAGCGGAATTCAGCCACGGCATCTGTCCCGACTGCGTAAGGAAATTCTATCCGGAACACGCCGACAAGA
This sequence comes from Desulfobulbales bacterium, assembly GCA_029210665.1. Classification (GTDB taxonomy): domain Bacteria; phylum Desulfobacterota; class Desulfobulbia; order Desulfobulbales; family JAGXFP01; genus JAGXFP01. The sequence continues at coordinate 2,268 of JARGFN010000211.1, forward strand.
TTTTGGGAAAATAGACTGTCTCGATCGTCTCTTGCGGGCGCGGTTGATCAGGGGAATTGACAGGGCTGGGGCAAATGAGCTATCGGCTGGCGGCAAATCTGGTGCTTGTGCTCCACCTGGCCTTTGTCTGCTTTGTGGTGCTCGGCGGCTTTCTTGTCTTCAGGGGGCCCCGGCTGGCCCGGCTCCATCTCCCGGTGGTTTTCTGGGCAGCGGCGGTTGAATACCTGGGCTGGTTCTGCCCCCTCACCCCCTTGGAAAACTACCTGCGCCGGGCGGCGGGGCAGGAGGGATACCCGGGCGGTTTCATCGAACACTATCTGCTGCCCCTGCTCTATCCTGCTGAACTGAGCCGGGGAGTGCAGATCGGCCTGGGAACCCTGGTCGTGGTGATCAATCTGGCCATCTACGGCCGGTTCTTGGCCGGGAGAGCCCGGATTAAGCGCGGCCGCTGAAGATTGAAGTGGCCGGCCGGGGCACTTCCTTCAGAGATGTTTGTAGGAGCGGCTTCAGCCGCGAATTGAAAAGGGCGGGCAGGCTGCTAACCGCCCGACATGTATTTTTTTTGCCCCCTTTTCTTCCGCCACCGGATCGTTTTCACTCCTCCCCCATGAAGCATTTCCTGGGGTGACGCGTCAGCTTATTCAGGGGTAAAAAAAAATTACGGAAGGCGTCCCCCGAATTCGTAACAATCGCTGGCATGGCCCGCTCCTACGGTGGCGGAGATGTGTTCTGGAGTGGAAGAGACATGAGGGAAACAGACGCAGGACA
>JARGFN010000026.1 GCA_029210665.1 Desulfobulbales bacterium
TTCAATATCGAATTTGTGCCAGTAAATTTTCCGAAACCAAGCCAGTTAAAAATGGTAATGGAATGAATCAAATATCAATTCAGGCGACGGGAAGGGGCTCTGGCGCTGACGCGGCAAGGCTTCCGGCCTGCGCTTGATTTCTGTCGGTTAGCCAGAACAGGCAACGCCGAATTACAAAGAACAGCGGGGAACCATGAAAATCGATATCACCAAGGCGCCGCCGGACGAGATCTTTAAAGACCGGGGCAAGTATCTGTGGATCTCCCTTGTCCTCCTTTCCCTGGCCCTCTGCGGGGTTCTGTTGATCGTCTACGGCATCGTCTCGGCCGGTCCCGCCAGCGAAACCCTGGAGAAGGTCGCCCTTGGCCTGCTGATCGGCCCGGCGGTGTTCTTTACCTATTTCGGCGTCAAGCTCCGGGCCTACAAAAGGCTCGGACCGCAGGAAAAGGAAGAACTGATCGTCATGGGTTCGAAATACCCCGCAATCGCGACCTATGTAAAGCTGGTATCCGCGCAGGGCCGGCAACCGATCTTCGCCGAGTATGAGGCCGTTAAGGAATGGGCGGAAAACGAGGTGCACAGGCGGCAAAGCGGCTGAATATTTTCGGATAATGCCCTTTCCATCTACTGCCTGGCGTGATGTGATGAACCCTTGGCGCGGGACGAATGTCAGCGAAGGCAGCCGGAGGGGCTATTGGCTGAAAACGGTCAAGCAGACCGAACAACGTATATATCCGCGGCAATAATCACCGGAGGGGCCAAATGACCTTTTCATGCAAGAATCACGATTTTGATACTGATATCTGTAAAAAGTTGAAGTCCAGATGCATCATGGGCCGCCGCGGTTGCGTTCTTGAAGGGCGGGTCGCCCTCAGCGAGGCAACCGAAAAACTGATCGCGGCACTGGAGGAAGAACTGGCGAAGAAAAGGAAGGAGCGGCGCGCGGGGAGTTGATGAGGGGGCTTATATAGCAACGTGATGTTCCGGTTGCCAAAATGCCACGATCATTCGTCTTTTAACGGATGGGCGGATTACGCCAAAAAAAGAACCGAATTGTGTTTGCACCAGGGTTCCCCTGGGTTCGGCGAGAATCGGAGCGCTCAATGGCGGAGCCTTCCGCGTAAAAGTCCTTGCGGAAATTGATGATTCCTTTATACCCACAGGGCATAATCGGATTTCCTCTTCGTTTTTCGAAAACCAGCGCCGCATGTTTCCCGCGGACTGTCCGGCATTCTTTCCGGTCAGTCCAGTTCCAGATGCTGGTCGCCGTTTTCCATGAGTTTTGCCAATTTGGCCTTATCGAGGAAACCGGCGAGCTGTTCTTCGGAATGCTCGTCAAGATATTTTTTTGAAAAGGTGATGGTCTTGACACCATTCCGGTAATCGAAGCTGATCCTCAAGCCGCAGGAGGCCGGATATTTCGCGATCTTCAGAAATCTGATCCTTGGCGGGTTAAATACCGCCCGAACGTGGTCGCATATCTCGTCTACCTTGCTTTGCCTGGTCATTTTATTATCTCTTTTCAAATAGTTAATAAACCATTATGCCAGAGATCGCCTTGGTTTTGAAGGGAAAAAGGAAAAATCAGCAGCCGACTCTTTTCGGGAAACGATTGGCGGGCCGGGAATCGGCAATGCCCGGCCCGGGGCCCTCGGCGGCAATAATCGCGGTACTGGCAATCCTGCTGGCGGGGCCGGTCCCGGCCGGGGAGAGAGGCTTCGGTTCGCCGGAGCGGCTCGGGATCGGGCTGACCCTGGGGCACAGCTACGATCCATCGCCGACCTTCGGGCTTCTCCAGATTGGCGGTTTTCTCCAGTACGATTACGACCGCCTCTGGCCGCATCCGGCCCCCGAACCGCTTTTCTTCAAGATGGAGGGCAATCTGGGGCTGGTCGATTACGAAGGGAACGCCAGGCTGCTTGCTTCGGCCAATATTCTGGCCCAGTACTATCTGGCCGCCGCTTCCCGCCGGTGGCGCCCCTACGTAGAGGCGGGGATCGGCCTGATCTACTCCGATTTTCAGGTCGAGGGTCAGGGGCTGCGCCTGAATTTTAATCCCCAGGCCGGTATTGGTTGTGATCGGAAGAGCGATTCAGGCGCGGTCTGGTACGGAAATTTCCGGATCCACCACCTCTCGAACGGTGATCTGCACCGTGATAACCGGGGGGTCAACTCGGTTCTGATCCAGTTCGGCAGGTATTTCTGAATCGCGGTTTGCTCGGCGGTTGCGAAAGGTGCCCGGCCGAGGGCGTCAGGCCGCGTGGTTAAGTTGTTTGTGCCAGACGTTCATGCTTTCCAGCCGGCCGCAGATCTGGGTATTGTTGATCAGGGTGCCGCCGTAAATGTAACCGGCATTGGCAAAGGTCTTGTTGATCCCGATTGATTTAGCCCTGGCGATGGTGTAGGCCACGGCGATCCCCCGCTTCGGCATGTCCTCTTCCATTACCTCAAGGAGCAGCTGGGCCAGACCCTGCCGCCGGTGCGAAGAAACGGTGACGAAGTCGGTCATCTCGACGTTGTTCTCGCTCCGGTCCTGTTCGGCCGAGGCCAGGGCCAGCAGCCGGCCTTTTCGGTCCCAGACCCCGAAATAGTCGACGTTTGCGGCCATGGTCCGGTCGATATAGCTGGGATCGTGAACCGGGAAAGGGTAGCTCTCGAAGACCTTCTCGAACAGGCTGGCCATTGCCGTGCAATCCGCCGGCCGACAACGCCTGATCTCGTATGTCCCGGCCGGCGGCTGTTGCGGAGCGGCGGCTTCCTGCCGGGCCAGACCGATCACCGCGGCGATCTTCCCCTGCTCCGGTTCGAAGGAGCGGCTCCGGTCATGATATCTGGTCATGAAGTGGCAGTCCTCCCTGCCCCCGAAAAAGAAGGGCACCAGGGCCTCGGAGGTATAGCCCGCCTCGGCGAAGAGGGTCATCCAGCGGACCGGAACCTTGGCGAAGATCTTGCCGTAGCCGTTTTCGGCCGCCAGCGCTTCGATCCGGTCGAGCAGCTCCGGCATATCTTCGTCGGCCAGCTTGATCAGATAGACCCGGTCGTTGTCCTTGCCGTGCTGGATTGCGGAGCGGCCGATTTTGGTGAGTTGATCAGCCATCATCCCTTCTCTGGAAGCGCAGGTTGTCTTCCGGGACCAGGGTGGTGGTGCTCTTGTAGTCGGCCAGCAGCCGCGAGATCCCCACCACCCTGCTTTCGTCGCAGTCGTTGTCGATGGCCAGGTTCAGGTGGCATTCCGAACATTCCCGGTCGCAGAAGAAGGGACGGTAGGAATCCGGCTCCTTGTAGGTGGATATCACCCCTTCGTAATTTCGCAGCACCACCTTGTTGGTCGACCAGGAGATCAGGTAGTTGGGCATTACCGGGATCTTGCCGCCGCCGCCGGGGGCGTCGATCACGTAGGTCGGTACCGAGAAACCGCTGGTATGGCCGATCAGGCTTTCGATGATCTCGATGCCCTTGCCGACCGGGGTGCGGAAATGGTCTAACCCCTCCGAGAGGTCGCACTGGTAGAGATAATAGGGCCGGACCCGGTTCTTGACCAGCTTGTGGACCAGATCCTTGTAGATCCTCGGACAGTCGTTGACCCCGGCCAGCAGGACCGACTGGTTGCCCAGGGGGACCCCGGCGTCGGCCAGCATTTGCAGGGCCTTGGCCGAGCGGCTCGTGATCTCCCGGGGATGGTTGAAGTGGGTGTTGATCCAGACCGGATGATGCCTGGCGATCACCTTGACCAGCTTGGCGGTGATCCGCTGGGGCAGGACTACCGGGGTTCTGGTCCCGATCCTGATCACCTCGACGTGATCGATCTTGCGGAGCTCGCTGAGCAGCCAGTCGAGCAGGTCATCGGAGAGCAGGAAGGGGTCGCCGCCGGAAAGCAGGACGTCGCGGATCACCGGGGTTTCCCGGATATAGTCGATCCCGGCCTGCATGGTCTGCCGGTCGGGGATCGAGTCGACATCGCCGACCTTCCTTTTTCTGGTGCAGTGGCGGCAGTACATCGAGCAGAGATTCGAGACGTGGAACAGGACCCGGTCCGGATAGCGATGGGTGAGGCCCGGCACCGGGCTGTCTTTGTCCTCGGAGAGGGGGTCGGCCTTTTCGTGCCTGGAAACGCACAATTCGTTCGGATCGGGCACCGACTGCCGGAAGACCGGATCGTTTTCGAAATCATCCCGGTCGATCAGGCTGAAGTAGTATGGGGTGATCGCGACCGGGAATTTGGCGACGGTCTCCTGGAGCCGCGCTTTTTTGGCGGGGGAGAACTTTCTGTCGAGAAGCTGCTCGACGGTGTCGATATCCCTGATCGAGTGGCACAGGTGCCAGCGCCAGTCTTCCCAGTTTTTGTCGGGAACCTCGCTGCGGTCCACCGAGGCGGTGGTTTGGGGTTGAGTGGTATTGAGGTTGATCGCCGGTTCGTCGGTATATAACATGAAAACCCTTTCACGTTGGCAGAGCCGGTGTCGAGTTTAATATAATTGCCTCGATTAAAAGGAAATAAAGAATGCTTGGAGAAAACCGGACTGCGCAGGATTAGCGCCGAAACGCTGGATGATATGTTCTTTCAGCCCCTAACTATAAAGCATTATGGCCGAAAATGCAAATTGGCCGCGGTCCGCTGGGCTTAAAGGGGCACCGGCCAACGGGCAAGGAGGGATAATTGCCTGGGCCGACTTTTTGCGAACTCGTCAATTAACGAGTATAGCCCGGAGCGGTTTGACATGTCCTGAACATGTCGGGAATTTCTTGACTTCCGAGCCCCGGAAAGCCGATGATGTCAAAAAGGCTGGGCAGCGGAAACAGCTGGTAAGAATATGACCGCGAGGGAGAGAGATTCGATTGTCGAGGACATCAGGAATGCCGGCGGCGATTATCTCGACAAGGAGGTGGTGGTCGACGGCAATCTCGTTTCCAGCCGGAGCCCCGACGATCTGCCCGCCTTTATCAAGACGAGCCTGGCCAAACTGGGATGATTCTTGCGGGTCGGAAGATGGCGGCCGGGATGGAAGCGGCGCCGGCACTCTTACTTCGACAGTTTTGAGGATGGACGGATGGGCGATATGGTGATCACCTGTTCCGGCTGCGGGACCCGGAACCGGGTTTCGGCCGCCAAACAGCATCTCGGGCCGAAGTGCGGCAAGTGCCGCGCCCCGCTAGACCTGAGCGGGGCGCGCCTCGGCGCCGCCGAACTGAGCGATGCCAATTTTGACTCTTTCCTGGGATCGACCGGCCAGGTGGTGATGATCGATTTCTTTTCTCCGTCCTGCGGGCACTGCCAGACCATGATGGAGGTGGTGGAAAGGCTGGCCGACCGCTACCGGGGCAGGGCCGCCATCGCCAAGATCGACAGTACGGTCAGTATGGCCGCCGCTTCGCGCTGCGCGATCCGCGGGGTGCCGGCCTTTCTCTTTTTCCGCCACGGCCGGGAAGTCGACCGGATAACCGGGGCGGTGCCGGAGGAGGTCCTGGTCCGAAAGCTCGAATCCCTGGCCTGAACTTCTAGTGTCGTGTCAACTCTGAACTGTCGCATCTCGCTTGCCCTTTTTCATGTCTGCCGCGTTGCGGCTTCAGTCACATAGCGCTGCTATGCTCCTGAAGCCACGCCTTGCAGGCATGAAAAATTGCGGCGCGATATTACAACATTTCATCCTTGACACGACACTAGCCGTTACTGGCCTGGTTTTTTGGGGGGCTAAAATCGGCCGGTGAGAGGATGAACTCGCTGCCTTCCTCTGCTACCACCTGCTTGAAAAATTCACAGTTCAGGCAGTTGAAGGTTTTCTGGGCGGCGGTTCCCTGGGGTTCGCCTCCGCAAAAGGTCCCGGCGATCCGCCAGCAGAAGCGGCCGCCGTTGGTGCCCTGGTTAACTCCGTCGTAGCTGCCCGGCACCGCCGACGGGCAGACCCCGAGTTCCTCGGTCTTGGCGCCGCCCGGCTGCCGTTCGCATTTTTTGACTTCCCAGCAGTTTTTTAAAGATGTCATTCTTCCTTGATCTCCCGCGAATATATTGTTCATATCTGTATTGAATTATGGGCAAGGAGCAGCCGGTGCGGGCCGCACGATCACTATAATCACTAGCCGTCAAGTTTGGAATTGTCAATCACATTGTGGTATGAAATAAGACCTGAATCCGTTATCGGGCGCCCCACAGGGCGGCGGGGTGAATCGAGGCGACTCAGTAAAAAGGCCTTTATTTTACGTAACAACTAACGGAGAAAGCAAAATCCCCGCTAAGCCGTCACGGATTCAGGTAAGAGAAAAAGGCGGCTCGGGGCGGGCTGTCTGATGGCGTTGCGCCACGGATTTTGCTAGGATAGGGGACCCTGCCGGTCAAGGGAGCGGAAAAGCGGCCGGCATGATTTACCGCCAACCTGAACAAGCGAGATGGAGGTTTCAAATGAAGGTGCTGATCCTTTACTATTCGAAGAGCGGCAATACCGGGAAGCTGGCTTCGGCGATTGCCGAAGGGGTGAAGGGGGCCGGGGCCGAGCCGGTGCTGCGAAATACCGACGAGGTTAGTAAAGACGATTTTCGCGAGGCGGCCGGGATCATCGCCGGTTCCCCGGTCTATTTCGGGGTGATGGCGGCCCAGCTCAAGAAGGTCTTCGACGATTTCGTCGGCCTGCGCCGCGAAATGGAGGACAAGGTCGGGGCCGCCTTCGCTTCCGGCAACCATCATAGCGGCGGCAAGGAAACCACCATCTTTTCCATTCTGCAGTGCATGATGATCTACGGGATGATCATCGTCGGCGATCCGATGGATGCCTCCGGGCACTACGGGGTGGCCTGCTGCAAGGAACCGGATGCGACCGCGATCGCGGACGGCTTCAAGCTGGGGAGGCGGGTGGCGGAGTTGTGCGCCAGACTGTAGGCCAAAGCCGTAAGCGATCACAGGCCACCGAATCTGCTGTGTTATCACCCTGCTCATGGACACCAGTACACATCGCAGGCTGATGCCTTGCATCTCCGGCACCTGCAATCGCTTACCAGATGGGAGATAGGTCAAGCATGGGTGGCTTATCCCGTGATTGGTTACCCAAAGCCTCTTGGCGAGACGGGTCGGGGAGGTCGGGCGACCGCCAAAAAAAACCCCGGCTGAAACAGCCGGGGAGTGTGGGGCAAAGGGCTTTGGGCTACTTTGAGCCGCAGCGGCAGCCGCAGCCGCCGCCGGAAGATTTTTTTTCCTCCCGTTTCGCCATTACCCCGCTTTCGCCGCAGGCCGGGCACTTTTTCGGTTTGCACCTGCCTTCCTTGGTCTCGCCGCACTTTTCACATTTGAATTCAGCCATTGGTTTCTCCTTTGTAATGGTATTTCAAGTAAATTGGTCGAAAAACATTGTTGATAATCTTTACTGGTAATGAACAATAATTTCGAAACTTATGATTGTCAAGTGGATCGGAATATGATTGTCAAGCGTCCTGGAAAGTGTAATAAAGGTCTTAGACTGGCAGATGGCAAAGCAGGACAAATCGTAAACCTTAACCGGAAGGTGTGACATGTTGGTCAAGGAAAATTGTACTTTATACAGCGGCGGACTCCAGGGGGCCGAAAGCTATTTCGGCGAGGTCGCCGAAAAACAGGGGATAAAAGAGGTCAATTTCACCTTTGCCGGCCGGACCCCCAGTCGGGACCGGAACCTGGTGGTGGTTTCCGACGAGGAGTTGCGCCGCGGCGATATCAGCATGGAGCTGGCCTCGAAGATGATGAAGCGCAATTACTACGAGGCGGAGAAACTCCGGAAGGTTTTACAGGTCATCTTCCATATGGTCAATAACGGCCACCAGATCTTCGTGGTCGGCACCATCCAGGACGACAACACCGTCAAAGGCGGCACCGGGTGGGCGATTGAATTGGGCAAGCTATTCAACCGGCCGGTCCATGTCTACGGTCAGGTTCGCAAAGGCTGGTATACCTGGCGGGACGGGGCCTGGCGCGAGGATCATCCCCGGATCGAGCATGAAACCTTCGTCGGGACCGGGACCAGGCATCTTACCGAAAACGGCCGCAAGGCAATCGAGCAGCTGTTCGCGGACTCCTTCGCGGTCTGACGCCTTCAGCTTTTTATCGATCCGGCCGGGGCGCCAGCCCCTCGGGAATTGTCGGGGGATAATTTAATCGATCCCGGTCCTTGCCTTCCGCCCCCTCATGTCGGCCCGGTTCTCCGGTAATGGCCGGGATCCCCACTTCATCCCGGCTTGCCGGCCCAAAACTCCCCGCGCCCGGTTTGTTCAAGCTCCAGGCGCGAGAAGTTTTTATGGGATGAGCAATGCGGTTTTTGCTTGACAGCATGGGGGGTTAGGGTTAAAAGTACCCGTTTCTTAAATCAGCCCGGCATTGCGGCAGGCTGAATAGGTCGTCAATTCGTTGCCAGCCCCATAACGCGGGGCTTTTTTCTTTTAACCACCGAAGGCAACTTGATCCGGGCGGATTATAACTCCGTCGCAAATGTCATATAACGAGGAAGTGGAAGATGAGTAGAGATCTGAAAAAGGTCAGGAACATCGGGATCAGCGCCCATATCGACTCCGGCAAGACCACGCTGACGGAGAGAATCCTGTTTTATACCCAGAGAATCCATGCCATTCACGAGGTAAGGGGCAAGGACGGGGTCGGCGCCAAGATGGATTCCATGGAACTGGAAAAGGAGAGGGGCATCACCATCGCCTCGGCCGCCACCAACTGCAACTGGAAGGGTTACGATATCAATATCATCGATACCCCCGGCCATGTCGATTTTACCATCGAGGTGGAAAGGGCCCTGCGGGTTCTTGACGGGGCCGTGTTGATCCTCTGTTCGGTCGGCGGCGTCCAGTCCCAGAGTATCACGGTTAACCGCCAGATGACCCGTTACAAGGTGCCGCGTATCGCCTTCATCAACAAGTGCGATCGCACCGGCGCCAATCCGAACCGGGTCACCCAGCAGCTTCGGGACAAACTCGCGCTTAACGCATTACCCATGCAGCTGCCCATCGGCCTTGAAGTGGAGATGAAGGGGATTGTCGATATCGTCACCATGAAGGCCATTTACTTCGACGGCCCCAACGGCGAGATCGTTCGCGAAGAGGAAATCCCGGCCGGTCTCCGGGAAGAGGCGGAGGCCATGCGCGAACAGCTGCTCGATGCCGCTTCGATGTTCTCGGAGGAATTGATGGAGGCGGTGCTGGAGGGAACCCCCACCCCGGAAATGATTATGGAGGCGGTGCGGCTCGGGACTCTCGAATTGGAGATCACCCCGGTTTTTATCGGCTCCGCTTACAAAAACAAGGGGGTGCAGAGCCTCCTCGATGCGGTCCTGCATTATCTGCCCTGCCCGACCGATATTGAGAATATCGCCCTTGATCTCGACCATGACGAGTCCGAGGTGAAGGTCACCAACAAAACGGAAGATCCGACCGTGGCCCTGGCCTTCAAGCTGGAGGACGGCCGCTACGGCCAGCTCACCTATCTCCGCACCTACCAGGGCACCCTCAAGAAAGGCGATTCCATTGTCAACACCCGGACCGGCAAGAAAGTCAAGGTCGGTCGCCTGGTCCGGATGCATTCCGACGAGATGGAGGAGATCGAGGAGTCCGGCGCCGGCGATATCGTCGCCCTGTTCGGCATCGATTGCGCTTCCGGCGACACTTTCTGCGACGGTTCGCTCAACTATTCGATGAGTTCCATGTACATCCCGGCCCCGGTTATCTCCCTGGCCATAAAGCCGGTCGATAACAAGGCCCAGGGTAATATGTCGAAGGCCCTGAACCGGTTCACCAAGGAAGATCCGACCTTCAAGACCTATGTGGACGAAGAGAGCAACGAGACGATTATCTCGGGGATGGGCGAGCTTCACCTTGAGGTCTATATCGAGCGGATGAAGCGGGAGTATGCCGCCGAGGTCGAAGTCGGGGCGCCCCAGGTTTCCTACCGCGAGACGATCAGCCAGCGGGCCGAATTCGACTATATCCACAAGAAACAGACCGGCGGCTCCGGTCAGTTCGGCCGGGTGGCCGGTTTCATGGAGCCCCTGGAGGAGGGTGATTACGAGTTCGTCGACAGCATCGTCGGTGGCTCGATCCCCCGCGAATTCATCTCCGCCTGTGACAAGGGGTTTCAGAAAAGTCTTAAAAAGGGCGCCCTGGCCGAGGCCCCCGTCACCGGGGTGCGGGTCGTCATTAATGACGGCAACTCCCATTCGGTGGACTCTTCCGATGTGGCCTTCCAGCTCGCCGCGATCGGCGCCTTCAAGCAGGGTTACCTGAAGGCCAAGCCGATCCTGATGGAGCCGATCATGAAGGTCTCGGTCGAAGGCCCCACCGAATTTCAGGGTTCGGTGATGGGCAGCTTGAATCAGCGGCGCGGCATGGTGCTCGGGACCTCCGAGGAAGGCAATTACACCGTGATCGATGCCGAGGTGCCGCTTGCCGAGATGTTCGGTTATTCGACGATTTTGCGCTCCCTGACCCAGGGCAAGGCGGAGTTCACCATGGAATTTGCGACTTACCGCCAGGTTCCGAAGAATGTCGCCGAAGAGATTATTAAAGAGCGTCGCAAAGAAAAGAAATAAAGCTGAGTTGAGCAGCTTGTCTGCTCGTACGAAACTTATGCCCGGTGGGTATAAGATCAATTAACCAGTTGCCCGGGCGGCGTCAAACCCGCTACAGCCCAGAGTGGCCCCCGTCCGAAGGGGTCTTGGCGGGATGAGACCAACTGTTTCGTAACTACAGGAGATTAGATATGCAAAAAATGGATCTGGCCGATAAGAATCCGTTACGAATTTTTGCCCGGAACAGCGAAGGCGATCCGGTAGACAAACGCATGGGGTTGTTGATGTCGCGGCCCGGCCTCGGCAAGACCGCCATCCTGGTACAGATCGCTCTTGACAATATTCTCCGCGGCAATCAGGTCCTCCATGTCAGCATCGGGCAGAGTCTCGATAAGACCCGGGCCTGGTATAACGATATCTTCAAGGATATTTTTGACGGCGTTAAGCTCGACCAAAGTAAGGAACTTCGCGACAAGGTGTTGCGCAACCGGCTGATCATGACCTTCAAGGAAGCTGATTTCACGCGGCCCAAGCTCGAAGAGCGCATTAACGACCTGGTGGCCCAGGATGTTTTCCGGCCCAGCTGTGTAATTATTGACGGTTATGATTTCGAGAACGGTGAAACGCAGGAGGTCGTTGATCTCAAGGACATGGCCGATGTCCTGGGGTTGCAGATCTGGTTCTCGGCCCTTCGCCATCGCGAGGACGATCGCCTGAGCGATGATGGGGTCCCGGCGCCCTGTCATGAGGTCGGCGGCTATTTCGACACCGTGGTCATGATTCAGCCCGAGAAAGACCAGCCTGATCTTTCCCTGGTCGTCGTCAAGGACACCACCGGTTGCGTAAAACCGGGCAAGGTTCTTGATCTGGATCCTTCCACCTATCTGGCCAAGGAACCTTGATGGCATAAATAAATCGCCGGATCCGGCCGGCATTTATTATTTGATCATTTTTTCAATAGCTGATTATATGGCGGCAAAGGTTACGACCTTGCTGCCATTTTTTTTGGGTGAGGACCATGAAATTCAGACCATGTATCGACATCCACGGCGGCCGCGTCAAGCAGATCGTCGGCTCAACCCTGTCCGATCGGGATGAATCCGGGCTGCGGACCAATTTCACCTCCGACCAGCCTCCCTCCTATTATGCCGATCTGTACCGGCGGGATAACCTGACCGGCGGTCATATCATCATGCTCGGCCCCGGCAATGAAGAGGCCGCCCTGGCGGCGTTGGCCGCCTGGCCGGGCGGGATGCAGATCGGCGGCGGCATTACGGCGGCCAACGCCGCCGGTTGGCTGGCAAGGGGCGCCGCGGCCGTGATCGTCACCTCTTATGTCTTCAAGGATGGAATGGTGGATGAAAGGCGTTTGCGGGAGCTGGCCGGGCTGGTCGGCAGTGACCGGCTGGTGATCGACCTGAGTTGCCGGCGGCGGGAAGGCCGCTATTATGTGGTTACCGACCGTTGGCAGAAATTCACCGATATCGAAGTCTGCCGCGAATCCCTGGAGTTTTTCGCCGGCTTCTGCGCCGAGTTTCTGATCCATGCCGCCGATGTCGAGGGGAAATGCGAAGGGGTGGCCGAGGACCTGCTCGCCGAGCTGGCCGATTGGGTGACCATTCCCACCACCTATGCCGGCGGCGTCAAGGATATCGAGGACCTTCGCCTGGTGCGCAAGCTGGGCCGAAACAAACTGGACGTCACGGTCGGCAGCGCCCTCGATATCTTCGGGGGCAGCGGCATGACCTATGCGGAAGCGGTAGCCTTCTGCCGTGAGGGTTGAACGAAAGGGGGCGGCCGGGGATCGGATACCCGGCCGCCGGCCCCTCGCCCTTGATCCGATTTTACGGTGAGCCATGCAACAGCAAGATGAGCGGGGCGGCGGAGATGGGCGGCGGTTGACCTCTTTTCCCGTCATGGTCCCGGAGGATCTTTATCGCGCCTATCAGCGCTGCACCTGGATTATAATCAACGAAACCGGGGGGACTCAGCTGGAAATCATGGAGGAGATGGTCCGTGATTTTCTTGGCAAACACGGGTGCTGAATCATCCCGGCCCTTCTTGCGCCGCCGCCGGTTCCCGCCGGCCGGAAAATCATGAAAGCGTTATACCACACTGTGTGAGTGTGGCTCAGCCGGATCCGGTTGCCCGGCCCGCGATGGATGGCGGCTTTCCGGTGGTTGATTAACCTGGCGCCCGCCCGATTTTTATTGTTGAAAAAAGATTATAAACATGATAGGTGTTCCATTCTATTGACTGAATAGTCATTCATATTCAGTAAGGATTCTTATCCCGCAAGGGCATAAGTTTCGTTTGAGCCGGCAAGCGGCTCAACCCAGCTTTAACCCGGCGCCCCTTTTTTGAGTTGATTAATGAAGATTCTGCAATTGCTGATCGAGAAGGAAGAGGTCATCGTCAAGCGCTGGCTGAAGCAGGTGCTCGCCGCTTTTTCCGCGGACGCCAACAGGTTCCTGGCCAATCAGAGCGATCGCTTCGCCAATCCGCTGGGCCATAATTTCTCGACGGGCTTGACCGGCCTGTACCGCAATCTGCGCAGCGAAGAACCGGGGGATATAACCGAGATCCTTGAACAACTGATGAAGGTGCGGGCGGTACAGGCGGAGGATACGCCGGCCGAGTCTCTTGCTTTCATCTTTGCCTTGAAGATTATCATCAGGGAGGAATGCCGCAAGGAGTGGTCGCCGGAACTCGATGCGGAATGGCCGGAACTGGCCGCCCGGGTCGATCGCCTGGCCCTGCACGCTTTTGATCTCTACATGGCGTGCCGCGAGCGGCTCTACCAGGTGAGGATTCGGGAAATGCAGCGCGGCAATCATCACCTGACCGATAATATGAAGTGCCCTTCGGCGATGGTGCGGGAGGATATGCAGGGTAAACAAGCGGAAAATGATTAGGTAGCCTAAACCAAATCAACTAGATGCGAGGTATCAGATGAAAGTCTTACAAGCATTAGGAATTGTCCTGGCGCTGATGCTGCTTGCCTATGTGGGCGCGGCAGTGCCCGGCGGGCGGACATTGTTCGGGGTGGTTTTGCCGTATCTGGGCTTTGCCGTCTTCATCATCTTTTTCATTGCGAAGGTGATGGATTGGGCCCGGTCTCCGGTGCCCTTTCGAATCCCGACGACCGCGGGGCAGGCTAATTCGCTGCCCTGGATCAAGCAGAACAAGCTGGATTGTCCCTCGACCACCAGCGGGGTAATCGGCCGGATGCTTCTGGAGGTCTTTCTTTTCCGGTCGCTGTTCAAGAACACCCGGGCGGAAATCCACGAGGGGCCGAAACTGGCATATGGAAGCAGCAAGTTTCTCTGGCTGTTCGGGCTTCTCTTCCATTACTCATTTTTGACCATTGTCCTGCGCCATCTGCGGCTTTTCACCGATCCGGTTCCCGGTTTCGTCCACATCCTGGAGTTCGCCGACGGTTTCATGCAGGTCGGGGCTCCGGTGCTCTACCAGACCGATATCGTCTTCCTCGGCGCCCTGACCTTTCTGCTGCTGCGCCGCCTGCTCCTGCCCAATATCCGGTACATCTCCCTGCCGGCCGATTATTTCCCGCTGCTGCTTATCCTGGGGATCGGCATTACCGGCGTTCTGATGCGCTACGTGGTGAGGGTGGACGTGATCAGCATCAAGATGCTTGCCAATGGCCTGGTGACCGGCAAGCCCTTTGTCGCCGATACGATCAGCGGCATCTTCTTTATCCACATGTTTCTGATCACCGTTCTGCTGACATACTTCCCGTTCAGCAAGCTTATGCATATGGGCGGCGTTTTCCTTAGCCCGACCCGGAATCTGGCCAACAACAGCCGGATGGTCCGCCATGTCAACCCCTGGAACGATCCTTCGATAAAACCCCATTCCTATGCCGGGTATGAAGATGAGTTCCGCGAGTTCATGGTAGATGCCGGGTTGCCCGTCGAGAAAGAGCCGGAACCCAAGCCGGCGGAAGAGGAAGCGCCTGCCGAGGGCGAGACCAAATCCGAGTCTTAATAAGCCTGAATCACCAGCTAATAAGGAATTGCGAAAATGGCAGATACAAAAGTTGAGCAAATGAGCATTAGCGTGGCCAAGGATCCGTCCTTGATGACCGGCGCCATCCCCACGCAGGACTGGATGGACGTGCCGGCGGTGTTTAAACCCGGCAACTACTGTTATCCCGGCAAGAAGGATATTGTCGAATATCTCGACAAAAACCTGCCCGGCAAACTCTTCGGCGAGCCGCGCGAATGGAAAGTGGAGGATGATGACTGGAAACTTCCCGAGAACTGGAAGGAAATCATCATTCAGGGCATGAAGGACCGGCTCGATAAATTCCGGTCCTTCAAGGTTTTCATGGACTGCTGCGTGCGCTGCGGGGCCTGCGCCGACAAGTGCCATTTCTTCCTGGGCACCGGCGACCCCAAGAACATGCCGGTCCTGCGGGCGGAGCTGTTGCGCTCGGTCTACCGGAACGAATTTACCAAGGCCGGCAAAATTCTCGGCCGGCTGGCCGGCTCCCGGGAGATGACCTTCGGGGTCCTGAAAGAGTGGTTCATGTACTTTTACCAGTGCACCGAGTGTCGGCGTTGCTCGGTGTTTTGTCCGTACGGGATTGATACGGCCGAGATCACCATGATGGCCCGGGAACTTCTCCACCTGGTCGGGGTCAATACCAACTGGATTCTGGAGCCGGCTTCCAATTCGAACCGGACCGGCAACCATCTCGGCCTGCAACCCCATACCTTTGCGCAGAACGCCGAGTTCCTCCTCGACGATATCGAGGAGGTCACCGGCCTGAAACTGAACAGTCTCAGCTTTAACCGCAAGGGCGCCGAGGTCCTGTTCATCATTCCCTCCGCCGATGTTTTCGCCGAGCCCGGGATCTACACCTTCATGGGTTATCTCCTGCTCTTCGACCATATCGGCCTGGATTACACGATCAGCACCTACGCCTCCGAAGGAGGCAACTTCGGTTCCTTCACCAATAACGAGCTGATGAAGAAGCTGAACGGCAAGATGTACGCCGAGGCCAAGCGGCTCGGGGTCAAGTGGATCCTCGGCGGCGAGTGCGGCCATATGTGGCGGGTGATCCACCAGTACATGGACACCATGAACGGCCCGGCCGATTTCCTGGAGGTGCCGAAATCGCCGATTACCGGCACGGTGTTCGAAAACGCCGCCTCTTCGAAGATGGTCCACATCAGCGAGTTTACCGCCGATCTGATCAAGCACAACAAGCTGAAGCTCGATAAATCGCGGAACGATCACCGGATCGTTACCTTCCATGATTCCTGCAACCCGGCCCGGGGCATGGGGTTGCTTGAGGAACCGCGCTATGTCATCGAGAATGTCTGCAACAACTACCATGAGATGCCGGAAAACACGATCCGCGAGCAGACTTTCTGCTGCGGCAGCGGCACCGGTCTCAATACCGGTGAAATCATGGATCTCAGGATGCGGGGCGGGTTGCCGCGGGCGAATGCGGTCAAGCATGTCCATGACAAACACGGGGTCAATATGCTCTCCTGCGTGTGCGCAATCGACAGGGCGACCCTTACCGCCCTGATGGAATACTGGAACCCGGGTGTCGAGGTGTGCGGTGTTTCCGAGCTGGTCGGTAACGCCCTGGTTATGGATGGTGAAAAAGAGAGGGATTCCGGACTTCGGTTTGAACCTCTTGCAGGAATGGAGGGGTGATCGCAATGTACGACACAGGAAAAATCATACCCGGTTTGCTTGTTTTTGTTGGCTTGGTCACTTTTCCGATCTGGTACGGGTTTGTTAGTGCCGACGGGCATCTTCCCAATCCGGAAAAACCGACCAAGGCGAAACAGTGCGTCGAATCGACGGAATTCATGCGGACTTCCCACATGGTGTTGCTCAATGATTGGCGCGACAACATCGTTCGCGAGGGCGGCAGCCGCCACGGCAAAACGGCTGACGGCACCGAATTTGTCAGGAGTCTGCATAAAGGTTGCATGGACTGTCACACCAGCAAGCGGAAGTTCTGCGATGAGTGTCACACCTATGCCGCCGTAAAACCTTACTGCTGGGATTGCCATATCCAGCCTAAGGAGGCCAACTAATGGATAACAGCAGAAGAAAGTTTCTTAAAATAGCCGGTCTGTCAGCTATTGCCGGGATTGCCGCCCCTACCGCCTTCAACGGCCTGCTTAAGGGGGAGGCCCAGGCCTCCTCTGCTTCGGGCGGCGGTCACGGCGGAACCGGGGCGGCCTCCGGCAAGCGTTACGGTTTCGTGATCGATGTCAGTAAGTTCGCCCGGGACAAAGGTTTGGCCCAGCGCTGTATCGATGCCTGTCACTCGATCCATAACGTGCCTGATTACGGCAACAAAAAGGACGAGATCAAGTGGATCTGGACCGACGGCTTCGAGAATGTCTTTCCCGATCACAGCCATTACAAGAAGAACGCGGATCTCCATGACGCGCCGATCCTTACCCTCTGTAATCACTGCGACAACCCCCCCTGCGTCCGGGCCTGCCCGACCAAGGCGACCTTCAAGAATCCCGACGGTCTGGTGCTGATGGACTTCCATCGCTGCATCGGCTGTCGGTTCTGCATGGCGGCCTGCCCTTACGGAGCCCGGAGCTTCAACTGGCGGAGTCCCCGGGAGCTTGATGCCGCCGGTAACTATAAGTATATCAAGAATCCCAAACCTGAATTCCCGACCAGGATGCGCGGCGTTGTCGAAAAATGCAACATGTGCGCCGAGCGTTTGGCCGAGGGCAAGATCCCGGCCTGCGTCGAAGAGGCCAGGGGCGCCAATGCCATGGTGTTCGGCGATCTCAACGATCCCCGCTCCAGGATATCGAAAGTGTTGGCAAGGAAATTTACAATTCAGCGAAAACCGGCGCTTGGCACCCATCCGTCGATTTTCTACATCATATGAGGTGAAAAGTCATGATTGAAAAAGCGTTATCCGGCAACAGATTATACTGGGCCTGGCTGGCATTTCTCCTCGTCATCATGGGGGTCGGCGGTCTGAGCTACGTCCAGCAATTCAACTACGGTCTGGGCATCACCGGCATGAGCCGCGATGTCTCCTGGGGGTTGTACATTTCCCAGTTTACCTTTCTGGTCGGAGTTGCCGCCGGTGGGGTTATGCTGGTGCTGCCTTACTATCTCCATAACTATAAGGTCTTCGGCCGGATCACTATCCTCGGCGAGTTCATGGCGGTAGCGGCGGTGGCTATGTGCCTGATGTTCATCCTCGCTGATCTCGGCCAGCCGATGCGGGCCCTGAACGTCCTGCTCCATCCGACCCCTAATTCCATTTTGTTCTGGGACATGATCGTCCTGAACGTCTATCTCTTTCTGAATATCGTCGGCGGCTGGGTGATGCTCAATGCCGAAAAGAAGGAAATGCCGCCGCCCAAATGGGTCAAGGGGCTGATCTACCTTTCCATCCCCTGGGCGATCAGTATCCATACGGTTACCGCCTTTCTGTACTGCGGTCTGCCCGGCCGCCATTACTGGCTGACCGCCATCCTGGCCCCGCGCTTTCTGGCCTCGGCTTTTGCGGCCGGACCGGCCCTCCTGGTCATCTGCGCCCTGATCCTGCGGCGCTTCACCGCCTTCGATGTCGGCAAGGAGGCGATCAGCAAGCTGGTGACCATCATCACCTACGCGGCGATTCTGAACTTTTTCTTCGTCGGCCTGGAGTTTTTCGTCGGTTACTACAGCAATATCCCCGGCCATATGCACACCCTGGATTATCTCTTTTTCGGGTTGACCGACGCGGCCGGCAATGTTTATGACAACCTGGTCCTGCCGATGCGCTTTTCGATGGTGATCGGGATGGCCGCCACCATCGCCCTGCTTTTTCCGGGGATGCGTGATACCTATACCAAGATCGGCTGGCTGTGCGGCATGATCTTTCTGTCCCTGTGGATCGACAAGGGACTCGGCCTGGTGCTGGGCGGTTTCGTCCCCACTCCCATGGAGTATATTACCGAGTACTATCCCACCGGGATAGAGTTGATGATTACCGCCGCGGTTTGGGCGACCGGCTTCTTTATCCTGACCATTCTCTACAAGGTCGCGATTTCGGTCAAGCTGACCAAAGAGAGCTGAGCGGAGTCGATTGCCCCGCCGGCTGGTGTTTTTCATTACCTTAAAGCAAGCTTCCCGGGCGGGGAGCTTGCTTTTTTTGTGAGGGGTCGGTAAGAAGATGTGGATTTGCCGAACATCTCGGCTGCCGCGAGTGGATGCTCTACAACCAAACCGGAAACCATGAACAGTAAATTCAGCAATATCCTCGCCTTGGTCGGCAACACCCCGCTGGTCCGGATCGGCCGGCTCAATCCTTTCAAGGAGGTGACGATTCTCGCCAAGCTGGAATCCTTCAACCCCGGCGGGTCGATCAAGGACCGCATCGCCTTGAACATGATCGAGGAAGCCGAGCGGCAGGGATTGCTGACTCCGGACCGCATCGTTCTTGAGGCAACCAGCGGCAATACCGGCATCGGGCTGGCGATGGTCTGCGCCGTCAAGGGCTATCGCTGCCAGCTGGTGATGCCGGAGTCGGCCAGTATCGAGCGGCGCAAGATCATGCTCGCCTACGGGGCCGAAATTCTTTTGACCCCGGCCAAGCGCGCCACCGACGGCGCCATTGAGCAGGCCTATACCATGGCCCGGGAGCATCCCGACCGCTATTTCCTTACCGACCAGTTCAATAACGACGCCAACTGGCAGACCCATTACAAGTTCACCGGTCCGGAGATCTGGGCCCAGACCGAGGGCACGGTGACCGACGTTATCGCCACCCTCGGCACCACCGGCACCGCCATGGGCCTCGCCCGCTATTTCGCCGAGCACCATCCCGAGGTCAGGGTTACCGCCATGGAGCCGTTTCTCGGGCACAAACTGCAGGGCCTCAAAAACATGAAGGAGTCTTACGTACCCGGAATTTTCCGGCGCAACGAGCCCCATCAGATCGTCAATATCCCCGACGAAGAGGCCTTCGTCAAGGCCCGGCAGCTGGCCGAGCGGGAGGGGATTTTCGTCGGGATGAGTTCCGGAGCGGCAATGTGCGCCGCCCTGACCACCGCCGGCCAGATCGGCAAGGGGGTCATTGTGGCGATCTTCCCGGACGGCGGCGAGAAATATCTCTCCACCACTCTGTACAGCGTCGAGGAACCCCGGGCCGATGCGGAACCCGCCTCGCAACTGCGTTTTTACAACACTCTGAGCAAGCGCAAGGAGATCTTTAAGCCGATCGACAAGAACGAAGTCACTTTCTACACCTGCGGCCCCACCGCCCATGAGCCCGCCAATCTCGGCCATTGCCGGCGGTTTATCCATTCGGATCTGGTTAATCGAGTCCTGGCTCACAAGGGTTATCGGGTCAAGTTTTACATGAATTTCACCGATCTCGATGACAACACCATTAAGGGGGCCGAGGAGAATAACCAGTCGGTCCGGGAATTCACGGCCGGATATGTCACGCAGTTCAAAGAGGATATCGAATCCCTCGGGGTGCTTAAGGCGGCGGGCTATCCCAAGGCCTCCGAGCATGTCTCCCGGATGATCGATATGGCCCGGCAGCTGGTCGAGAAGGGTTTCGCCTACGAAAAACACGGCTCGATCTATTTCGATATCTCCAAATTCTCCCGGTACGGGCGTCTGTCGGGGGTCGATCTTGCCAAGATCCAGTTTGGCAGGACCGTCGACCTCGATAATTACGACAAGGACAGCCCGGTCGACTTCACCCTGCTCAAACGCTCGACCCTCACCGAACTGAAAAGCGGTATTTTCTTTGAGACCGAATGGGGCAAGATGCGGCCCGGCTGGCATATCGAATGCGCCGCCATGTCGTGCCATTTCCTCGGCGATACCATCGACATCCATTCGAGCAGCCGCGACCTGATCTTCCCCCACCACGAAAACGAGATCGCCATCGCCGAGGCCTTAAGCGGCAAGCCCCTGGCCAATTACTGGCTGCACAGCGAGCTGTTTCTGGTCGAAGGCAGGAAGATGGACCGGGCGGGCGGCAATCTTCTGACCCTCGGTGATCTGCTCGATAAGGGCTATTCACCCCGGCAGATCCGCTATTATCTTTTGCGGACCCATTACCGGAAACCGATTAATTTTTCCTATAAAAAACTTGACGCGGCCCTGACAAGTCTCAAGCGGCTCGATGAGTTTTCCACCAAGCTGTTGTGCCTGCCGCCGGGGCTGCCCCACCCCGAGGTGGCCACCTACCTGACCGAAATGGAGAAGGTTTTTTTCGCGTCCCTCGACGACGATTTGAATGTTTCGCGGGCCTTCGGGGCCTTGTTCGATTTCGTCAAGAAGGTCAATCCCATCCTCAGTGAAGGCAATCTGGATCGGGAGCAGAAGGATTATATCCTCGAAACCCTGCGGCGGATGAATTCGATCTTCAACCTCCTCAAGCTCGACAAGTGTCCGCTGGCCCCGGAGATCGACAAGTTGATCCGCGACCGGGAGGACGCCAGGCGCAGCGGCGACTGGGCAAAGGCGGACGGGGTCCGCCGGGAACTGGCCGACCAGGGTTTCGAGGTAATCGATACGGCCAAGGGCACGGTCTGGAAGAAAAAAAAGAGCTGACCAAGCAGCGGCCCTACCGGCAGGCGTTATCTCGGCGACGTGTGGCGGGACGGCGCGGCGTGAAGTATAAGTTTTACCGCTTGAATATTTACCGGCGAGGTGATATTAAATCAACCTCAAATCGTGTTATATATAAAGCTGAGTTGAGCAGCTCGTCTGCTCGCACGAAACTTATGCCCTGTGGGTATACAAAGAGTATGCGCCCGTAGCTCAGCTGGATAGAGCAACGGACTTCTAATCCGTAGGCCACAGGTTCGAATCCTGTCGGGCGCACCAGTAAAATCAAGGGATTCGGGTGTTCACTCGAACACCCCGTTGATTCCCAATTAATACGAAC
>JARGFN010000027.1:0-9280 GCA_029210665.1 Desulfobulbales bacterium
ATCACCGACGTCCTTAATTTTATTTATAAATCGAAGCCGGCGCCATCAATCACCCGGCCACTGACCAGCCTGTTGAAAGACCTAATTTGCAGTCTAAGGAGGCAGCCACCCCGGGTAACCGTTCACGGAGCGGTCGCCAAAGTATCCAAAACCGCCGAACTGTAACCGTTTAGCAGTGCCACGAATTTGGACAAGCGGGCTGTCACCCCAAGGCCTTCAGCTCCCGCCATTTTTCGTCGAGCCTTTTCAGCGAAACCGGAAAAGCAGTCTTAAGTTCCTGGGCATAAACTGAGATCCGGAACTCATCGATCATCTGCCGATATTCGGTCAGGACCCTTTGATAATCGGGCGAATAGCTCTGGTGGCCCCGAACTGATTCCAGACGTTCTTCATGAACCCTCACCTGCTCCTCCCGCATGGCGTCACGGGCCGGATCGACATGGGCCCGTTCAATCCGGACCGACAGACCTTTAAGATAGCGGAGGCCGTTGCGCAGGCGGCGGCCGTCAAAGGTTTTAAGAAAATCGGCGGGCAGAACCGACTCCAGATGATGCCTGAAATCACCAATTTTATTTTTTGCCGTCCCGGGACCGGCCATCTTTTCATAGCGGTTGATCTGATCGAGAACCGCCCTTCTCTCGCGCAGAACCACCTTGACCTGCTCAAGCAGTTCCCGGCCCAGGCGTGGAAGTCCCTTTTCCTTGACCAGGGCGAGTCGCTCCTCAAAAACCCGCCGACCGGGAATCACCCCGTCGCGGGCCGCAAAGATCTCCGCCAGAATAAAGGACGCCAGATCGCGATCGACCTCATCCCGGCCGCCAAGTCCCTCGTAAAGGGCCCAGCAATCCTTGCCAAGGGTAAACTCCTTTATAATTTTTCCGGGTTTTTGAAAGTGTTTCAGATAAAGGGGTGGCAGCCCCGCCCTGGTCCGGCTGGCCGCCTCTTCCCGGTCGGCAAAAAGGCGCAGATTGACCCGGCCCTGCTCGTCTGTCTCGAGACCGGGCCAGGCGAAACCCTGCAAGCGTCCCTGCCGGTCCTTGATCGGAATGTTTTCCGGTAATCCGGCAAAATCCCAGCCGCCAAGATCGTCCCCATGCCACTCTTTCTTCACCTCAAGGAGCAGGTCTCCGGAGGGACTCTTTCGGGAAGGGGCTGCCAGATCGGCAAAATTTCGGCTGACCTTGACAATCCTGCCCCGGGAGTCGATCAGGCAGAAGCGGACCTTGAGATGATCGCTCAACGAGTCGAGGGGCCAGTCACCGCGTTCGATCCGGACCTGCTTTCCGGTCATGACCAGCTCCTGCAGGGCTCCGTAAAAATTACCCTGGCCGAATGGCAATTCCGCGAAAATGCCCTTGGCGGTATCCGGCACCGGAATCAATTGCCGCCGTATGGCTTTGGGCAGCCCCTTCAACAGAAAGATGATCTTTTCGAGAAGCATCCCCGGCACCAGCCACTCTAAACAGGCCGGATCGACCTGGGAAAGCAGATCGATCGGGATATTCACCGAGATGCCGTCATCCTCGGCCCCCGGCTGGAACCGGTAGGTGGCCTTGCAGAAAAAGCCGCCGACATCAAGCTCTTCCGGAAATTGGGCCAGCTGCTCGGTGTCCGGCGCCCGGCGGACGATATCTTCTTCCCGCATCCGGAGGAAATCGTCCGAGCCCCTTTTTTTGAGCAGCCGGATCAGGCCGGTACGATCATAAACATCCTTCGGCACCCGTTCGTCGTAAAAACGGTAAAGGGTCCAGTCATCGACCATGACATCCCTTTGCCGGAGCCGATCTTCCAGTTCCCGGAAATGGTCGATCATCTTCCGGTTATGGTCCAGAAAAGGAAAGACGCCGCCAAGCTCGGTTTCGACCAGTCCCTCCCGGATAAAAATCTCCCGCGCCTCCTCCGGTTTATGCGGCCCGAAATTGACCTTGCGCCTGGCCTCGATTAAAAGCCCGAAGAGTGTGACATTCTCAAAGGCCACCACCTGGCCGCGCTTCTTCTCCCAATGGGGCTCAGCCCAGGAATACTTGCAGAGATGGCCGGCCAGCGGTTCGATCCACTCGACCTTGATATTGGCCACGCAGCGGGCAAAAAGGCGGGAGGTCTCGACCAGTTCGGCGGCCATTACCCACTTGCCGCCCTTGTTGAACAGCGCCGAACCCGGAAAGATCATCATCTCCTTGTCCCGGGCGGCCTGGTAGATGTTTTTTGCCTTGCGCAGCCCGATATTGCGGATGTTGCCGCTCAGGATGGCCCGGTGGATACTGTCGGGACCGGCCGGAGGGCCATCAAAGCGAAAGCCCTTCTGCCGGCCCAGAACCGCGCGAATCTGCTCATGGATATCACGCCATTCCCGAATCCTCTGGTAGGAAAGGAAGTTCTGTTTGCAGAATTTCCGGAGCCGGCCCTGGCTGGGCAGTTTGGCGCATTCCGACCAGATCTTCAGAAAAGAGAGGAAATCCGAACCGGAGGCAAATCCGGCATGGGCCAGATCCGCCTCCTTCTCACGATCGGCCGGCCGGACCCTGGGATCGGCGATGCTCAGGGCGGCGGCGACCACAACCACTTCCGAGACCGCGTTCAGTTCCCGCGCCTCGATGATCATTCTGGTTATCCGGGGGTCCAGGGGCAGGTGGGCCATGATCTTGCCCCGCCCGGTCAGGCTGGCGGTATCCCGGTTACCGTCCTTCATCTTGATCGCGCCCAGTTCCCAGAGCAACTTGTAGCCGTCCCCAATCGCCCGGGGGGTGGGAGGATCGATAAACGGAAAATCGCGGGGATCGCCGAGCCCGAGGAAGAGCATGCGCAAGATGACATCGGCCAGATCGGCCCGCTGGATTTCCGGGCGGGTAAATTCCTCCCGGCCCAGATAATCTTCCTCGGCATAAAGGCGCAGGCAGATGCCGGGAGCGGTCCGGCCGCAGCGGCCCTTGCGCTGGTCGGCGCTGGCCCGTGATATCGGCCGAACCGGCAGTTTGCTGGTCCCTGCCCTGGCATTGTATATGGAGATCCGGGCCAGACCGGTATCCACCACATAGCGGATACCGGGCACGGTGATCGAGGTTTCGGCCACATTGGTGGCGACCACGATCTTGCGCCCCCTGGCCGCCCTGAAGATCCGGTTCTGGTCGCCGCCGGACAAACGCCCGAAGAGGGGGAGGACCGTGGCCGCGCCCTTGCTGTCCTTACGGTTGGCGATCAGCTTTTCCAGGCCCTCGACGCTCTCCCGGATATCGCGTTCGGTGGGCATGAAGACCAGGATATCCCCGCCTTCCCGCCGATTGTGGAGTTCGAAGGTCGCCTCGACCGCCTGCTCGACATAACCGGCCTCATCTTCATCGTCACCGGGCAGATAACGGACCTCGACCGGATGGGTCCGTCCGGAAACCTTGATCACCGGCGCGTCGTCAAAGGCCTTGGCGAATTTATCGGTATCGATGGTCGCCGAGGTGATGATCAGCTTGAGATCGTCGCGCCGGGCCAGGAGACGGCGGAGGATGCCGAGCAGAAAATCGGTATTGAGGCTGCGTTCATGGGCCTCGTCGATGATGATCGTATCGTAACCGCTCAGCTGCCTGTCACCGCGGGCCTCGGCAAGGAGAATCCCGTCGGTCATGAACTTGATCCGGGTCGCCGCCGTGGTCCGGTCGGCGAAGCGGATCTTGCAGCCGACCAGGCCGGCTCCGGCAGGGCCCAGCTCTTCCGCCACCCGCCCGGCCACCGAAGTCGCCGCCAGCCGGCGAGGCTGGGTGCAGCCAATCATCTTCTCGCGGCCGCGCCCCGCCTCCAGACACATCTTGGCCAGCTGGGTGGATTTGCCGGAACCGGTATCACCAGCAATAATCAGCACCTGATGATCGCGAATCGCCTCGACTATCTCGCGGCGGCACGCCGAAATAGGCAGTTCCGCAGGATATTCAATCTGTAAAGCCATTACTTCTGTCCATTTCCAATCTGCAACCCGGCACACGCCGAATCGCCCATAATATCAGGTTTTGACGCCTTGTACATGTTTAGACCGACAATTACACAGCCGTTGCGCACAAAGGGGGGGAAGGAACCGGCAAGAAGCGGTTCAAAAAAAAGAATTAAAAGTTCCGGGCCGACCTCACTTTACCCTTCCCTCCCTCACCTTGCCCCTTGAACCTTGAACCTTGAACCTTTACAAATCAGACTCCGCTGATTATTTTAGGGATAGATTAAATAGAAGTGCCCAAATACTTACAAGATAAACGGAGGAGATATCATGCCCATCTACGAATACAAATGCAACGACTGCAAGACGAATTTTGAAGTGCTGGTCAGCAAAACCGGCGACGATGAGGATATAAAATGCAATAAATGCGGCAGCAACAAAGTCAGGAAAACCATTTCCGCCTCCAGCTTCCGGATTTCTTCGGGCCGTTCATCGATCCCGGCGGGGGCCTTATCCGGATGCAGTTCCAAATCGGGTTTTTCCTGAGGCTGAGCGAGAACCGGCCCGTGCGGCCGGGCAACTCGGGTAGGAGTAAGGAGCGAGGATTTAGGGGTGAGGGGTGAGATGAGTTCGCAAAAAATATCGAGATGGCTAGGCAAAAAGTTCGATACCAAAAAAAAGCCCCCGGCAAAACCGGAGGCTCTGAGATAACTATAAAAAAATTACTTTTTCCGGACGTTGGCGGCAGCCGGTCCTTTCGGTCCGTCGACAATCTCGAACTCGACTTCATCCCCTTCCCCAAGGGTTTTGAAACCATCACCGGCAATGGCGGTATAGTGGACAAAAACGTCGTTACCGTCTTCCCGCTCGATAAAACCAAATCCTTTAGACTCATTAAACCACTTCACTTTTCCCTGTAACATTTCCACTCCTGTCGCACTAATTGACGGGCGTTTCCGTTGCCTGAACCTTCATGACCCGGAGCAAGCCCAAAAAAACAGCGCAAAAAACCATATCTTGCGCAGTCAACTCAAAATGTAAAGGACCGGGGCTGTAACAATTATTCTGCCGGCGAACAATAACCATTCTATATCGCGTATACCAAACAATTTTTCATTTCGCCACAAAAATAAACCTGACCCGAATATTCATTGAAAACAGGGATAAGGTTCAAAGAAGTATTTCATCTTGACAGGCTTTTTTCTATTCAGTTTATTGTAGCGGTTATCTCCACAATAATTCTACCGAAACCCAGAGGTTGGCATATGTTAAAAATCGGCATAATCGGGGGCTCCGGTCTCGACGACCCCGGCATCCTTAAAGACGCCGGCGAAACAGCGGTTGCCACCCCATACGGCACCCCTTCTTCACCCTTGACCTGCGGAAAAATCGCCGGGGTGGATATCGCCATCCTCGCCCGCCACGGCAAGGATCACTCGATCCATCCCGGCGGGGTCAATTTCCGGGCCAACATCTGGGCCCTGAAAGAATACGGCTGTACCCATATCCTGGCGGCGACGGCGGTCGGTTCCCTGCGCCGGGAGATCGAACCGGGCCATCTGGTCTTTCCGGACCAGTTCATTGATCATACCCGCCAACGACAAACCACCTTTTACGATAAAGACACGGTGGTTCACACTCCGATGGCCGCACCATTCTGCCCGAATCTGCGCGCTCTCCTGGCCGAGTCGGCGGCCGGCCTCGGCATCAGGCATCATAACGACAAAACCATAATAACCATCGAAGGCCCGCGTTTTTCCACCAGGGCGGAAAGCCACATGTTCCGGGGCTGGAACTGCGACGTGATCAACATGAGTACGGTTCCGGAAGTAAACCTGGCCCGGGAACTGCAAATCCATTATGCGGCAACCGCCATGTCAACCGACTACGACTGCTGGCATGAAGAGGAAGAACCGGTAACCTGGGAAATGATCGTGGCAACCATGAAACGGAATTCGGATCGGGTCATCCGGCTGTTCATGGATGTCATCCCCAAAATCAGAGAATATGACGATGTCTGTTCAACATAGGAGGAAACAGCGATGCCGATAAAATCAAGAATAAGAACCGTGCCCGATTATCCCAAAAAGGGCATCATGTTCCGGGATATCACCACCCTGATCCAGGATCCGGTCGGTTTCCGGCTGGTGATCGACAACTTCACCCAACGCTATCTTGAGGAAAAGCCCGGATTCGACATTATCGCCGGCATCGAGGCCAGGGGCTTTATCATGGGCGGCGCCCTTTCCTACACCCTCGGCAAGGGTTTTGTGCCGATCCGCAAGAAGGGCAAGCTCCCCCACGACGTGGTTTCCCAGGAATACGATCTGGAGTACGGTACCGACATTATCGAGATCCACAAGGACGCCTTTCCGGAAGGAGCGAGAGTTCTTCTGGTCGACGACCTGCTGGCCACCGGCGGCACCGCCATGGCCGCCGCCGCCCTGATCGAAAAAATCGGCGGGGTCGTAACGGAAATGGCCTTTATCGTCAACCTGCCGGATGTCGGCGGCGAAGCCAGATTAAAGGAGAAGGGTTACGCGATCTATTCTCAGACCGAATTCGAGGGGGAGTGAGGGGGGCGACCATTGCTAAAGCGGTCGTCCATACTTCGGGTTTCTTGCCGGAAACCGCGGCCGGCCCGAATCCGCGGCCGGCCCGAATCCGCGACAGAAACGGCCTTCGTCCGGGGAGAACGGCAAAGGGGTGGGCGCCATTATCGGATATTCCAGGATTTGTCCTGGCCGGCAAATTCGCCGTCCACCCAATAACCTTCCTTTTCTTCCCTGCCCCCAAGGGTGCTTACGCCATAACCGTTCGGCAGACCGTTGCGCCAGTGCCCCTCATAGCTGCTGCCGTCGGGATTGACCTCAAGCCCCTGCCCTTCGGCCACCCCGTTTACCCATTCCCCGTCGTATTGCCGCCCGTCCTGGAGCTGAAATACGCCGTAACCATGGGGGCGGCCGTTCTGATATTCACCTTCGTAATTGCTGCCGTCCGGCATGGTCATCCGGCCCCGGCCATGCTCCTTGCCGTCCCGCCATTCACCCGCGTAGACGGCGCCGGAAACATACGCAAAGGTTCCTACCCCGTTTTGACAATCGCCCTCCACGACCTTGCCCTCCCTGGCCGATAACGGCGCCGGCGCAATGGAAAACATTGCCGCCCAAATCAGGGCAAGGCAGAGGATCATTCCATATTTCATTTCGTTGCAACTCATTCTTCTCAACTTAAAATAGGGGGAGGGCCAAGGTTAGAGGCGAAAGTGGAAAGCAACCGGGCGGCCTCACCCCTAGTACCCCACAAACCATAAAGTTTCGCGAGATTGCGAAGGTATTTTGCAAGCCGACAAGGCGTAATTTCCGGCGCACAGCAACACTATGTAACGGAAAGCGCAACGCAGTCGGCCCGTAAAATAACGAGTTATCGGGCGCCATCCTGACAATACAGCCGAAAGTTTGCCATATAGCTTTCCACCACCTTCTCGGCGTCAAGGGAGAGGAATTTTGCATAATTCAGCAGAAAGCCTCTGGTATAAACCGCGACCGGCAGTTCAGCAAAATTGTCCGCCTCGATATTGACCAGATGTTCGCGCCGAACCCGGGTCTCCAACGCCATATCATCGAGCGAAACCTTGAGCCGTTGACGAATTTTTTTCAGGACGGCGCCGTTAAACTCATCGATATCGGCTGCCAGCCGGTCCGCCAACTCGGTAACGGCGTGCCTTTCCGCGCTAAACATCTCGGTCAGAGCGCGGTAGGAATCCTCGATCCGTTCCAGGATATCCGCCGTCTGTTCGGCGGATATTTCCTCGGCCATTGCCGTAATGGCCAGGGAATCCGTTGAATAGATATCCTTGAGCAGAAGATAGGCCTTGTTGATCTCGGCCGGCGTCGCTTCGCTGGTCAATTCGAGCGTCTCGAAATGGGCTCGGTAGTCTTCCCGGTTCATCAGCTTATCCTGACCTGCCGGCCGGCCATCAAGTTGTCGGCCAGTTTTTCGATGCAGCGGGCGCAGCGGGAAGCGGCAAAGGTATTCATGTACGGCACCCCACGGTTAATACTATGGGAAACGCTTTCGTCATACTCGACATAGCCGCTGTACAGGGTATCGATCCCGAAAAATTTCCGGCAGACGCTTTTAACCGAATTGCCGATCATGATATCCCGGTGCCCCTTGGCCTGATTAAGGACAAGGTTAATCTTGAAACCGGCCAGTTCCCGGTCAATCAAGCGGTGCAACTCCGGGGAAATATCCTTCAGGTGGTCAATAAGCTGTTTGAAATTCCTGATGCCGAGCTCCTGCCGCTCCTTCCAGACCGAGATGGCCAGTTCCCGATAGCCATGCACGCCAAGGGCGCCGCCCAATCTTCTAAAGAACAGGTTGCGCAGAAAATTGTACATATTCTCGATTGAGTTGATTTCCGGGGTAACGACGATGATCTTATCGTCGGCCAGCAGCACCGTGTCGATCGTATTAAAATGGGCGCCGGCGCCCAGATCGATCAGGATATAATCGGCCTCCAGCCGGAGAATATGGTTAAACAATTTTTTTTTCTGAGCATGCTTGATGTTCTCAGCCCCGGTGGTGCCGATCATGCCGCCGATCAGACCGAGGTTTTCAATACCGCTGGCGACAATGAGTTCCGCCAGGGGTGTCTTGCGTTCGAAAAAATCGGCCAGGGCGGTTTTCGGGGGAGATACCCCCAGGAAATTATGAAGGTTGGCCCCGCCCAGATCGCCGTCGATCATGACGACCCGGCCTTTCCTGGCAAGACTCATTCCGAGACTGCTGATGATAAAACTCTTGCCGACGCCGCCCTTACCGCCGCCCACAGCCAGAATCCTGCCGCTATGTTCTCGATCACTTTCCATCAAATATGTCCATGAGAGTCATAAAGATCAAAGAATGATTTGTAATTTTTTTTTGACAATCTTTCAAGAAGTTAGCGCGGTATACGAAAATTTTCCATCAGCCGGACGGGATAACCCTCCAATGCCGTCCGTGGTTCGAATTCCGGTTTGACATTCGCTTGGAAGTCAATTAAGTATATCCGCGGTTAGCGTATAGTTCGGATTCATATTGGGGACGACGCCGGAGTGCGTACCCCTTTTTTAACCTCACGCTCTTAATGCAAGAGCACCTGTAAGAAACTGAAAAGGAGTAAGACAATGACCAAAAAGAAGAAAAAGCCCGAATATAAACTCGTCGAGAAGCGGAGCAAACGCTGGGCCGTTATCGGCAAGGACGGCCAGCACATCAACGGCGAAGAGAAGGTAAAGATCCTCATCAAGGAAGGCAAGATCAAGGTTGATAAGCCCAAGAAGAAGGTGGAAGAGCCTGTCGAGGGAATAGTTGCCGAAGAGG
>JARGFN010000027.1:9380-21432 GCA_029210665.1 Desulfobulbales bacterium
CAGTTGCCGAAGAGGCAGTTGCCGAAGAGGCAGTTGCCGAAGAGGCAGTTGCCGAAGAGGCAGTTGCCGAGGAAGCCCCTGAGGAGAAGGCCCCTGAGGAGAAGGCCGAGTAGACATCTCAGCCCTAATCTGTTTTTCTAAAAGCCCTTATCTTGTAAAGGATAAGGGCTTTTTTTGTTTCCTGTTTCCGGGGCCGAGCCACCTTCTCATTCAACTCCGCATTCTGAATTTGCTTCACCACCGTCATCGCGAGGAGTCCGAAGGGCGCGAAGTTCTCCCTTGCGGCGCCTTCTATTTAACCCCCCCAACATTATGAGATATTTGCATGTTTTCATTAATAGTTTATGATATTAAAATATGATTATTCCTCATTTTCGGGAGCGGAATGATGGACGTGAAAATGATTATTGAAAACGCCAATATAAATAAAGCATTCAGGTAAGCATTGCATGCCGGCCTGCGGCGGATTACGGCAGCAGAAGGTGATTTACAAAGTGGACATTGGCAATTTAGAGGAATGGCGCGTCGAACGCACCCTACCCGGCTACCAAATCAATTCATGAATTCAATAACATTTCGGATGACCCGCAAACATTAGAGGTAAATCATGAGAACCGGAAAAATCATTATTAATGTCTTGATTGCCACGACCGGGTTGCTCTGGAGCTGCCCTGCCGTTCAGGCCGGAGAGATAGGCATGCCAGATAAACCCATTATCATTGGAACTTCAAACCCGGTAGAATTCGACCATGTCCTTCATCGAAGTTTAGACATTCCCTGCGGAGAATGCCATCACGACGATGGGCATAACCCGAGAGGAAACGAAGAAATTTTCGCCATTGTCGACGGCAAAGAGTTGCACTGCAAAAATTGCCACAACAAAGATTTTGCCAATACCTTTTTACAGAATCGGAAAGACATTTTCCATACTAACTGTAAACCTTGCCATGCAGTAGGTATAAATGGCAATAGGGGGCCGCGTAAATGCAACGGCTGCCATATCAAGGATAGATGAAATCAATATGTTATAAAGCAACCAGCGTTAAACGATGGGACAGCAGCAGCAACTCCCGGACTTGTCGTAACCTGTTGATTTCTTTATAAATTTAAAAAAGGCTTTCGTAAACATTTTCAGATCGTGAAATCATCAACCGCGAGAACAGATACCATTGTAACTAGTCGAAATAACAGTAAAAAATAAATTACGGCAACGGTATTTTTTTCTTGACAACTCCCCGAAGGGGTGGTCACGATTTTTCTATGTGATATCAATAAGTTACATAGGAGATTGCCATGAAGAAGCGTAAAGTTTACCGTATCGAAGCCGCCAGACCCAAAAGAACCGTGAGAAAACATCTTAATGCCGACGCCCTGATCCGTTTGATGCGTGAGGATTTTCAACAAATCCCCGATCATCGGGCCGGCAATGCAAAAATACCACTCGCTGATGCCATGATGTCGGCTCTTGCCATGTTTCAGCTGAAAGATCCCTCTCTGCCATCCGAACCTTCGACAAGCCGATGGTCTTCGGCAGCGACTGAATCATCGTCATATGATGGCTGCCCTACCTTGCCATTTTAATGGCGAAGGCGGTGGCGACTCCCCAGATCCAGTTGAAGAACAAGACAAAAAGAGGGGTTGCCAGGCCAAGTTCCAATCCGGCCACACCCTGGTGGGCCTTCAGGGGGAAAACAACAAACAGCTGGATGGCGCTTGGGGCGAGACTGAGCAGTGCCCCTTTCGTAAAGATCTTCATATTCCGGAGCGGCAGCAGAAACAGCAACCCCCAGAGGCCGCCCCAGACGATGCGGGAATACAGAAAGATTGCGGTCAGGGCCGGCGCAATTGCGACCCCCGCCGCCCCGGTAATCCCGGCGGCGCCGAAAAGCCAGACCGCCAGACTGTTGGCCGCTCCTCCCAGGCAACCCGCCGCAAAATAGACCAAGCTCTTTTTTATGGGGAATCCTCCTTTTTTGTTCCTGGCTCGAGGAGCCGCGGCTCAGGTCTTGAAACGCCAAAGTTGAACAGTATCAAGAGATCTTGCCAGCTCCCGGCTTTTTGCATACCCGCACAAACCACCTGCCTATCTTCCACCAAACATGCAAACCATACCCGCAAGAAGCATTTCATCATTCTAACCGAGAAATACTGTCTTAGGAACAGCGGGCGGGTAAATTTAATTCTTGCCGGTTTGGCGGCCTGGTCCGGACAACTCCTAGCGGACCTCGGCCAGAATCTCCCGGATGTGCCTGACCGGCAGGGAAAAATGGCCTTCCTCGGGGTAATAGCGGCGACGGCAATTCGGCAGAGCCGCGGCCTGGGCCTCGCCCATTCGGGGCGGCACCGTCCGGTCCAGGCCTCCGAACCAGAGCTGGATCTCCGAGGAAATATCTTCCAGGCGGAAACCCCAGGGGCGGGTGAAAAGCTGCATTTCCAGGACACCCCCTCGCCCCCCCTGCCGCCCCGATTCCCGGAAGGAAGTCTTGAGGACCTCCCGCACCATGGGCTCGCGCAATACCTGCCGATCTGGGGCGGCACCCTTCAGGGCCATGAAAGTCAGGGCCTGTTCGGGGAAATGGCGGAGGCAGGAAGCAATCAGTCCGACCAGGGGCGGCAACAGGAAGCTCGGCCGGCGAGCGAGGCCGAAAACCAGACGGATCCAGGACGCCATCTCGGCAAGATCCCCGGCGGCGCTGACGGGTCCCAGTCCGCAGACCAGGGTGGTCCCGGTCAGGCGCGGGCCGAGATAGCGGGCGCAGGCCGCGGCATAGGGGGAGCCGCCCGAATTACCCACCACCGCGAAGGTCTCCAGGCCGAGGGTGTCGGCCAGCTCGGTGACATCCCCGGGCCAGTCGGCAATGGTGCGGTCCGCCTTGAAATCGGAGCGCCCGAAACCGGGCCGGTCCGGCGCGATAACCCGCAGGTTTCCTTGCCGGGCCGTGCGGTCGAGCAGCCGGCCCTCCAGCCGGGAACCGGGCAGACCGTGGAAATAGAAGACCGGTTTGCCCCGGGGGTCGCCGAATTCGGCATAGGCGAGGAGCCGGCCGTCCCGGAGACGGTGGACTCCTTCGCTATCGGCTCTCGTTCCGTAACCGGCAGCCATCTTGAACCTCCCTTTTTTACTCACAGGGCATAAGTTTCGTATGAGCGAACGAGCTGCTCAACTCAGTTTTATGCCCGGTGGGTATAAAAGCCTTTTCTCCTTTAGGGGACAGGCGGGGAAGGGCCGGCGGATCAGTAATTGTTTCTGGCCAGGACTTCGCGGGGTTTGGAGCCGTCGGCGGGGCCGACCACCCCCTCCTTTTCCATCAGCTCGATCATCCGGGCCGCCCGGTTGTAGCCGACCCGCAACCGCCGCTGGACCATGGAAATAGAGGCCTGGCCCGATTCACAGACCAGGGCGACCGCCTCGTCGTACTTCTCGTCCATCTCCTCGGCCTCGCCATTATCATCTTCGGAGAACCCCTCGCCGATCACGGTAACCGACTCGTCATAACAGGCGGGGCGCTGCTCCTTGACGAAGTTGACGATATTTTCGATTTCCTTCTCGGTAATATAGGCGCCGTGGATTCTTTGCAGTCTGGCCGAACCGGGCGGCAGAAAGAGCATGTCGCCGGCGCCGAGCAGATGTTCGGCGCCGCTGCTGTCGAGGATGGTGCGCGAATCGATCTTCGAGGAGACCTTGAAGGACATCCGGGTCGGGAAATTGGCCTTGATCAGGCCGGTCAGGACATCGACCGACGGCCGCTGGGTCGCGAGAATCAGATGCATGCCGGCCGCCCGGGCCATCTGGGCCAGACGGGCCACGGCATCCTCGACCTCGCGGGAGGAGACCATCATCAGATCGGCCAGCTCGTCGATGATGATCACAATCAGCGGTAGCCGCTCATCCTCGCTGATCTCGTTGAAGCTGTTGATACTCTTGACCCGCTTCTCCTCCATGAGCTGATAGCGCCGCTCCATCTCGCGGACCGCCCACTGCAGAGCCCGGGCGGCCATTTTCGGGTCGACCACCACCGGGTGGAGCAGGTGGGGGATGTCCTCGTAGCAGGAAAGCTCAATCCGCTTCGGATCGACCATCAGCAACCGGACATCCTCCGGGGTGGCCTTCATCAGGATGCTGCAGATGATCCCGTTGACCGCGACGCTCTTGCCCGCCCCGGTGGCCCCGGCAATCAAGAGATGCGGCATTCTGGCAAGATTGGCCATCACCGGATTGCCGATCACGTCCATGCCCAGCCCGAGGGTCAGTTTGGAGGCGGCCTGCTGGAATTCGTCGCTTCCCAGGATGTCGCGGATAAAAACGGTCTGCCGTTCCGGATTGGGAATCTCGATGCCGAGGGCGGCCTTGCCGGGAATGGAGCCGACGATCCGGACGCTCTCCGCCTTCAGCTTCATGGCCAGATCGTCGGCCAGGGAAACGACTTTGTTGATCTTGACGCCGGGGGCAGGTTCGAATTCGTAGGTGGTAATAATCGGACCCGGCGATATTCCGGAAACCTTACCGATTACCCCGAAATCCTTCAAGGTGGATTCCAGCTTACGGCTGACTTCCAGATAGTGGGCTCGGTCGGCCAGGAAATCGCCGACCGAGGATTTCTCCAGGAGATTCACCCCGGGCAGGCGGAACTCGCCGATCGCCAGGGGCAGGGGGAGGAAATCGTCGGCCGATTCGTCCTCGGTCAAGCGGACCGGCTTGTTGACGTTCGGCACCGAAATGATCATCTCCCGTTCGTCGTCAACAAGCGGGTCGCGCCGCCCATCGTTTATCACGGTCGGGGCGGGATCGGTCCCCTTGTCGTTTTTGCGGTCATCGTTTTTTGCGGCCCGGGCGGCCAGCCCCCGCCAGGCGAAAGCGGTCAGGGACCGCAGCCCGGCGACGATATTGCAGGCCAGAAGATAAGGCGAGAACTCGCAGGAAACCATCAGGGAGACCAGAAACAGCGAACTGAAAAAGAGGACCGAGCCGAAATTGCCGAAATATTCGCCC
This sequence comes from Desulfobulbales bacterium, assembly GCA_029210665.1. Classification (GTDB taxonomy): domain Bacteria; phylum Desulfobacterota; class Desulfobulbia; order Desulfobulbales; family JAGXFP01; genus JAGXFP01. The sequence goes on from JARGFN010000027.1 coordinate 14,371, forward strand.
AGAAAAGAGTGGAGCAGCCCGCCGATATAACCGCCGACCGGATAGACCGTTCCGGCAAGATGCATATCCGCGATACCGCTGGCCGCCAGCATGCCGCTGCCGGCGATCAGAATCCCCGTTCCGCCGGCGACTGCATGGGGAAGACGATCAAGTGTGGCGTTCGGCGAGAAGAAGGAAAAGGAAAAACAGAAAAGCAGGAGGACCATCAAGAAGGAACCGAGGCCCATAAAGGCCATGACATGCCGGGCGAAGAAGCTGCCGACCTTGCCGCCCCAGTAAAGGGGTTCGAGGGAGGCGGCGGTATCGGACAGGGAAAAGCCGGCCAGGCAGATCAGCAGGAAGACGGCGACAAAAATCCCCAGGACGGAAAAGAGTTCCTGAACGAGATTCGGCCGCGCACGGCGGGAAATTTCTTTGACCATCTTAGCTTTTGTCCCGGCGGAGAGAACCGGTGAAAATGCCGATTACTCCCGCCCCAGCGCGGTTTTCATGGAATCGAGAACCCCGTTGATGAATGGCGAGGCATCCTCGTCGGAATAGCGGGCCGCCACCTCCAGGGCCTCGTTGATCACCACCGAGGCCGGGACGTCCTCCCCCTTCCGCAAAAATTCAAAGGCGGCGATTCTGAGGATGTTGCGGTCGACCATCGCCATCCGCTCCAGACGCCAGTTTTTCGAATGGGCCGAGATCAGCCCGTCGATTTCGGCCCTGTTGGCGACAACTCCGGCCAGAATCTCCAGGGCATAGGGGGCCGCCTTTTTATTAGCCTGAAAGTTCTCCCGCAAGAGTTCGAAGGCCTCCTCGACGGTCTGTCCGGAAGTCTCGCATTGATACAAAACCTGCATGGCCAGCTCCCTGGCCCGCCGTCTGATTGGAACAGTCATCAACGCCGATCAATACTGGGCAAGCAGATTGATCATTTCCAGGGCGGCCACCGCGCAGTCGGAACCCTTATTGCCACCCTTCGAACCGGCCCGCTCGATGGCCTGTTCGATATTGTCGGTGGTCAGCACTCCAAACATTACCGGCACGCCGCTGTCGAGACTGACCTGGGCGATGCCCTTGGCCGCCTCGTTGGCAACGAAATCGAAATGGGGGGTGGCGCCCCGGATAATCACCCCGAGGCAGATAACCGCGTCGAAGCGGCCGGACCTGACCATCTTCTGGGCCACCAGGGGAATCTCGTAGGCGCCGGGAACCCGGGCAACCTCGATATCGTCATCGGCAACCCCGGACCTGACCAGGGTGTCGAGGGCGCCATCCAGCAGTTTCTCGGCGATAAAGGAATTAAACCGCGACACGACGATGCCGAATTTCCTGCCGTCGCCTTTAAGATTTCCGTCAATATATTTAGCCATTTCAGTCTCCTGATATCTTCTCGATCCGCGAGGGGAGTAGGGAAAAGGGGTTCACCGGGCCGCGCCGATTCGTTTCATTTAGCGATAATAGCAAAAAACTTCTTATTTGTCAGCTTTTCCGGGCTTACCGACAATGAGATCGAGCATGTGGCCGAGTTTGTCTTTTTTGCACTGGAGGTATTTGAGGTTCTCGGCATCGGGGGCGATCTCGACCGACACCCTTCCGGTCACCTTGAGCCCGTAGCCTTCCAACCCGACGATCTTCTTGGGGTTGTTGGTGATCAGCTTCATCCTGCGCACCCCGAGATCGCGGAGGATCTGGGCGCCGATCCCATAATCGCGCAGATCGGCCTTGAAGCCGAGCTTCTTGTTGGCCTCGACCGTATCGAGCCCCTCATCCTGCAGGGCATAGGCCTTCAGCTTGTTGACCAGGCCGATCCCCCTGCCCTCCTGGTGCATGTAGAGAATAACCCCCTTGCCGGCCTTTTCGACCATCTTCATCGCCGCCTGGAGCTGACCGCCGCAATCGCAACGCATCGAACCGAAGACATCGCCGGTCAGACATTCGGAATGGACCCGGACCAGGACCTCGCTGTCCGGATCGACATCGCCCTTGACCAGGGCCAGATGCTCGTAATCGTCGACATCGTTGGTGTAGACAATGGCCGTGAATTCGCCGCCGTAGGTGGTGGGCAGCCGGGTCTCGGCGGCCCGGTGGACCAGGGTGTCCTTCTGGAGCCGGTAGGCGACGAGATCGGCGATGGTGCAGATCTTCAGTTTATGTTTCTTGGCGAATTTCTTCAGATCCGGCATCCGCGACATGGTGCCGTCTTCGTTCATGATTTCGCAGATCACCCCGGAAGGCCGCAAGCCGGCGAGCCGGGCCAGATCGACGGAACCCTCGGTCTGACCGGTCCGGACCAGCACCCCGCCCCGCCTGGCCCTTAACGGGAAAACATGGCCGGGGCTGACGATATCCTCCGGTTTGACATCGAGCCTTACCGCGGCCTGAATGGTCCGGGCCCGGTCGGCGGCCGAGATGCCGGTGGTCACCCCGCTGGTCGCCTCGATGCTGACGGTGAAAGCCGTCTTGAACGGGGACTTGTTGTCGCGGACCATCATCGGCAACTGCAATTTTTCGATCTGCTCGGGAACCAGGGTCAGACAGATCAGACCGCGGCCGTGGGTGGCCATGAAATTGACCGCGTCGGGGGTCACCATCTGGGCGGCCATGCAAAGATCGCCTTCGTTTTCCCGATCCTCGTCATCTACCAGGATGACCATCTTGCCGGCCCGGATATCTTCAATCGCCTCTTCAATCGTGTTTACCGTCATCTAGATCCACCACCTTGGTTAAAGGAACCGCTCCCGCAACCGGGCAAGCGGCTCGGCTTGTTTCCATTTTGTTAAGTCCGGCCGATATTGCCAACAGGCTCGGCCATCACCATTTATTACTTGATAAAGCCATGCTCGGCCAGAAAGGCCGGGTTAATCGGCGAGGAGGCCGCCCCGCCTCCCGCCGGCTGCACCGAGAGGAGTTTTTCGACATACTTGCCGATCAGATCCACTTCGAGATTGACCGGGTCGCCCTGGGCCAGTTTGCCGAGCGTGGTAATCTCAAGGGTATGGGGGATGATCGACACCGAAAAGCTCCGCTCGTCGACCCGGTTGACGGTCAGACTTATGCCGTCGATGGTGATCGAACCCTTCTCGATAATATAGCGTCCCAATCCCTCCGGCACCCCGAAGGTAAAAATAACGTAATCGCCCAGGGGTTTGCGGGACACGATCGCCGCCGTCGCGTCGACGTGGCCGCTGACCAGATGGCCGCCGAGGCGGTCGCTCAACTTAAGCGCCCTTTCCAGATTGACCGCGCCGCCGACCGCAACCCGGCCGAGATTGGTCCGGTCGAGGCTCTCGGGGGAGACGTCGGCCAGAAAGCGGCGGCCGCCGATCTCCCTGGCGGTCAGACAGACCCCGTTGACCGCGATGGACTCCCCTTCGGCGGGGTGATCCAGGTCGAAATCGGCCTCGATCCCGAAAACCAGGCCGCCGCCCGCCGGCCGCTTCTCAAAAATCACGCCCCTGCCCTGAATAATTCCGGTAAACATAGGTCTCCGTCATCAATACGGGTTGCCGAATAATCCTTCGATCATTACATCGCAGCCGAGCCTTCTGGTTCGGACCACTCGAAAACATTTACCCTGGTCGATCCTGTCGATCGCCAGCTCGCCGACTACCGGCACCCCTTCGGAGCCGATAAAGATCGGGGCGATGAAGAGACTGGCCGCATCATAGAACCCCTGGCGAAGAAAGGCGGCATGAATACCGCCGCCGCCTTCAACCAGCAGACTGGTTATCTCCGCCCGGCCGAGTTCCCGAAGAACCGCGGTCAGCTCAAGGCCCCCCAGGGGATCCTTGGCCACCCTCTTCACCACCGCTCCGGCCGCCGCCAACTCTTCGCGCTTGGCGACATCGGCGTCGGGTCCGCAGAATATCCAGGTCGGAGCCTCCGACTCAAGCTGAAGCATTTTAGCCCGGGCGGAAAGTTGCAGGCTGCTGTCGAGCACCACCCGCAGGGGGTCGCGGCCCCGTCCGCCCGCCGGCCTCGCGGTAAGGGACGGATCATCGGCCAGGGCCGTGCCGGAACCGACCAGAATGGCATCCACCCTGTCACGCAAACGATGGACGTAACGCCGGGAGTCGTCGCAGGTAACCCAGTTGCTGTGCCCCGACCGGGTGGCGATCCGCCCGTCAACGCTGAGCCCGGCCTTCATGATCACCCAGGGCAGGCCGGTGGTAACATGCTTGATGAAAGGTCTGTTCAGCTGCCGACACTCTTCGGCAAGAAGTCCGGTGGTAACCGAGACGCCCCGGTCGGCAAGATAAGCATTGCCGCCGCCGCTGACAAGGGGGTTGGGGTCATCCATCCCGGTCACCACCCGCCTGACTCCGGCGGCGAGGATCTTTGCGGTGCAGGGGGGGGTGCGGCCCGTATGATTGCAGGGTTCCAGGGTCACGTAAATGGTGGCGCCCTTGGCGTCCCGGCCGGCCATGGCCAGGGCATTCACCTCGGCATGGGGCATCCCCGCCTTGCGGTGGCATCCCTTGGCGATCAAGGTCCCATCTTTGACGACAACCGCGCCGACGCATGGATTCGGCGAAGTTTTACCGAGTCCTTTCCGGGCCTCCCGAATGGCAAGCCGCATAAACCTGAAATCCTGATCGTCGTAATCGGTCATGAAGCAATTCCGTCATTGGCCGGATTGGAGTTTTTTTCTTTATTCCGAATCCCCGGGCGACGCCATCAAGTCTGCTTGTCGCGATCGAGCATAAGTTTCAATTCGGCCATGAATTCGTTGAGATCCTTGAACTGCCGATATACGGAAGCGAAGCGCACGTAGGCGACTTCATCCATCCGCCGGAGGCCGTCCATGATTCTCTCCCCGATCAGATCCACCGGAATCTCCCGCTCGCCCAGGCTCTGGAGCTCGATTTCCATGGCATCGACAAACTCCTCGATCTCCGCCATGCCGACCGGCCTTTTCTCGCAAGCCTTCTTCAGGCCGGCAACGACCTTGTGCCGGTCCCACGGCTCGCGCCGGCCATCCTTTTTGACCAGCATCGGCACGGTGACTTCGAGCCGCTCGTATGTGGTAAAGCGGCGGTTGCAGGCATCGCAGGAGCGGCGGCGCCGGGTAATGGTGTTTTCCCGGCTGAGCCGGGTATCGACCACCCGATTTTCCAGATGACCGCAATAGGGACATTTCATCTGCTCACCATTCCGATCTTTCGGGAACAAACTGCTCGGCGGGACAAGTAATTAACCATCAATGCAGCTGGATAAGCGGAATGCCGGCCTCGGCCATCAAGGACGCGGAAAGCGAGTCCGCATAACCTTCCCGATAGTAAACTTCGGCAATCTTGACATTGATCAGCATCTTGGTGCAGATAGAACAGGGCATATTGGTGCAGTACAGGGTCGAACCGGCGACGCTGCTGCCGTGCAGGGCAGCCTGGATAATCGCGTTCTGCTCGGCGTGAAGCCCCCGGCATAACTCATGGCGCTCACCGGATGGAATCCCCAGCTGCTCACGGAGACAGCCGACATCGAGACAGTGGCTGATTCCGGACGGCGCACCGTTGTAACCGGTGGTGATAATCCGTTTATCGCGGACCATGATCGCGCCGACATACCTTCTGGTGCAGGTGGAGCGCTGCGCGACCAGATCGGTAATCGACATGAAATACTCATGCCATGAAGGCCGGGGGACGGTCATGTCTCAACCCATCTCCCGTTGCAAATCGGGATAAAGCGGAAAGCGGGCGCATAAATCATGAACTTCCCGGCGAATGGCGGCCAGGGCCGCCTCGTCTGCAAGGTTATTGATGACCCGATCAATCCAGGCGGCGATCATTTTCATCTCGGCTTCCTTCAGGCCCCTGGTGGTCACGGCCGGGGTGCCGATCCGTATGCCGCCGGTCACGAAACGAGGCTGGGTATCGAAAGGCACCGCATTTTTATTGACGGTAAGGCCCGCTTTTTCGAGGCCTTCCTCGGCAGCCTTGCCGGTAATCGCCTTGCCGGCCAGATCGACCAGGAGCAGATGATTATCGGTACCGCCGGAAACCAGCCGGAAACCGTAGGCTTTCAGGCTCTCGCCCAACACCCGGGCATTGACAACCACCTGCTGCTGATACTTGTTAAAATCATCGGTCAAGGCCTCCTTGAAAGCCACGGCCTTGGCGGCAATCACGTGAACCAGCGGTCCGCCCTGAATCCCCGGAAATATCTTGCTGTTCAGGCTGCGGCCGAATTTTTCCCTGGCCAGAATCAGGCCACCGCGGGGGCCGCGCATGGTTTTATGGGTGGTGGAGGTGACAAAGTCGGCATGGGGCACCGGCGAGGGATGGACTCCGGCCGCGACCAGGCCGGCGATATGGGCCATATCGACCATGAACAGCGCGTCGATCTTATCGGCAATGCACCGGAATTCGGCAAAATCGATATCGCGCGGGTAAGCGCTGGCCCCGGCCACGATCATTTTCGGGCGATGCGCCAGGGCAAGCCGCTCGACCTCGGCCATATCGATCATTTCGGTTTCCCGATCGACCCCGTAGGAAACAAAATCGTAGAGCTGGCCGGAAAAGTTGACCGCACTGCCGTGGGTAAGATGGCCGCCGTGGGCAAGATCCATGCCGAGAACCTTGTCGCCCGGTTGCAGGGTGGCGAAATATACCGCCATATTGGCCTGGCTGCCGGAATGGGCCTGGACATTGGCATATTCGGCCCCGAAGATCTCCAGGGCCCGGTTGATGGCCAGGGTCTCGATCGTGTCGGCGTACTCGCAGCCGCCGTAATAACGCCTGCCCGGATACCCTTCGGCATACTTGTTGGTGAAAATAGAGCCCTGCGCTTCCAGGACCGCCCGGCTGACCGTATTCTCCGAGGCAATCAGTTCAAGCTGATAGGCCTGCCGGGCAAGCTCATCTTTTATCGTCTTGTATACTTCGGGATCAACTGTTTGCAGACGGCTCACTTGGCAACCTTCCTGTTGTTATACCCACAGGGCATAAGTTTCGTACGAGCAGACTAGCTGCTCAACTCAGCTTTATACCCACAGGGCATAAGTTTCATACGAGCAGACTAGCTGCTCAACTCAGCTTTATAAAATCAATCGGAGAAAAACAACCCGTCCGGGCT
>JARGFN010000212.1 GCA_029210665.1 Desulfobulbales bacterium
CGGCCGTCCTGCCGTGGAGGCCTTGCAGGCCTATCTGCCGCAGCGGGATGAATTGCTGGCCGCTAGGATAGGAAGGGGACATACGCCGGAAAATCACGCGGTTTTTTTGAACGTCAGGGGCGGGCGGTTAACGGTACGCAGCGTTGAGCGGCTGGTCGCCGATTATTCCCGGCGGGCCGGGATAATCAGCAAGGTAACCCCGCACGTCCTGCGGCATTCCTTTGCTACTCATCTGCTCGAAATGGGCGCCGATCTCAGGACGGTCCAGGAACTTCTGGGTCATGCCAGTCTGTCGACCACCCAGCGCTACACCCATCTTAACATGGACTATCTGACCGAAGTTTACGATCGGGCCCATCCCATGGCGAAAAAACAGGAGACAGGGAGAGGATAACTTGAAAATAAGATCGACTACCATTATTGCCGTTCGTCATAACGGCGAGGTGGCCTTGGCCGGTGACGGCCAGGTTTCGGTGGGCAACACGATTATGAAGCATCAGGCCCGAAAGGTCCGGAGGCTCTACGGCGACAAGGTTATAACCGGCTTTGCCGGCGCCACCGCCGACGCCTTCACCCTTTTCGACAAGCTTGAGCAAAAACTGGAGAGATTCAACGGCAACCTGATGCGTTCGGCGGTGGAGCTGGCCAAGGAGTGGCGGACCGATAAGATGCTGCGCCGTCTCGAGGCGATGATGATCGCGGTCGATAAAGACTATTCGCTATTGATCAGCGGTTCGGGTGACGTGATTGAACCCGATGACGGAATACTGGCCATTGGCTCCGGCGGTCCGTATGCCCAGTCGGCCGCCAAGGCGCTGGTCGCCCACAGCACCCTCGATGCCGGGGAGATCTGCCGGGAAGCGCTGTTGATTGCCGCCTCGATCTGCATTTATACCAACGCCAATCTTGTTGTCGAAAAGATGGCCGCCGGCGAATGATGCTCATCCCCTTTATAAACCCAAATCAGACAGATAAAATATGGAATCCAATGCTTCGTTGACCCCCCGCGAAATTGTCGCGGAACTTGATAAATACATTATCGGCCAGGCGAGCGCCAAGCGTTTTACCGCCGTCGCCTTGCGAAACCGCTGGCGCCGACAGCAGGTGCCGCCTCCCCTCGCCGATGAGATCGCCCCGAAGAATATCATCATGATCGGACCCACCGGCGTCGGCAAAACCGAGATCGCCCGGCGGTTGGCCAAACTGGCCCAGTCCCCGTTTATCAAGGTCGAGGCCTCGAAGTTTACCGAGGTCGGCTATGTCGGCCGGGATGTCGAATCGATGATTCGTGACCTGACCGATTTGGCCGTTAAGATAGTCAACGACGAGGAGCGGGAAAAGGTGACGGCCCGGGCCGCCGAGATAGCGGAAGAGCGCCTGCTCGACGTCCTGGTGCCGCTGGCGGACAAACCGGCCTACGCAACCACGCCGGGCTTTCCCGAGGATGACGATGCGGTTTCCCGCCTCGACACGACCAGGGAGAAATTCAGGCGGATGATCAGAGAGGGAAAACTCGATGAGCGAATTGTCGAGATGGATTTCGAGCAGCCCCAGCAGATGCCGATGATCGAGATTCTTTCCGGGGGTTCCGGCATGGACGAGATGGGCATGGGGGTCAAGGAGATGTTCGGTAAGATGTTTCCCCAGAAAAAGGAGTCCCGCAAGGTCACGGTGAACGAAGCCATGACCCTGTTGACCTCGGAGGAGTCCGCCAAGCTCGTCGATATGGAGAAGGTCAGCGACCTTGCCGTCCGCCGGACCGAGCAGTCCGGCATCATCTTTATCGACGAGATCGACAAGATCGCTTCCCGGCAGGGTGGATCCCACGGCGCCGAGGTTTCCCGTGAGGGGGTGCAGCGCGATCTTCTGCCGATTGTCGAGGGCTCGACGGTTACCACCAAACACGGCATGGTCCGGACCGATCACATTCTGTTCATCGCCAGCGGCGCCTTTCATCTGACCAGGCCCTCGGACCTGGTTCCGGAATTGCAGGGCAGGTTCCCGGTCCGGGTCGAACTGCACCCCCTCGGCAAGGAGGAATTCTATCGGATTCTTACCGAGCCCGAAAATGCCTTGATCAGACAATATGTCGCCTTGATGGCAACCGAGGGAGTCGCGCTGGTTTTCGAAGATGAAGCCATCCATGAAATTGCCGAGATTGCCGCCGAAGTCAACAGCCGGACCGAAAATATCGGCGCCCGGCGCCTCCATACCGTCCTTGAAAGAGTGCTGGAAGAACTCTCTTTCAAGGCACCGGAAATGACCGAACCGGGATTTGTGGTGACGGCCGCTTATGTGAAAGAGCAATTGGCCGATATTTCCCAGGATGAGGATTTGAGCCGTTTTATTCTTTAATTTGCGAGGATGAACCATGTATGACCCGGAGCTTAAATATTGCCCCAGCTGCAATGATGAGTACCGTCCGGAAATTGGCAAATGCCCGGTCTGTGAAGTTGATTTGATAACGGGTCGGGAAATCCTTGCCGGCCACGAGAGCAGGCTGGAGAAAATGGCGCAGCGGCGCGGCAAGCTTACTCCCGATGACGAACTGGTCACCATTCGCCGGGGACCTCTGGCCGAAATGAAGGCATATGAAGGATTGTTGAACGCGGAGAGGATCTCCTCGCTTTTGGCCGGCGATGAGAGTTCCTGCGGCAAGGGGTGTTGCGCCAGTTTTGACCTGGTGGTCAGACGCGAGGAAGCCCAGGACGCCTTACGGATTATCGAGGCCGAGATCCGCCGCACTTCGATTATTGATGTGGTTGACGGTGCCCCTCCTGTCGAAGCGGTTTTCGATCCTCTCTCCGCCGAAAACACCTGCCCGGCCTGCGGTCATGGTTTTTCGGGGGGGACGGAATGTCCCGATTGCGGTTTGTGCTTCTAGTACCCCGCAAACCATAACCTGAATCCGTGACGGCTTAGCGGGGGCTTTATCCGTTTGTTGTTACGTAAAATAATGGTCTTTTCACT
>JARGFN010000213.1 GCA_029210665.1 Desulfobulbales bacterium
AGCTCACTTCTTTTTGAACCTATAAAAGTTGCACTTCACTTTTGAATCCGCCGTACCAAAAGGGTTCGGGAACATGATTTCTCAACCCGGTTTATACAGCGGCGGATTCGAATTTCAGTGAAATGGTCTCGGAAATCATCAATGAAACGGCCATCAGTCCGCGCTGGATCAATATCGAAATTACCGAAAGCATCGTGGTGAAGAATGCCGAGGAGGCCATTGCCAAATTCAACGAACTCCATTTTGTCGGACTTACCGTTGCCGTTGACGACTTCGGCATTGGTTATTCATCTTTAAGCTACCTGAAAGACTTCCCGATCGATCAGCTCAAAATGGATCGGGCCTTTGTCCGAAATCTCCCCCACGAAACCGATGATGCAAATATTGCCCTGCATATCATAAAAATGGCCCAGGATCTGAAACTGTCCGTCATTGCCGAAGGAGTTGAGAACGAGGAGCAGCTTGATTTCCTGCGCTCTCTGGGATGCAACGAAGTGCAAGGCTTTATAGTCAGCAAACCGGTCCCCCCTGAGGAGGTCGTCCTTTTTTTTAATGAGAGGTTAATGTAGTCATCGCCGGCGTGGTCCTGACCGGAGGCGTCGCACCCACCCGAAGTTCTCCGGGCCGTTCGCCTGCCGAACCGTTGCTTCCGGCGAGAATGCAATCAGGGCTCGGCAATATCCGAGTCTATTTCCTCGATTCTGGTCAGGGCTTTCTCCCATACCGCGAAGGCCCTTTCCAGTTTTTGTGCCACCGCGCCGTACTCCTTGCTTTTTTCGGCGAAGGCTTGTTGATCGTTATACAGCTCGGGATCGGCCAGGATGCCCTCCAGCTCTTTTTTGCGGTTTTCAAGCATTTCGACGTCCCTTTCGTATGCGGCGGCCTCCTTCTTCAATGGCCCGAGCAGTCGGTTTCGTTCCTCGCGCCGCCTGGCCTGAACCTTGCGGGCCTCCTTGCCGTGGAGCTTCCTGGCGTCCGGGGCTTCCTCGGAACTCTCGGCGGCTTTCTCTTTTGCCGCGTCGCTGTACCGCTGGGCGCGGGTTTTTTCGAGATAGTAGCTGATGTTGCCGTCGAAGATGGTCGCCCGGCCGTTTTTGATTTCGAGGACTTTGTTGACGAAGCTGTCGACGAAATAGCGGTTATGGGAGACCACGATGATCGAGCCGTTGTACTGGGACATGGCTTCCTGGAGGATTTCCTGGGAGGCCATGTCGAGGTGGTTGGTCGGTTCGTCCATGATCAGAAGATTGGCCGGGGAGGAGATCATCCTGGCCAGGGCGAGTCGGCTTTTTTCCCCGCCGGAGAGGACCGAGACCTTTTTGTCGACTTCGTCGCCGCGGAACAGGAAGGCGCCGAGCAGGGAGCGGATCTGGGTGACCGTCATTCCGGAGTTGATCGAGGACATCACTTCCATGACCGTGTAATCCTGGGGCAGTTCCTGGGCCTGATGCTGGCCGAAGTAAGAAATCTTGACGTTATGGCCGGTACTGATATTGCCGCTGTCCTGCTCGGTAAGTCCGGCCAGAAGTTTCACCAGGGTCGATTTGCCGGCGCCGTTGACTCCGACGATCCCCATCTTTTCGCCCCGGTGCAATTCGAAGGAGAGACCGGCAAAGACGCGCTTGTCGTCGTAGCTTTTGGTTACCCCGTCGGCCGCGATCGCCAACCTGCCGCTCGGTGCGGCGGGCGGGAAGCGGAAGGAGACCTGGGATTCGGTGTCTTCAATCTCGATGATCTCCATCTTGGCCAGCTGCTTGACCCGGCTTTGGACCTGGCTCGCCTTGGTCGATTTGGCCCGGAATTTCTCCACGAACTTCCTGGTCTGCTGGATCATGGCCTGCTGGTTGTCGTAGGCGGCCCGCTGGACCTCCATCCGGATCTCTTTTTCGACCAGATATTTGCTGTAGTTGCCCTTGTAGGCGGTCAGCTTGCCCAGGCTCAGCTCCCAGGTGGTGGTGGTCAGCGAGTCGAGGAAGGCGCGATCGTGGGAGATGATGACCAGGCCGCCGCCGTAACCGGTCAGGAAGTCCTCAAGCCAGGTCAGGGATTCGATGTCGAGGTGGTTGGTCGGCTCGTCGAGCAGGAGAAAGGCGGGCTGGGCCAGCAGCAACTTGGCCAGCATCAATCGCATGATCCAGCCGCCGCTGAAGGTATGGCAATAACGATCCATATCGGCCGGAGTGAAACCGAGACCGTGCAGGACCTTTTCGATCCGGGAACTCATAGTGAAGATGTCGGCCTGCTCCAGTTGATGCTGCAATTCACCCTGCTGTTCGAGAAGAGAGCTTATTTCGGGAGAATCGGCAGCGCAGGCGGCCAGTTCGTTATTGATCCGGTCGACCTCTTTTTGCAGATTGAGGGTGTCGCCGAAGGACGATTCGGCCTCCTGATAAATAGTGCGGTCCGCCGGCAGGGAGGCGATTTCCTGGGGAAGATAGCCGATGGTGTCGTTCTTGGATCTGGTTACGACCCCGTAATCGGTTTCGATCTCGCCGGCGATCATTTTGAGCAGGGTCGATTTGCCGGTACCGTTGACCCCGACCAGGCCGATTCGGTCCTGGTTGTTGATCCGTACCGAGACTTCCTTGAAAATATGTTTATTGCCGTATTGCAGACTTAATTTGTTGATCGTTATCATGACGTTATTATAATACCCGGTTGTGTATGCAAAAAGAGGGAACTATTAACATGGATTTAGGATGTTAGCCACCCCATCCTGATTCGACGGAGAAATTTCATGAATAAGAATCGGGCAGTCCATGTGGTCGATTCTTCAGATTGGCGGGACAGCGTCGGCCGGTTACTTGATGCGGCCAATCTGCTCGGCGCTCTCGGCCAAAGGCGGCAGGTGCTGATCAAACCGAATCTGGTCGAAAATCTCCAGCCGCCGATCACCACGCCGGTGGGGTTGGTCGAGGCGATCGTCGATTACCTCCGGCAACGGGACAAAAAA
>JARGFN010000214.1 GCA_029210665.1 Desulfobulbales bacterium
GACCCCCATGAAAAGGGGCGCGATTTTATTCTCCATTACGGCGATATGACCGATTCGAGCAGCCTGGTCCGGGTTATTCAGGCGATTCAACCAGATGAACTATACAATCTGGCGGCCCAGAGCCATGTGGCGGTTTCCTTTGAAGAACCGGAGTACACCGCCAATTCCGATGCCCTGGGCACCCTGCGCCTGCTTGAGGCCATCAAGATCCTGGGGCTCGAGAAGAAAACCAGATTCTATCAGGCCTCGACCTCGGAACTTTTCGGCAAGGTCCGGGAAACCCCCCAAAGTGAAACCACCCCGTTCTACCCGCGTTCGCCCTACGCCGTCGCCAAGATTTATGCCTACTGGATCACGGTCAATTACCGGGAGGCTTACGGGATTTACGCCTGCAACGGCATCCTTTTCAATCATGAATCGCCGGTCCGGGGCGAAACCTTCGTAACCCGAAAGATCACCAGGGCCCTGGCCCGGATCAAGCTCGGTCTCCAGGATTGCCTCTATCTCGGCAACCTCGACGCCAAACGCGACTGGGGCCATGCCAAGGATTACGTGGAAATGCAGTGGCTGATGCTCCAGCAGGACGAGCCGGAGGATTTTGTCATCGCCAGCGGCGAGCATTACAGCGTTCGTGACTTTGTCAACGCGGCCGCCGATGAACTCGGCCTCTCCGTTTCCTGGAAAGGCAAAGGGCTGGACGAGAAAGGTTATGACGCCAAGGGCGGCTGCATCGTCCAGGTCGATCCCCGTTACTTCCGGCCCACCGAGGTCGATACCCTCCTCGGCGACCCCACCAAGGCCAGGGAAAAACTGGGCTGGACCACCAAAATAACCTTCCCGGAACTGGTAGCGGAGATGGTCCGGGAAGACCTCAAAGCCGCCGAACGCGACGAACTGGTCAAGCGCAAGGGGTATACGGTTTTTAATCGTCATGAATAGGGAAGGGCTGGTTAGGAGTGAGGGGTTAGGAAAAGATGGTGAGGGGTTAGGGTTAGGGAAAGATGAGTGAGGGGTTAGGGTTAGGGAAAGATGAGTGAGGGGTTAGGGGTGAGGAGTGAGGAAAAGATGAGTGAGGGATGGGTGAAGAGAAAACATCATGATTTGCTTGTCTGGCAGGAGGCTATGCTGCTGGTTCAGGAGATTTATCGGGTTACGGCCCGTTTTCCGCAAGAAGAATTATACGCCTTAACCAGCCAGATGCGCCGCGCCGCCGTCTCAATTCCCAGTAATATCGCCGAAGGGGCAGGGCGCAGCGGCCAGAAAGAATTCCTGCAATTTCTCTCCATTGCCCGTGGATCTTTAAGCGAATTGGAAACACAAATATTAATAAGTGAAAATTTGGGATATCTTTCCGTGGGAAAAATCCTTCTCGATAATGTGGATAAAGTTTTCAGACTTCTTGCCGGCCTGATAAATTCCCTGAGAAAAGAGATCGACAAGAAATGACTCCTGACCCCTCACCCCTCACCCCTCACTCCCGCATTTACGTGGCCGGCCACCGGGGCCTGGTAGGCAGCGCTTTGATGCGCAGCCTCCGGACGAAGGGTTATGCCAATATCATCACCCGGAGTCATGCGGAACTCGACCTTACCGATCAGGCGGCGGTTAGATCTTTTTTCGCCGAGCAGAAACCGGAATATGTCTTCCTGGCCGCCGCCAGGGTGGGGGGGATCGTCGCCAACAACACCTACCCGGCCGAATTTATCCACCGGAATCTGGCCATCCAGACCAATGTCATCCATGAAGCTTACCGCTCTGGGGTCAAACGGTTGCTCTTTCTCGGTTCCTCCTGCATCTATCCCCGCGACTGTCCCCAGCCCATGAAGGAAGAATATCTCCTGACCGGGCCGCTGGAAGCGACCAACCGGCCCTATGCGGTGGCCAAGATTGCCGGGATCGAGATGTGCTGGGCCTACAACCGTCAGTACGGCATGAAATGCTTGGCCGTAATGCCCACCAACCTTTACGGACCGGGCGACAACTACGATCTGGAAAATTCCCATGTCCTGCCGGCCCTGATCAGGAAATTCCATCTGGCCAGACTGGCCGGAGAAGGAGACCTTGATGCAATTAAAAAAGATGAAGCCACCTACGGTCCCATTCCCCCGGATATAAAAGAGTCCATCAGCCTCACCTCCGACTCTTCACGCCTTACCCCTCACTCCTCACCCAAAGTCATACTCTGGGGCACCGGCGCCCCGCGGCGCGAATTCCTCTACAGCGACGACATGGCCGATGCCACTGTCTTCCTGGCCGGTTTGCCGGACGACAAATTCTCTTCACTCCTTACTCCACATTCCTCACCGCTTATAAACATCGGCTGCGGCGAGGATCAGTCCATTGCGGAGTTGGCGGGAATCGTCAAAGAGGTCGTGGGTTTTCAGGGTGAACTGGTCTTCGACACGAGCAGGCCGGACGGAACTTCACGGAAACTTTTGGATGTCAGTAAAATCAACGAGTTGGGCTGGAAAGCGGCGACAGGTCTGCGGGACGGCATCACGGCCGTTTATGAAAACTACCGGACAGAGCATGTTTAAAAAAGATATTGTAAAAACATGAACAGCACCGCCGACCAGCCCCTGGTCTCCATCGTTATCCCCGCCTTCAATGCCGCCGATTACCTCCGGGAAGCCGTCGACAGCGTTCTTGCCCAGGACTACCCGCGGGTCGAGCTTATCGTTCTCGATGACGGCTCGACGGATAACAGCGTCGAAATCCTCAAAAGTTACCCGGCGGGTCTCTTCCGCTGGGAGAGTCATGCCAACATGGGCCAGGCCGCCAACTTATATGCTTGATTATGACAGCTAAAAAAGCGCTGGTCAGAGCGCTCTCTTGCCTCTGGTTGGGTTCGATCATCGGGGCCGGCTGTGCTTTTCTGACTCAGGTGATACTTGCGCACGGGCTTGGGCCGGAGGAGTTCGGGGTATTTGCCGC
>JARGFN010000215.1 GCA_029210665.1 Desulfobulbales bacterium
CCCCCTTGTTTGCACCTTGTTTGCAACCTTGTTCGGTACGGACCAACATTTTTCGAGCGGTCCCGCAATCAGGCTTGCCACCTTGTTGAGCCAGAAAAAGCCGCTTAATTACCTATGGCCGGTCAATAACTATTGGGGTATAATTGATCCAAGTGTATTATTTTTAGCGAAAAGCCATCATCAGACCTAGCCGGGATGAGCGATTGGTGAAGCCTGATGGGTCGGCAAGAAACTTGGAGATTATAGCAGGTTATTATGGCGCGCAAAACTCCCCAGTGGAAACGGTCAACTATGTAGACCTGACTCAATATACCGGCGTTTGGTTTGAGGTGGCCAGACACAACAATCGTTTCCAGAAAAACTATGCCGCCAGTAAAGCTACCTATAAATTAAGGAGTGACGGCAAAATAATCGTCCTGAATGAATGCCATGACAAATCATTTTCGGGGAAAATAAGGTCGGCCACCGGCAAGGCTTTGGTCGTTGAACATTCCACCAATGCTAAGCTAAAGGTTTCCTTTTTTTGGCCCTTTGCCGGCGATTACTGGATCATTGATCTCGGCCAGGATTATGATTACGTGGCAAGCGGTTATCCGAAACGCAAATACCTGTGGATCCTCCGCCGGAGCTAGGAGATGGCGGATGATTTGTATGAGAAAATATTGATCCGGCTTCGGCGCCAGGGCTATGACCCGGCCCTTTTGCATAAAAACAATCCGAACAGGGAGTGCCCATGACACTTAAAGAGTATTTTCAGCATGCAAATGGAAAAGGGTTGTTGGCAACATCCGATTCCGCGGGAAAGGTTGGTATCGCCATCTACTCGAAACCTCATTTCAACGAGGATGGCAGCCTCGCCTTTATCATGAGGGAACGCCTGACCCACCATAATCTACAGACCAATCCCTATGCGGCTTACATGTATATCGAACAGGGCGATTCCTATGCGGGAATCCGTCTTCAGCTGAAAAAGATAACGGAAGTCAGGGATGACAAACTTATTGCCTCTCTGTCCCAACGCAATCTCTCCCCGGCAGAAGATCGGGCCGCCGGCGCCAAGTTTCTCGTCTATTTTTCAGTCGAGGGCGTTCTGCCGCTAATCGGGGCAGGGCAATCTAATCTGTCCCTGTAGTTAATAGGATATCTTAAGGGCAAATGAGCGAAAAAACCCAGACCATCGCCATGAGCGGGGCTAGTGGCTTCGTCGGCTCCAGCCTGGCCCGCCGGTTTGCGGCAAAAGGCTGGACAACAATCCCCTTGGGCCGTAGGGAATTTTCCCTGCCGGCAGAGGAACTGGCCCAACATCTGCAGGGGGTGGACTGTATCGTTAATCTTGCCGGAGCCCCGGTGATCAGCCGCTGGACCAAAGAGTACAAAAAGATCATGTATCAAAGCCGGGTTGATCTGACCGCAAAGCTGGTCAAGGCCTGTACGCTGCTAGAAAGAAAACCCCGGGTGTTTCTTTCCGCTTCAGCAATCGGCTGCTACGCCTCAACCGGAACCCATACCGAAAAGGACCATGTCCTGGCTGACGATTTCCTGGCCAACCTTACCCGGGACTGGGAACGGGAAGCCTTCCGGGCCAAGGACCTTGCGATCAGAACAGCGATTTTCCGCTTCGGGGTGATTCTCGCCCGGGACGGCGGCGCTATGGCCAAGATGCTCCCCCCGTTCCGACTCGGCCTGGGGGGAACCATTGGTAACGGCCGGCAACCTTTTTCCTGGATCCATCTAACCGATCTGCTCAGGGTTTTTGAGCAGGCAATTAACAATGCTGGCTATGAAGGAATCTACAACCTGACCGCCCCCCACCCGACCACCAACGCAGGACTGACCAAGGCCCTCGGCAAGGGCCTGGCCCGACCGACAATTTTCCATGTTCCGAAATTTGTCCTGCGCTTGCAGTTCGGCGATGGAGCCCAGATCCTGACCTCCGGACAGACTGTCATTCCGGAAAGACTGCTGGCCAGCGGCTTTCAATTTGAGTTTGCCGATATCGCAGAAGCGGTGGCCGACTGCCTGAGAGCCTAACCGGAAGTTCAGATGCGGATCTGGGACATTGACGCAGGGTTTTTGAATGATCGCAGCCTGTTGGGTGAACACCGCGAACTGCACGGAATCTATTCAATTATCCGAAACGACAAGTCAGGTTATTCCCGCCACCCGGAAACCCTGCGCTGGCTTGGCTATCTGCCGGCTCTGGCCATCCGCCACGGTTTGCTTGTCGAAGAGATGGGGCTGCGGGGGTTCAACCACTTTAGCCCGATCGAGCGTGAGTCAAGCGGCCCGATGTGGCCTCCGCGCTTTATCGATCAGCCCGCCCGACAGTACCGTCTGCTGCAGACCAAGTATCTTGACAAAAAATCGGGCCGCATTCCCTTGCCTGGAAATGTCCAGGCCTTATGGGCCACGCACAAGTATTCGGTTATGGCCAGAGACCCTGCGACCGGGAAAACGTTCGGCAAGCAGGTGGCAACCGGGGAGATTTCTTTTGACGAGTTGGCGGGAAAACTGGTATTATTGCTGCGCACTCCACCGCCCCCTGGTCGCCTGAGAAATACCCTTGCCCATATGTGGGGATATGTTTCCGCCTATTCAGTGCTTGATCCACAAAAATCGACTGCAGGTGAGCTTCTCCAGGAAATACAGCACCAGTCCTTCCGGCCAGAGGGCGACTACCTGTGCTGTTCCACCGCCCTCGGTGAATTAAAGTTCTGGAGTGAATTTATGCTTTGGAACAAAGAGATTTAAGGTAGTAACCCTGGTCAGGCTCGGCAGATAACACCTTGGGCCTTCTTGACAAGTTGGCCGCCGCAACTATAAGAGTCTTGTAACAGTTTAGTTCCCTTTGCCGAGGCAAGCATACCACGAGACAGCCGTATCGTGCCCGCCCCGAAACCACGTGCCAAACCGGAAG
>JARGFN010000216.1 GCA_029210665.1 Desulfobulbales bacterium
CGGCAAGCTCATTACCGGTAAAGTTACCGGGCATGATCAACCGCTCTTCGATATTATTCTCCCGGAAGACCTGCCTGATACTTCGTTCCGCGTCCCCCCTGCCGGCCACCACGAAACAGGCCCTGGCATCCTCCCTTACATAGCGGGCCACGGCGGTGGCCAGCAAGGGCAGGTTCTTCTCCCTGGCCAGTCTACCCACATGCCCTATGACAACCGTATCCTGGCCGATTCCATGCTTTTCCCGGAAGCGGCGGCCATCGCCCTTTTTGAAAAAATCGAGATCGATGCCGGTGGGCAGCACCTCCACCGGCGATTTCACCCCCCGCTCAAGCAGCAGTTTTCCGACACTGGTACTGGGGGCGATCACCTGATTGCAGAGGTTGGCATATTGGGTGGCCAGGTTGATCACGAACCGTTTCAGGATCCTGGAGTCGAGCGGAACGTAGTGGGTATAATTCTCATAAAGGGTGTGGTGGGTAAATACCAGGGGCAGGTCGGAGGAGCGGGCGACGCGCAGGGCCGCGTCACCGAGCAGAAAGGGATGATGGCTGTGGATGATGTCGGGCCTGAATGCGCTGATCGTATCATCGATGATACCCGGCACCGGGATGCGGACCGAAAAATCACTGCCGTTGAAATTCTGGATCGCCGGAACCCGGACGACATCCTCGGCCGGCTCTTTGTCCATCGCCGCGAAGGTCGGGGCGACAATCAGGACGGAATGGCCGGCCTTGCGCAGGTCCTCGGCAAAGGTCGATACCGAGCGGGCGACCCCGCCGACATGGGGCAGGTAGGTATTGGTGAACATGCAGATCTTCATGGTTCCTGCTCTTCGCCGGCAAGGAGGCAGCGATAATCGGGGGGAACCAGCTTTTCGGCTTTGTATCCCGGCAGGCAGGCGACAATCTCCCGGGGGCGGGTGGCATACCATTCGGCGGCAAGGGTCAGGGCCGGCCGGTTTCCCCGGCAGTCGATCACGACGCTGATCTTGCCGAAGGGGGTCAGAGTAGGTCCATAGGCGAGTGTCTTTCTGCGCCGCACCCATTCGGGCAGAACGCCGCGGCCGATGAGGAGGCGATCGCCGTCATCCATGACGAACATATTGCGGATCAGCATCAGCCATTCCGCCGCCGCCCAGCCGTGCTGGCCGTCCCCCATGCAGCCGCCTTCGGTGAGGGGATGGATGGCCTCGGGCCACTGTCCGGTCGGCGAGGCCAGATCGGCCGCTGAATCCATTAGCTCCCGGAAGCGGAGATCGCCGGCCCTGAGATAGACCTGGGCCAACTCCAGGGTCATGTAGATATTGATCCCGGAATGGATCATATCCTGGAAGAAACTGCCTTTCTGCATGCAGTTGTGCATGAGATAGCCGGCGGTGGCCAGCATTTTCTTGTCGCCCGGCGCCAGAAGCTGCAAGGGATAGTCGGCGACGATGGCGCCGATGGCGCCGGAGTCCAGGCGGCGGTTCGGGGAAGTGGGAATTGCGCTGCTCCTGGTTTCCGCGGCGACCAGGGCGATGCTGTGGAGCAGGTCTTTTTCCATTTCCGTGGCGATTTTCCTGATGGTTTCCTCCTCCTCATTCAACCCCCGGGCCGCCATGGTGTCGGCGGCCGCTTTCAGCCCGGCCACCGCCCAGAAGTCATCCCAGTAATAGTTGTCGTTGGGGCCGAAATGCTCGGCGCTGAAGCCGGGCGGCAAAAGGCCATTCACCTTGGGATTTTTTGTGGAAAAGATCCGCTTCCTGTCGAGCCAGCCGGCCCCCTTGAGCATCGGCCTGATCCAGTCGGGATTGAAGGCGCCGCCCGACAACAGGCGGTAGCGGTTCCAGATCCAAAGAACCTGGCCGTTCGAATCCCATTCGCCGTCCTGGGAGCGGAAAAACCCCTCCCTGGTCTGATGACCGGCAAAGGTGTCCAGATGGCGCCGGCTCCTTTCCGGCAGCCCGATAGCCAGCAGGGCGTTGAGCATGACGCAGGCGTCCCGGAACCAGAAGCGGTTATAAGTATAGGGGCCGGGAATGATGCTGCCGGCCGAAAGATGGATCAGGGTGCGGGTGGCGGCGTCGTATAGGAACTTGATCCGGGCATCCGGTATCCGCAGCTCCGCGGCGGCCATTTCCGCTTCCGCCCAGCTTCGTGAGCCGGTCAGCTCCGGAAAATCCACGGAAGGCGGCAGCGGCACCGAAAGGGTAAAACTCCGCTGCTCCTCATAGGCCTCGACCCGGTGAAACGCCGCCGAGGTGACCATGCCGATCCGGCAGGTTTTCTCGGTCCGGGCGGGCTCTTCGGCCAGCCGGGAAAAGACGTCGCCTTCCCGGTAGTCCGAAAAGAGAATTTTGCCCGGCTTTTCCGCAAGCCGGACCCTGGTTTCGTTGTTTACCAGCCAGCCGTTGCCGTCCTTAAGCAGGGCGGCTTTTTCGATAAACTGCACCCCTTCCGGATTGTAGGGCCGCAGGGTGAAAATCAGCCAGCCGCCGATCGAGGATTGGGCCCTGGCCGTCAGTTTAAGTACGGGGCCGCCCGGCTCGATGTCAAGGGAGGTTTCGGTGGTCAAGCTGGCCGTTTCCGTCTCGCTGCGGGTAATGACCCGGCGATTGGCGTCATCCCGGAGCTGTTGATCGACGGATTTGAGCCTGGAAGGAAGTATCGTGTTGCCTTCGTCGTCGTGGAACCAGCAGTCGATCGACCAGCCGTCATGCAAGGGGGTCGCCAGGCCGTGGGGATCGACAATGGGATAGATGGGCAGGTCGGGCTGGCCCACCGCGGTCCAGTTCCGATGGGTGAGATTGATATGGGAGAAGGAAAAGGCCCGCGGGATGAAGGAGGGATCGCGGG
>JARGFN010000217.1 GCA_029210665.1 Desulfobulbales bacterium
GCCGCATTCGGCTGGAAAGTCAAAGGTGGGGTCTTGCAAGAAATGCAGCAATAACGAATAGCGTTTTATCATTCGTCCCGCCGAGAATACTCCTCATAAAGCAGGACAGGCTTAACTCTTCCAGGCGGCAGTGTCGTGCAACAACTCAGCGGGATGATTGATAAAATGTTGTTGGACTGAGCCGATTCGCGCCTCGGTGGTCCAAGCCGGTCCTTCTATGGGGATTGTATAGCCTGCTTTATCCCCTGCAAGCATGGAAGGTTGGGCTTGTCGGATTATTTCTAACAAAAGCCTGGTCGTTTGGCAAGGGTCGGCTCATATTTTGGTGGGTTAAATTCCGTTTTGGAAGTTGGCGAGATAGTATTTTCCCTGAAACGGTCTTGCTTTAACGCAGCTGTCCATAGGCATCTGTTTCGCGCCTTTCGATGAATCCCGGCTATCTTCCGGTCCGGCCGACGGTTACGAGGTATTCCAGGCCGGTCGCGGCAACTCCCTGATCGTCGTCATCCTGCCCTTTTTGCAGGCCGGGCAAAGGGTGATATCGATGCCGGTCAGCCTGAGCATTATCTCGCCGATATCTTCCTTGACCTTTTGCGGCACCTTCGCCATTGGGGCGATCAATCGGCGAATGAGCGGGATGTATTTGCCTTTGTTCCGGTGGGCCAGGAAGCCGAAGTAACGGATCTTCATGAATCCCGCGGGCAGGGTATGGAGCAGGAAACGGCGGATAAATTCCGTTGCCGCGACGGTCGTCTCCTTTACCGTGTTGTCGTCTTGCCGGTCCTTGTAGGTAAAGGTCACCCTGCCGTTCTCGACAGCCTTGATCCGGCTGTTGGTGATCGCCACCCGGTGGGTATAGCGGCCCAGATATTCGAGAACCTGCTCCGGCCCGGCGAAGGGGCGCTTGGCGTAGACGATCCATTTTTTGTTTCCCGCCTTTTTGAACAGGGCCTTGAAGTTTTCCGGCGAGGCAAATTGCCCGGCGCCGCCGGGAAAGATCAGCTTGCCGTCGTCATAGGCCTTCTGCATTTTGCCCAGGAACCGTTTCTTGAACTCCTTGGCGACGGATTCGTTTCTGAACAGATATTTCTTCTTTTTCCGGGCCGGTTTCCAGCGGGAATCGTCAAACGAAATGACCCCGGCCGGCACCAGGCAATGGAGATGAAAATGGTCGAGCAGCTGTTGGCTCCAGGTGTGGAGCACCCCGATAAAGCCCAACCGGCCCTCATGCCGCCATTGCGGATCTTTGGCGAAGGCCTGCATGGTTTCATTGACCGCCGCAAACAGAATGGCGAAGGCGATCTTCCGGTTGTAAAGGATCAGCGGGTTAAGCTCATGGGCAATAGTGAAAACCTGATGAAAATAACCGCAGGGTAAAAGCTCCGCCTTTCGGGCATTCAGCCACTGTTCCTTGACCATGGTCTGGCATTTCGGGCAATGCCGGTCACGGCAGGAGAAGTGGATCGTCCGCAGATAGCCGCAGTCGGCGCAGGACTCGACATAACCGCCCATCTCGTCGGTGCGGCAGGCCATGATGTGGCGGATGATCTTTCTCTGCGCGCTTGAAACAGGATGGGTCCGGAGAAACTCTTCGTGATGGGCTCTCAGGATATCGGCCGCTTCCGGCCGCTTCTTCCTGGCGGGAGTCCGGTCGATTTGCCCGGTCATCGTCGCACCTCCTCGATCATATCCAGCGGGCTTTTAACTCTTTCCAGCCAGCCACTGGTGAGGTGAATGTAGTTGTAGGTGGTCTTTATCGAAGAATGGCCGAGGAGCCGCTTGATTTCATAGATATCGACTCCCTGCTGGAGAAGGTGGGTGGCGAAACAGTGCCGCAGGGTATGGATGCCGCGGCCGCGGGTCAGGCGGGCTTTTTTTTAGCGTTGTAATAGATCCGCTGCGCGGTGGGAATCGGCATCGGCTGGTCGGGATCCCTGCCGGGGAAAAGCCACTCGCCCGGCCGGTAAACCCGGTAGTAATCCTTGAGCAAGTCGAGAAGCTTCTCGCTTAAAATGGTGTAACGGTCCTTGCGGCCCTTGCCCTGCTCGATCCGAATCATCATCCTGCCCGGATCGCTCTCGATATGATGTGGCTGCAACCGCACCACTTCGCCGACCCGCAATCCCGCCGAATAAACCGTTTGCAGCAAGGTCCGGTGCTTGAGGTTGTGGACGGAGTCGAGAAAGGCGCAGACCTCATCCCGACTCATGATCAGAGGAAGCTTTCTGGTCCTTTTCCGGGGCGGGATACTGAAAGCGGTTTCATCCCGGTTGAGGAACTTGCCGTAGAAACACTGCAAACCGGAAAAGACCACATTACAGCTACTCCAGGCCAGTTTACGCTCGTTGATCAGGTAATGCAGATAATCCTGGATATCGTCGTTCGACAGTCGGTCCGGCGGCTTCAAGGTGTAGGCCGCCAGGCCGTATACCGCGCCGACATAGGCATCCAGGGTTTTCGCGGCATACCGCTGCGTCTGCAGATACCTAGTGAATTCCTTCCTTAATTCAGTGCTCATCTTACTACCTCCTTGTGGGTTGAAATTGGAATTGCTCCATCCACAAATGATGTCATTTAAAGGAGGTATCGATAAAGCGGGAAGTTTGCTCGATGAAATAGCAGGAAGGAAAATGGATCGAAATACGCCCGAATGGACGATTTGCAGGCCGTTAATCCGCGAAGCGGTTTAGTTCAACAATATGATTGTTTGCCGGATTTTCCGAAAAATAACTGATTTCGGCAAAATGACTATTTCGTTATTTTAAGGTCTGTAGTATTGTATGGA
>JARGFN010000218.1 GCA_029210665.1 Desulfobulbales bacterium
CAAAATCGATCCCCTCGGCCCCTGGAAATCCAAGGCCGCCGTGCTCCGCTATCTCAAGGCCTCCGGCTGGCAGATCGAGAAGCAGACTTTTTACAACCACGCCAAGCCCGGCCACCGCGATTTTAAGCTGGCGGCCGATAACGGCTATTACACTAAGGACCGGGTCGACAAGTACGCCAGGGAGTGGCTGGTTCGCCGGGACACCGGCCTCAAGGTCGCCGAGGAAGAGGACGGCATCGCCCGGATCAAGACCGAGGAGGAGATCAAGCGGATCCGTCAGGATATCGCGATCAAGCAGTACAAGTTCGATATCGAGCGCAAGATGTACATCGCCCGGGAGCTCCTGGAGCTGGAGATCGTCGGTCGGGCCGGGGTCCTCGATTCCGGCTTCAACTTCCTGATCCAGTCACGGGCCCTGGAGATGGTCGTCATGGTCGGCGGCGACCAGAAGAAGGTCCCGGAATTCATCGCTTTTATCCAGGCGGAATGGAACAAGATGCTGGCCGGCTTCGCCCGGCTCGATAATATCGACGCGATGTTTGAGGACGAATAGCTTGGACACCCAACCCACTATATTCCCCACCGCTCCCCGTGGCCTGGTCATCTCCACCGGGGCCTCGGCGCCGCCGTGGCTGCCCGCCGAAATGCGGGGTTACGCCCTGGACAAGCCCTATAATCTCAAAATATCCAGGGCCGAGCGCCGGGTTTTTCGCTCCAAAAAAAACAGCCGCTCGGCGAGCGAGTGGGCCGCCAAAGACCGCGTCCTGACTGCCGGGCCGATGGCCGGTCATACCATCGACTGGTCAGTCACCCCCTACGGCCCGGAGCTGCTCGACGCCATTGATCACCCCTGCGTCGAGCAGGCCGATCTCTGCCTGGCCCCCCAGACATTCAAGTCGACGATCCTCGATACCTTCATCGGCAACCGGGCGGTCAACGATCCAGGCCCGGCCCTGATCATCTACCCGGACAAGGAGACCGCTGAAGAAAACTGCCGGGACCGGATCCAGGAGATGATCAACCAGACCCCGACGCTCCGCAAGCTCAAGACCGGGGTGGTCGCCGATCAGAAGGGCATCAAGATCAAGCTGATGTCGATGTCGATCCACATGGGCTGGTCCGGCTCGGTGACAAGCCTCGGCAACAAGTCGATCCGTTACCTGATCAACGACGAGCTCGACAAGCACAAGCTGATTCCCAAAAAGAACGAGGCGGCCAGCTATGATCTAGGCATCCAGCGCACTAAAGTCTATCAATACAACCGCAAGATCATCAACGCGTCGACCCCAACCGTCGAGTCCGGCCCGATCTGGCAGCTGATCACCGCCCCGGACACTGTCCTTTTCAAATTCAAGGCGCGCTGCCCAGACTGCGGCCGCCTCCAGGAGATGATCTTCGGCTCCAAGGAAACCGCCGGCGGCATCAAGATCCCCGCCGATGTCCGTGATTTGCAAGCGATCAAGAACGGATACCTCGCCTGGTACCAGTGCGAGAAGTGCCCCTCAAAATGGGACGACGAAAAACGCAACCGCGCCGTCCAGGGCGGCCACTGGTTCGCTCCTGACGGCCGCTCGATCAAGGGCTACCTTGCCGCCTATCGCCCGAAACGAATTTCCTTCCACCTGCCCGGCTGGTATTCCCAGTTCGTCTCCCTCTCCGATGCCGCCGCCGCTTTTCTGGCGGGGATCGGCAACAAAATCAAGCACCGCAACTTCGCCAACAACTTCGCGGCCGAGCCCTGGTTACGGTATGAGAAAGACGTCGATAAGGAACTCGCCCGCCTGCGCCTTCTGGTCGAGGACCGGCCCGAGGGCATGGTTCCCGGCGGCAACCGGATCGCCGGTTTGGTCGCCGGGGTAGATACCCAGAAAAGAGGCTTCTTTTACAAAATCGTCGGGGTCGGCTACGGGCTTACCCAGGAGTGCTGGCTGATCAAGAAAGGTTATGTCGAATCATTCGCCGCCCTGGCCCAGGTCCTCTGGCAGCACGAATACCTGGATGAGGATGGGAACAAATATCCGGTCATCTTCACGGTCCAGGATGCCATGGGCGAAAAAACTTCCGAGGTCTACGATTTCTGCCGGGAGCACCCGGGCCGGATCCTGCCATCGAAGGGCGAAAAAGTCAAAGCCCAGCCGTACACCTACGGCAATCTCGTATATTACCCCGGCACAAGCAAAGTAATTCCCGGCGGGCTGAAGCTGATCAATGTCAACACCAAGTATTTCAAAGATATGCTCGACGGCAAGCTGTCGGTAGCGCCGACCGACCCCGGCGCATTCCATTTCCCGGCTAAAACCGACGAAGATTTCTTCAGGCAGATGTCCGCAGAGTACCTGGACGACAACGGGTTCTGGCAGCAGATCGGCGGCCGGGCGAATCATTACTGGGACTGCGGCACTCTTTGCCTGGTAGCCGCTCATGTTCTCGATATTAAAGTTTGGCCTATTCCCGGCGAGGAAGAACCGGAAGCAGAAGACGAAGACTACCAAACCGCATCATCAATTTAGGCGAAAAGAGGCGCGCAAATGACAAGGCTTTCGGGGTGGCAGGAAATAGTCGATTACGCCAAGAGGTCGGAGTCGACTCTCAAAAAGTGGAAAAAAGACTTCAACTTCCCGATCATCAAACTGGGCGGCTGCGTCGAGTCGGACACCGTCTCGATCGATAAGTGGTGGCAGCGGATAGTCGAGAGCGATATGCAGATTGACGACAACTAGGCGGCGGCTATATCAAACCAGCCTAATCCGCTGAACGTGTGAAGCATAACG
>JARGFN010000219.1:0-1602 GCA_029210665.1 Desulfobulbales bacterium
GCCGATAGGTTCCCCATGCCGCACCATCCGGCTCAGGCCTCTCCGGCAATCTCCGCACGCCGCAGGACCTCGGAAACCACCAGTTTCACACAATCCCTGAAGTGATCCTTGACGGTTATCTCGATCACCGTCGAACCGTTAGTGGCCGGGTTGTAAAATTCCAGGCGATAACCAACCCGCATGATAATGCCCCGGGCCGGGGCAACGATGGTCTTACGTTCCAGTATGGTGCCGAACAGGACCAGATCGGGCTCGGTCGGGAGATCTACTTCATCTTTGAGCTCCCCGGGGCTCATGGATCGCAGCGAGGAAACCATCTCGGTCAAGTCGCCATAGCGCTTCCCCACATACAACTCGGCATCAAGCTTGCCGGTATTATTTATTTCCTGGAAGAACATCCCCGCCTCATCGCCCCGGGCAATATAATAAGCCCCCGCTTCCCTGGCAAAAGGGCCTGCGACCAGGATGTTCCGAGCCCGGGCAATCTCGCCGAGATCTCCGGCAGTGACCCGGAAATCCTTAACCCCTTCCGAGACCTTCATCAATTGGCCGATAATCGGCCCGCAGGAGGAAAGCAGCAACAAAAGGGGCAGCGCCAATGCGAATCTTTTCAACATGATCGTTTATTCTCCTTCCAGAATTCGATGACAGCGGAGGCAATCGCCTCTACCGGGGGCATGGGGCATATCATCCCGATGGCAGGCGAGGCACTGCTCCACGGTTTCGGCCCGGCGATGGTCCGAATCGGCGGGCCGATGTGGAGAAAACAGGGGCCGCCGGACAGCGCAGCCGGCTGACATCATGACCAGCAGTAAAACCATTAATATATTTTTTCTCATGTTAACTCCGTCCAATTTTGCCGTAACGCGCCTCGAAACCTGATCCGATTGAACAGGCCACGTACCGGTTATAAGCGCAAAACCATTTTAATCGGAATCCCTACCAATAACTACAAATAAATGCCGGGAGAAATAAATGGCGCGATCCGGCTTGCCAAGGCCCACACCATCCTCTCGGTACAGGGACCGGATAATCAGCTGCCTGACCTGGTCTTCGGCGTAGACCTCAATGATGGTGAAGAGGCGGGAGGATTTGTTGTCGATCTTGACGGTGGTCGAATAACGCCGATGTTCCGGGGCCGGTTCGGAGCGCCTACCGGTCCTTTTGGCGGCCAGGCGATGGGTCAGGCCGAGGCGGTTGGCCAGGACCAGGTTGAGATCCTTGCCGAGTGCCCACCAGTCCTGGTCCTGGAATTCATTGTTGAAGACCGGCTTGACATCAATGAGATCGACCACGGTGCCGTCCTGCCAGGTGTGGATCTTCGCGGAGAGGACGCTGAGATTATTCAGGGCCAGGGTCCCGCAGATCCGGGACAGCAGCCCGGTCCGGTCGCGGCAGACGATCAGGACCGACCAGTGGTCGCCGTGGTCGGCCGGGACCAGCAGGGGTTTGCGGCCGGAGAGTTTTCCGGCCAGGCCGAGATGCTCGACCACCTCCCGGACCGTATAATTAAGCAGATAGTCGTCGGGCAGGTTGTCGAGCAGTGCGGGAGGACCCTTCTCGCCCAGGGCTACGGCGATCTGCTCCCGCATCCAGCCGACC
>JARGFN010000219.1:1702-2768 GCA_029210665.1 Desulfobulbales bacterium
GCCGACCCATTCGGACTGGTCGAGAACCTGGGCGACCCGCAGATAAAGCTCCTGGAACAGGGCGCCCTTCCAGTCGCTCCAGGCATTGGGGCCGGTGGCCCGGGCCTCGGCAATCGACAGCAGGTAGAGCATGTTCAGACGGTCCGGTTCCTTGATCGTCTCGGCGCACTGGAAGATCACCTCTTCATCCTCCAAGTCGCGGCGCTGGGCGATATGGGCCAGAAAGAGGTGGTGGCGAACCAGGAACTCCAGATCCGCCACTTCCCTTTCCTTCAAGCCCAACCGCCTGCCGATCCGTTCGGCCAGTTCGGCCCCGACTTCGTCATGACTGCCGCCCCTGCCCTTGCCGATATCGTGAAGCAGCCCGGCAAGATAAAGAAGGCCGGGATTTTTCAGCTCCGCAAATACGTGGGCCTGTTCATCGGCCAGGAGCCGCAGCTCCTCTACGGCCTGAATCAGGTGGCGATCGACCGTGTGGATATGGAAGACATCATGCTGGGCCAGCGATTCAAGGGGGGAAAATTCCGGGATATAGGCCGAGAGCAGCCCGGTTTCAAGCATGGCCGCCAAGAGAGGCAGAAGATTCGCGGAACCGCCCAGGACCTCCATGAACTCGCGGGCCGCCCGGCGGGAACCGCGGAAATCGTCGTCGACGACCCCGAGGCTGCCAACCACCAGCTGCCGGGTCCGGAAGTGAACGGGCAGGTTCAGACGGGCGGCCCGGCTGAAGATCTTCAGGATCAGATGCGGTTTTTCGGTCAGCAACTCCGGTCCGGTCAGATGGATCCGGCCGTTGATCACCGCAAGGCCCTTTTCAAGAACGACGTCGTCCCTGACCCTTTTTACCGGGCCGATGGTCTCCGCGATATGCTCGAAGAACAGATCGGTGGCCACGGCAATGGTATCGAGATGGCTGTAAACCTCCTGCATGAAGATCTCGACCCCGAGCACCCCCTTGGTATCCTTATAACCAAGGGCCCTGGCGATGCCCTCCTGGTGCTCGAAAAAAAGCTGATCGTTCTTGCGGCCGCTCAGGTAATGGAGGCGGTTCCGGATCATCACCAGG
>JARGFN010000028.1 GCA_029210665.1 Desulfobulbales bacterium
GACTTGAACCCGCAACCTGCTGATTACAAATCAGCTGCTCTGCCAATTGAGCTACGCCAGCGCAACGAACGCGACATACTAATAGCATCGCAATTAAACATCAACTATTTTTTTACCCATAGAAGATGTTTAATTGCGGCAAAGCAAAAGGACCCGGTCCTCGATTCCCGGAAGCCTGAACAACCCTCGCGCCAGCCGATCGCGGGATTCCGGTGAAAAGCTATTCCCCAACCGCGGGATTAACGAAGCGGCTTTCCCGATATTTCTCAAACGCCATGGCCACGATCCGGTAAACCATATGGGCGAATTTAGTGTACGGCATGTAAAGGAAAAGCATGAAAATCGAAACCAGGTGGACAAAGTAGAAAAAATAGGCCAACCAGACTATCCCAAGTAAACGGACAATCTCCGCTCCCAGCCCGCTAATGCCGACGGACATAATCAAACCGATCAGAAACCAGTCATAAAAGGTCGCCCGGCTCCCCTGCTCGGCCTCGTTCCTGGAGCGATTGACCCACAATATGCCAACCCCGACGATCAAGGCGATAGCCCCGATATTGGCCAGCACCTTGAAGGGATCGGCAAGCGGAATCGGGCCGTGCAGGACGGCGCGCAGCTCTTCGCTGACCAGCAGGGAAAAAAGATCCTTGCGGAGGAGACTATAGCTGGTCACGGCCAATAAGGCGATGAAGGAAAGCAACAGCGGCAGATGCCCGATAACCCTGTTCCGATTGACGCCGCACTCGTTGAACCGTTTGTGCTTGACGGATTCAATGACCGCCGGGGCCAGAAAATCAACGACAAACTGCCCGGCCGACGGGCGGAAGTCGGGATTGGCGTCCAATGAGTCACTCATCCGGTCCCACATCGCCTTCGCGCCCTTAAAGGCGGCAAAGGCGGCAAAGAAAAACGCGGGGATAAAGATCAGATCGATAAAAAAGACATTCTTGGTAAGCCAATGAAAATCCCAATGGCCGAAGAAATGGCCGAAACCGACCTCCTTGAAGGTCTCGACATCCGGCAGCGCCATCCCGCCGGAAATCATCCATAATATTCCGATGATCAATACCGGGATGCCAATCAGGATCGGCAGGTTCTTGCCGTCGCTGCACAACTTGGCCAACCCCTGGGGAAAGCCGAAATGCGTGTAGGCATAAGCGCGAATGGCGCCGAGAACATCACCGGGCTTCGCCCCGCGCGGGCAATAAGCCGTACAATCACCACATTGATGACACAGCAGAATATCCGGATCAGCGGCCAGTTTTTCCTTCAACCCCCACTGTGCCCAGATCATCTCTTTCCGCGGAAAAGGATTACCGTCCGTCGCCAGCGGGCAGACCACCGAACAGGTGGCGCACTGATAACATTTCTTCATCGAGTCGCCGCCGGCGCTCTTGAGATACTTGATAAATTGTAAATCCGGTTCAACCCTTGTTATTTCAGACATACCTGCTTCCTCCCATAAGTCCCCGCACTGTGCGGCAACCCGCCATTTCCAAAATTGTCAAATCGGAAGTTTATATTAGCCTGCCGCGATCATGAAGCCGCGGCAGGCAATCAACAGCAATCACCCCCATCGGCAAGCTAGAAGCCCTTGAAGGGGTTGGGGCCAAGTTCATTAATCTCGTCGACAAATTCCTGGATCATCCCGGGAACCTTGTCGAAGTCGGTGATGGCAACCTGCTTCATCGCACACCGTTCCGGCTCAAGACCGAGACTGCCGAGGGTCTCGCCGATATTGTCCATCCGCTTGTTGGCAATTTCGCTGCCCTTGACAAAGTGGCACTGGTAATCATCGCCGTACTTGCAGCCGAGAAGCATGACGCCGTCCATTCCGGAGGATAGCGCGTCCTTTACCCAAACCACGTTTACCGAACCGAGGCACCGGACCGGAATGAACCGAACCAGATTGTTCAACCCCTTGCGGCGCATGGCCGCCATATCGAGGGCCGGATATGCGTCGTTCTCGCAAACCAGCACGAGGTAGCGCAGTTTATCTTCATCGTCATCGGGAACCTCGATGGACTTGACCATCGAGCCGATCATATCGACGTTATAGTTCTTGAAGCCGATGATCCGCTCGGGACAGGCGCCCATACAGGTGCCGCACCGCCTGCACCGGGTCGGATTAGGCAACGGGGTCCCCTTTTCATCATCATCGAGGGCGCCGAACGGGCACTCCTCGGTACACCGCTTACACTGGGTGCAACGCTGGAAGAAAAACTCGGGATAGGACTGGTCGCCGGAACGGGGATGGACGGAGACGCCCCGATCGACGGATTCAATACATTGAATCGCCTTAAGCGCGGCGCCGGCGGCATCGTCGATGGTTTCTTCCATGGTCATCGCCTTGCGGACCCCGCCGCAGGTGTAAACCCCGGTCCGCCTTGTCTCGTAAGGAAAACAGATAAAGTGGGAATCGGCGTAACCATCGAAAAGGTCCAGATCGAGGAAACCGGGGCCCTGGCGATAGGCCAGGTTAATCATCGCCTTATTCCCACCCGTGGTGGGTACCAGGCCGGCAGCCAGAACAACCATGTCAACCTCAAGGCTGATATCTTGGTTGAGCAGGGTATCCTTGGCGTTAACGAGCAAAGTGCCCCCCTGTTCCTCGACACCGGTGACCGCGCCCTTGGTCAGGAAGATACCGTCATCGTTCTGGGCCGCCTTGTAGAACATTTCCATGTTACCCGGCGTGCGCATATGCTGGTAGAGGATATAGGCCTTGCCGTCGACATTGTCCTCCCGGACATAACTGGCCTGCTTCAAGGCGACCATGCTGGTTACGGAATTGCAGAATGGAAAATCCCGGTCATGTTCTTCGCCGCCGGGACTCTGGATAAAAGCCACCCGGGCCGGAACCTTGCCCTCCTTGGCCAGTTTTTCAAACTGGGCATTGGTGACGACCTTGTCGTTGCCGGGGAGCAGGTGCTCGTATTCGGAAACGTCGGCCGGAGTCCAGCCGGTGGCCAAAACCACACTGCCGAATTTCTCGGCAGCGGGATCGATTTTCGTATATTTCTGGAGCCCGGCGTTGGGATCTTCCAGCTGACCTTTTTCGATCTTCTCCTGTTCATCGACGGTCACCTTGAACGGCGCATCCCACTCGCTCTTGGTCTCGGCCGCCTTGAAGGTCGCGGCGAAATCACCGGGGGCGCCGCTGATCCTGGCCACCTCGGTCGAAGTCTTGACGGTGATGGAATCGTTGGCGTTAACGGCATTGACCAGATCGGCTATTGAATTCTCCTCCAGATCGGTCCAGGGTGAACTGGTCGGAAACTGCTTACGCCAGCCCAGGGCCTTGCCGCCCAACACCTCGGCCTTTTCAATCAGGGTCACCCCATAGCCGGCCCGGGCCGCCTCAAGCGCCGCGGTCATCCCGGCAATACCGCCGCCCATCACCAAAACCTTCTTGTTGATAACCTCGAGCTGATAAGGCGCGGGGAGGTCGCTCTTCTTAGCCTGAGTGCAAGCCATCCGCATGTAATCGGAAGCCAGCTCCTGGGTGAAATCGGCCCCGGCCCCTTCCGGCTGACACCAGACCACCTGCTCACGCAGGTTGGCGCGGACCGTAATCTTGTCATCGCCGAAATCAAAAACATCCTGCATAACCCGGGGGGAACAGGCCCCGATCACCACGGTGTTGACACCGTCGTTGTTAATATCGTTTTCGATAAATTCGCGACCGGCCGCGCCACAAAGAGCTTCATGGGTCTTACACCCCATGCTCATTTCACCGGTCACCACCTCGGTGAGGGCCTCGATATCGAGAACGTCACCAATTCCACAACCTGTGCAGACATATGCACCGTATTTTTTATCCATTATCGTCACCTCTTACCGGGAAGCCTGAATAGCTTTCAGGGCTGCAGCTGTTGAGTTCTGAGTACAGGTTACCACGTCAGCCGCCTTCTTGGCACAGCCGGCGGAGAGCATGGCCTTGTCGACATCGGAGGCAATAAAACCGTTATTGTCGACCACTACTCCGACTCGGGCGGCGGCGTCTTTGCCGGCCGGCTCCATACCCGTGGCCAGAATGGCCAGATCGACCTTGGCATGAACCTTCGAACCGGTAACCGCATTCTCGGCCACCACGGTAACCCCGCCATCATCCTCGGCGATGATCTCGGCCACCTTGCCCTTGATGAAGGTAACATTCTCGTCGGCCATCAATTTCTCCCGGAACTTTTCATACTTGCCGGGAGTTCTGAGGTCGATGTAGAAAACCGTTACCTTGGCTTCGGGATAACGCTCACGAATATAGGTGATTTGCTTGAGGCTGGCCATGCAGCAGATGTAGGAGCAATATTCGAGATGGTTCTCATCGCGGGAGCCCGCACACTGAACGAAGGCGAAACTTTCGGGTTCCTTGTTGTCGCCGGGCCGGAGAATCCGGCCATCGGTGGGGCCGCCGGGCGCAGCCAGTCTTTCCATCATCATGTTGGTGATAATGGCGTCGCTGGAACCGTATTTCAGATTATCCATCTTGGTGGGATCGTAGGGATTCCAACCGGTAGCCCACACCACCGAAGCGACATCGACCGTTTTGGTCTCGGCCTGTCCGTCCAGTTCAACCGCATCGTACTTGCACGCTTCGACACACTTGCCGCATTTGCTGCACGCCGCGAAATCAATGGCGTACTTCATCGGAAAGGCCATATCATGAGGCTTGTAGATCGCCTTGGTCTTGTCCATCCCGAAATTAAAAACGTTGTCCCGCTCTTCCGGACATACTTCAACACAGGCATTGCAGGCCGTGCATTTGCTGTTAACGCCGCGGGGAGCGGTCTCCAGTGTTACCTGATAGTTACCCGGAGCACCCTCGACACTTTTCACCTCGGTCGTCGTGTAAACCCGGATCTTCCGGTTGTTCTTGATGCGCTTGAAATTGATCTCCAACCCGCAGGAAGGGGGGCAGAGTTTCGGGAAGTACTGATTCAATTGCGCGACCCGTCCGCCCAGACAGGGATTCTTTTCGACGAGAAAAACGTCCTTGCCGACTTCCGCGGCTTCCAGTGCGGTCGTCAAACCGCTGATGCCACCGCCCACGACCAGAACTCCACCTGCACCAGGTGCACTGCGTTCATCCGTCATGCCTAGCCTCCATTAGCAAAATATTAATTGATGTAAAAATTACTGGTTTGTTTAGCTCAAACGGCCTGGTGCCGGCTCAGCTAAACAAACCTGAATGGCGCGGTTTCTACAGAAAAATCTCCAGGCACCCTAAACAGAGATGCCTGGAGATTTTATTTAGATCAAAGTACTAAACCGTAGGATCGGTGATTAGATCCAGGGATCAGTCTCAACGATATTGATGCAGGGCACCTTCTCACACTTCCACTCCTGGGTCTTCGGATCGAATGTGGAGTTAACGAAGGCCTTCCAGTTCTCATCGTCGACGGTCGGGAAATCCGACCGGTAGTAGAAGCCCGGGTAACGGCTCTCTTTCCGGAACTCGATGTGACGGATATGGGTCTCAACACACCAGATGCGGTGGTAGTTCTCCCAAGCCCTCATCAGCTCGTGCAGGTCGCCGGCCGCCATCAACTCGGCATCTTCACGCAGCATGCGGAGAAGATCGAGGCAGATGTTCAGCAGTTTGCCGGAGGTCATGTAGTAAGTGGCAACGCCGCCGCCGTACTCGTCGGTAGCCTTCATCAAGCGCATCATGATTCCGGCGGGCTTGCAGTAGTTGGGATTAACATCGGCCGCGGTGGAAGCGCCGACATGCTCATGATAACGTTTCACCGGAGCGTAGATCTCGTCGGCCAGCTCCTGAACGGTCTGGGCCAGCTCGGGCTTGAAGTCGGCATGGTCGCGGCAGTACTTAACCATCTGCTTGGCAACGATCCGTCCCTCGGCATGGGAGCCGGAAGAGAACTTGTGGCCGGAAGCGCCGACGCCGTCGCCGGCGGTAAACAGGCCGTCAACCGTGGTCATCCGGTTATAGCCCCACTTGTACTGATGGCTACGGGGACCGTCAACGGTCGGAACCCAGTCTTCGTTGGGCCCGGAGGTCCAGATTCCGCAGCAACCGGAATGGCTGCCCAGCATGTAGGGTTCGGTCGGCATGATCTCGGAACCGACTTTCTCGGGCTCGATGTTCATACCGGCCCAGAGACCGGCCTGACCGACCGACATGTCGAGGAAATCTTCCCAGGCCTCGGACTCAAGGTGCTTCCAGAATTTCTTGACGTCCTTCTCATCCATGCCTTTGGCGCGACGCTCTTCGAGAAAGGCGTTCAGGGCAACATCGGTAGCCATGTAAATCGGGCCGCGACCTTCTTTCAGCTCGTTAATCATCAAATGGTTACGCAGACAGGTCGGGGTAACGGCGGACTGGCCGTAAGGCATGAACTTGGAAAGCTCTTCCTTGACGGAGTCGCTGTTCGCGTAGAACTCGCCGATGCCGTTCTGAACTTTGGCCTTGAACAGCAGGAACCAGGCGCCAACCGGGCCATAACCGTCTTTGAAACGGGCCGGGGTGAAGCGATTTTCCATCATGGTCAGGGTGGCGCCAACCTGGGCGCACATGGTGTAGGTGGAACCCGCGTTCCAAACCGGATACCAGGCCCGGCCCTTACCCTCGCCGGTAGACCGGGGACGGAAGATATTGACCGCGCCGCCGCAGGCACAGAGTGCGGTTTTGCAGCGGAAAACGTGGACCTTGTTTTCACGGGTGGAGAAACCGACCGCGCCGGCGATCTGGTTCTCGACGTTTTTGTCGAGCAGCAGTTTAACGATGAAAACCCTCTCCAGGCAGTTCTCTTCGCCGAGAGCGGCCTTGGCGGGCTCGGCAACGATGCACTTGTAGGACTCACCGTTGATCATGATCTGCCATTTACCGGTCCGTACCGGCTGACCGCCTTCGCGCAGGCTCGGGGCGGGCTTGGCGCCGTCCAGGTTCTCGCCGTCCGCGTCTTTCTTCCAGATCGGCAGGCCCCACTCTTCGAAGAGCTTGACCGACTCGTCAACGTGACGACCGAGATCGTAGATCAGATCCTCGCGAACCACGCCCATCAGGTCGTTACGAACCATCTTCACGTAGTTCTCGATTACATTCTCGCCGATATAGGTGTTGATCGCGGACAGTCCCTGGGCAACTGCCCCGGAACGCTCCATGGAGGCCTTATCGACCAGGGTGATCTTCAGATCGGCCGGAGCCCACTTCTTGATCTCGAAAGCCGTACCACAGGCTGCCATGCCACCACCGATGATCAGAACATCGACATCGTGCTCGACAATCTCAGGGTTGGTTACGGCGGGCAGTTCGCCCAAAGGCTTATTCGGTAACGCCATAATAATTCTCCTTATATATCACATTTAAAATGGATAGTTCACTTGTCCGCTATTTACTATGCAAGCATGGTGGGCTTCGGAAGCTCGGACTCGAGGGTCAGTCTCTCGTCGTCCAGATTCTCGCCCTTCGCATCCGGATAAGCATTGGCAGCACCTTCGGCGGTGGTCCGAATCGGGAATTTGAACCGCTTCAGGTTGCCGTTCCGGAACTTAACGGTCCACATGATGGAGTCGGAACTCCGCATCGGATGAACCATACCGCCCATGGGTACGAAGTCGTTGTAACCACGCACGGCAATGGCGCCCTGAGGACAGATCTTCACACAAGAGTAGCACTCCCAGCATGCATCGGGCTCCTGATTGTAAGCCTTCATCTCCTCAACGTTCAGAACCATCAGATCGTTGGGGCAGATGTACATGCAGGCAGTCTTGTCGCCACCTTTGCAGCCGTCACACTTGGAAGGATCTACATAGCTCGGCATTAACTTACCTCCTAACTAAATTGATTTTTCAGACCCCGTAACGCACGGAATCCACTATAGAATTACCTCTTCGAACCTTAACTGCAAACGCCAGGCAAGCCCGAAAAACAAGAGCAAAGGCCAGCCATACATAAAACCGCTTTCCCCATCGCCGACTCTACCTCCCGCACCAGGGGATACCGAGGATTTCAGACGCAAAAACAACAAGGGGGGGCCAATCACAAAAAAAGAATGAACGATCACTCAGTATTTCGCAAAACATTTGTATAATTTTTCACTTATTAAATGTCAAGGAAAAAACTCCCGCCGAAACCATTCGAAAAGGCCCGAGGCGGGATAAGATATCGCTTACTACCACAACGTCACACCTCCGATCCCGCCAAGCCCTTTTCCCGGCAATATAGGCACTTAAGGACCGCTAATCCATAAATACATTTGACACCCGGCCCGGGCGTGATTACACTGATCGATCTTAACCACCGGCCGCGATGGCCACTTGTAATTTGCCCAACCAAGACGATCTTCAACCATCAGGTATCAACTCCATGAGCGATTCAAAACCGGAACCGATCAAGACCGCCAAATCCCTTTTCAATATCGAGACAAATCCGAGCAACATCGTGCCGAGCAAGCTTTTCCCGGACAGTAAGATAAAATTCCGCTGTCATCCGGGAGTTTCTTGTTTCACCGCCTGTTGCGGACATATCAACATTATCCTGACCCCCTACGACATCCTGCGGATCCGCCGGGCGCTGAACCTTCCGGCCGAAGAGTTTCTGCTTCGTTTCACCACCCCCGTCTATCTTGAGAAAACCGATATGCCGGGCGTCAAGCTTCACCTGGACGAAGAAGGCCGCTGCCCGTTCGTAACCGAAAAGGGCTGCACCATCTACGAACACCGGCCCACCACCTGCCGCTATTATCCGGTCGGCATGTCATTTTTTCATGAAGCGGCCGACGACGGCGCCTCATCGGAAGAATTTTATTTCCTGGTCAAGGAAGAGCACTGCAAGGGCCACGACGAAGAACAGGTCATGACCATTCGGGAGTGGCGCAAGGACCAGGGAATCGACGAAAGCGACGAGATGAACCGGGAATGGATGGAGTTGGTGATGCGCCGCAAGTCTTTCGGCCTCCAGGCAACCTTGAGCGAACCGGCCCAGAAGATTTTTTTCATGGCCAGCACCGACCTCGACAAGTTCCGCGGTTTCGTGCTGAGCGATTCGTTCAGGGACACCTACGAAATCGACCAGGCGGTCCTCGACGGGATCGCCGAAGACGACGTGGCCCTGATGAAGTTCTCCTTCAAGTATCTGGCCTCTTCGCTGTTCGGCACCCAGGACCTGAAGATCAAGGAAGAGAAGATCAGGGCCAAATCCGAAGCGATGCAAAGGACCCGGGGCGATGCGGAGAAACGGGCGGAAGAGACCTATCGCGAACTCCTCAGGGATAAAGAGGAGCTCCTCGCCGCCACGA
Source organism: Desulfobulbales bacterium (assembly GCA_029210665.1). Classification (GTDB taxonomy): domain Bacteria; phylum Desulfobacterota; class Desulfobulbia; order Desulfobulbales; family JAGXFP01; genus JAGXFP01. The sequence continues at coordinate 9,258 of JARGFN010000028.1, forward strand.
AGAAGGGTTAACCGAGTTTTATACCCCAGGGCATAAGTTTCGTACCAGCAGGCAAGCTGCTCAACCCAGCTTTATCCGGAAGGTGGTTCCGACGCCAAGGACGCTGTCGACCTCGATCTCGCCATGGTGGTTGTCGATAATGTTTTTGGCGATGGCCAGACCGAGACCGGTGCCGCGGGTCTTATCGGTATAAAAAGGCTTGAAGATCTGGTCCTGGCTGTCTTCGGGAATACCGGGGCCGGTGTCGGCGATCTCGATTACGACGCCGGCCTCGTTGGCGCCGGCCCTGCCGACCCTTACCGATAGCGAACCACCCTCCGGCATCACCTGAATGCCGTTCAACAGGATGTTCAGCAGGGCCCGATAGAACAGTTCGCGGTCAACCGGCACCATCGGCAGCTCCCCTTCGATCCGCAACCGATTCGATATACCGCTTTTCTCCAGCTCGGTACTGACAAAGCCAACCGCCTCCCTGACAATATCCTCGACCTGCGCCGGTTTAAGATTGATCTCGCGCGGCTTGGCAAAATCCAGAAACTCACGGACAATCCTGTCCAGCCTGGCGGTCTCATCGATGATCACGGTGGTAAGCTGCTTGTTGGCGTCGGAATCGGCCCCGATCCTCTTGCGGAGCATCTCGGCCGTGCTGCGGACAATTCCCAGGGGATTTTTGATTTCATGAGAGACGGAGGCAATCATCTTCCCGAGACTGGCCAGATGCTCACTGCGACGCAGTCGATCTTCGAGAATCAGGCGATCCCGGGCCCGCGCCTCGATGATCCGATCGGCCCTTGCCACAATAAGCCGCAGAATCACGAACAGGACAAACATAAACAGAAAGGCGATGCCGCTGATCATCCACTGCAATTTGATGGTGGCCAGATAATCGTCGGACATGTCCTGAATGATCTCGATGACTCCGAGAATCTTGGCCGGAGTCTGTTCCGAGCGCAGCGGGATGTATGAGATCAGGCGATAGGACGGCGGCTCGGATCCCGGCAGGAGATTGTTGAGCATGGAGCCCTTCACCTCGAGCCGGGAAGAACTGCGGCCTTCCTTGGCGCTCATAAATTCCTCGCCGCCCTCCCCCTGCTGCCCGACCCGTTCGTTGATCGTACTGTAGACCACGATATCTTCCTGCTGATCGAAAATACTTACCGCCTCAACCTTCATCCCGTGGGTGATGTTGCGGATGATAATATCAAGGCGTTTCTGCTGGCCGGGATGGCTGGGAATTATGCTGCCGTAACGAAGATAGGACGGCATTATAAACCGCTCGTATAACTGCTGGTTAATGTTTCTGGCGAAGACCAGGGCATACTCTTCGCTGCGCCGCAGCATTACCCCGTTGGCATGGTTCGCGATCAGAATGGCGAAAATCGGCGTGAAGACCAGGAAAACCAGCAGGGTGGTAAAGGAAAAGAACTTTACCAGCGCGAAAGGTTTGATCGAGACTTTCGACAGCGCTTCATCGTTTTTCATTTAATTACCTGGCGGCACACGCCGCAGCGTCTGCATCTGGAAGTTTCGCAAGGACCGGTTGCACGCCCGGCCAAAGCCCGTTGGTACTCGGCCCAAAGATAATCACCTTTGATCCCGTGGTCAATTACCTGCCAGGGCAGCAATTCCCGACGATCCCTGGCCCTGACGGCGTAATCTTCCGGATTGATCCCGTTTTTCCGCATGGCCTGCCGCCAATTGCCGCCGGCCGTGGCCAGCTCGATCAAGGCGGGGGCCAACCGCCGGTCGCCCCTGGCCAGAACCGCTTGCAAAAAGGCGTTATTCGGATTTTCCCCCATAATCCTCAAGTTGGTCACCCCCTTCAGCGCCTGCCGCAGATATTTGAGTTTCTTTTTAAGGGAATTGACCTCGGCGAACGGCTGATACTGAAAAGGCGTCCATGCCTTGGGGACAAAGGGATTGATACTGAGGGTAAGAGTGCTCAGCCGGCCGCGGGCCCGGCCCGGCACATTCATTAGCGCCCGCACCTCGGCGACCAGTTTCGCCATTTCAGCCAGATCGGCCTCGGTCTCGGTCGGCAGGCCGATCATGAAGTACAATTTCAGATTGACGATCCCGGCCCCGACCAGTTTCTCGGCGCCGCGGAGGACGTCTTCCCGACTGATCCCCTTGTTGATCACCCGCCGTAATCTTTCCGAGCCGCCGTCCGGCGCGATTGCCACCGTCCTCAAGCCGCTCCCGGCCAGAAGGGTCAACAGGGAGTCGCCGATCACATCGGCCCGCAGCGACGAAAAAGAGAGCCGGCAACCGTCCAGCAGCAACCGTTCGGCGACCTCTTGCAGTTCGCCCGAGCGCATCATCTCCATCCCGAGCAGGCCAATCCTGTCGGCCTGCTCGGGACGCTCCTCGATCGCCTTCATAATGGCGGAACCCGACCATAACCGCGGCGGCCGGTACACGAAACCGGCCGCGCAAAACCGGCACCCCTTGCTGCACCCCCGGCCAAGCTCGACCATGTACAGATCGGCAAACTCGGCCGCCGGCGAAAGGATGGCGGAATGGCCGGCGACTTCCGGGGCCTCGATCCCCACCCGTTTGACCCGTGGCGGGATTCCTGGATCAGCCTCGATTGAGCTGAGAATTTGATCGGGACCGTATTTAAAATGGTAAAATTGCGGGACATAACAGCCCGGCAGCTCAACGGCCATCTTCCGCAGGAGTTCGCGCCGGTCGACATTCGCCCCGGCTTTCGCCAATCTTTCGAGAATGGCCGGCAGCACCGGCTCCGCTTCGCCGATCACCAGCATATCAAAAAACGGCGCCACCGGTTCCGGATTGATGAAACAGCAAACCCCGCCGCCGACAAGCAACGGTGTGCCGGCCCGGATCGCCCCCCGCCGCTCTTCCGCCAGCGGATCAAGACCGGCGGAGATCAGCATTCGGACCAGGCTCGGGATATCCTGCTCGAAACTAATAGAACAGAGAATTATCGGGAAGTCGGCAAGGGGGCGCGAGGACTCGACGGAGAGAGGTTTTCCCTCTCGCTCCGGCCGAAAAATCCTTTCGCAAACCAGGTTGGGCTCCTGATTGACCAGATCATAGACCAGTTGCAGCCCCAGATTGGACATGCCCACCCCGTAAGTGTTGGGAAAGAGCAGTCCCACCGGCAGCCTGCCCTTCCAACTCTTTTTCCAGGTCCCTCTTTCCCCGGAATATTCATGGCTGGCGGCGGGCCGTCGATGGCGCATTCTGTTTATTGTTCTTGGCTGAAATTCAAGAGAAAGGGCGAAAAAACGAGTGGTTCGGCACCACGGTTGAAGTCAATTCCGCTTGATTCGCAGAAAGCCCCGGGATGGCTAAGCAAAAAGTTCGATATGCAAGGAGCAGCGTATTTTCGCGACCGAGGCCATACATTTGGTATGCCGAGGGAGCGAAAATACGCCGCGACGCGGGAGATCGGACTTTTTGCGACGCCATCGGCAACATCAATTTTCGTTCCGGCGGATAAAGGTCGGGGTGTCCAGCTTGTCCTCATCGAGACCGACATCCAGGAAAGGATTGCGCTGCTTCTTGGCGTTGGTCGACCGCAACTCGACCCCCGACCGTGTTTCCTTCTGGTTGAAGGGCAGGGTCTGGGCCACTTTTTTCCGGGGAGCGCCCAAGGCCGCGACCTTCTGGGGCAGGTCATCCTCGCTGTTGATCCCGGTTGCTATAACCGTGACCCGCAAGGCCTCGCCCAACGATTCGTCAAAGGTAACCCCGAGAATGATATTGGCCTCCTCATGGGCCTCTTCATGGATAATGGTGGTCACTTCCGTAACCTCGTCCATGCTCAACAGCTCCCGGCGGGAGGAGATGTTGACCAGCACCCCCTTGGCGCCGTCGATGCTGATATCCTGGAGGAGAGGGCTGGCGATCGCCATGTTTATGGCATCGGTGCCGCGATTCTCGCCGACTCCGATCCCGGCCCCCATCAGGGCCGCGCCCATCTCGTTCATGATCGCCTTGACGTCGGCAAAGTCGGGATTTATGTAACCGGGCAGGTTGATCGTATCGGTAATGCCCTTGACGGCCTGCAGGAGAACATCGTCGGCCATTTTCATGCTGTCGATGAACCGACCGCCTTTACCGGAGAGGGCGAGGAGGCGGTCATTGGGGATGGTGATAATCGTATCGGCATGTTTCTTCAACATCTCCCAGCCCTGATTGGCGTTTTTCATCCGGGTCCGCCCCTCGAAGGTGAAGGGTTTGGTCACCACCGCCACGGTCAGAGCGCCAAGCTCCTTGCTGATCCTCGCCACCACAGGGGCGGCCCCGGTTCCGGTCCCGCCGCCGAGGCCGGCGGTGACAAAGACCATGTCGCACCTGCCGATCAGTTTCCGGATCTCTTCGACGCTCTCCTCCGCCGCCTCCCGGCCCCGTTCCGGATTTGCGCCGGCCCCTAGGCCCTTGGCCAGATTAGGGCCCAACTGCAGGCGAATATCGGCATTGGAGTTCTCCAGGGCCTGAATGTCGGTATTGGCGGCAATAAACTCAACCCCGAGGATGTTGTTCCCCTCCATGGTGTTGATCGCGTTCCCGCCGCCGCCGCCAACGCCAATGACCTTAATCACCGCCCGGCAATCAGTATCGGCAAATTCAAATGACATTTAGTCCTCATGTAAGACAAAGTAGTTGTTCCGCTTATCATTTATACCGTAAACCGGACTCTTCTTCTATAGATTTTTCCAAATATTTCGCCCGGTTCGGCTATCCCGACCCTCTCGCGGCCGCCACCGCCGGAGCCCGATCCCAAGCCCGAAATAAAGCTGAGTTGAGCAGCTAGTCTGCTTTTATGCCCTTTAGGGTGCAAACGAAAATTATGCCCTGTGGGTAGAAAGCAAAATCCCCCGCTAAGCCGTCACGGATTCAGGTATAAGTAACCGTTCATCAGAAGGCACTGCCGAACCAGTCCCGCATCCGCTCGATCAGCCTGGCGAAAAACCCGCCCTCGGAATCCTTGAGGCGGCAATTCGCCTCTTTTTTCATACCGTGAAAGATCAGACCCAGCCCGGTCGAAAACTGGGGGGTTTTGACCATGTCGAACATCCCGCCGACCGGATGCGGATAGCCGATGCGGACCGGCACATCGAAGATCTGCTCGGCCAGCTCGACCATATTGGCCAACAGCGAGGTTCCGCCGGTCAGGACCAGGCCGGCATTGATCGAACCGGCATAGGAAGATTCATCGAGCTGTTGCCTGACCAGCGACAGAAGCTCCTCGACCCGGGGTTCGAGAATCTCGCCCATCAGCCGCCGGGACAAGCGCCGCGGCGGACGGCCGCCGACGCTGGGCACTTCTATCACCTGGTCCCGGTCAATCATGCCGGCCAGGGCCGCGCCATATTTTTCCTTGAGCAGCTCCGCCTCTTTCATGGGGGTGCGCAGGCCAATGGACAGGTCGTTGGTCAGATTGTGCCCGCCCAGACCGAGCACGAAGGTGTGCTTGATGTTCCCCTCCGCAAAAATCGCCAGGTCGGAAGTGCCGCCGCCGATATCGAGAAGACCGACCCCGAGTTCCATCTCCTCCTTGGTGAGGACCGCTTCCGCCGAGGCAATCGACTCGAGAACCACATCGCAGACCTCAAGCCCGGCCCTTTTGCAACACTTGACGATGTTCTGGACCGCGGCGACCTGTCCGGTGACGATATGGACATTCGCCTCCAGTCTTACCCCGGTCATCCCCAGCGGATACTGAATGCCGTCCTGGTCGTCAACCATGAACTCCTGGGGAATGACATGGAGGATCTCCTGGTCGGTGGGAATGTGCACGGCACTGGCCGCCTCGATGACCCGGTCGATATCCTCCTGGCTGATATCCTCCTGGCGGATCGGGATCAGGCCGCGGCTGTTGAACCCCTTGATATGACTGCCGGCGATCCCGACGAAGACCGAGGATATCTTGCAGCCCGCCATCTTTTCGGCATCCTTGACCGCACCCCGGATCGACTCGACGGTGCTCTCGATGTTGACCACCACCCCGCGCCGCAGGCCGTCGGAGGGATGAATGCCGACTCCGATCACGTCCACCTGCCCATCCCTGACCTCTCCGACCATCGCGCAGATTTTGGTGGTGCCGATATCAAGACCTACGATCAGTTCTCCCCGCTCATTCTCTACCATTGTCTGCTCCGGGGCCTTGTTGCGGCCCGATTATCTTCTTCCTGAATCCGTGACGGCTTCGTGGTGAATTTTACTTTATCCGTTTGTAATTGCATTTAATAATCGTTTTTCCTTGGATTGCCATGTTCACTTCGCCGCCCTGCGGGGCGCCCGATAACGGATTCAGGTTCTTTGCCGGTTCTATCGGATTCCGCTCAACCGCCGTCCATGCCGATCAGGATCCGATCATCGCCGTAATCGGCATCAATATAAGCAACCCCCTGGAATTCCTTACGTTTATATAACCAATAGAGAACCTTGGTCAGACGGCTGTATTTGGTCCACATCTCGCCGCGCCCCAGACGGATAGGGAAAGGGCGATCGGTCAGGAACATCACCACGGAATTATCGGCAATCCGGATCTCGGAGATATTCTGGACCGGCAGATTGGGGTTATCGCGGCCGGCGTATTTAATGATCTGCAACGCCTCCTGCAGGACGACGGCATAATCGGACTCCCCCTCCCCCTTCCCCCCGGTCCAACCGGAAATAACCGGATAATCCAGGTCGGCCGACGCGGTCAGCGGGGCAAACACCGTCCCGGACTTATCGATATAATGAAGACCGTCGTCGAGGTTGATAAGCGCCACGGGCGCCCTCTCCCGGACCGAAATTATCAGCCGATCCGGCCAGACGCCGGTAACCCGGGCCCCCTCCACCCAGCGATGCCCCTCGACCCGCTCCCTAACCCGTCTGCGGCTGATCTTGATCAGATTCGAGTGGATACTGACCCCACTCATTTCGAGAATTTCGTCCTTGTCGATTCTTTCGCACCCCTTGATATCGATGGCAACGATCTGAAAAAATCCCGAATGGCCCAGGGCCTCATAACATAGAAAAAGCAGTCCCCCGCCCAAAAGCAAAACCAGGCATGTTCCCGCAAGTTTTCTCGCCATGCCGCGCCCGGCGGAATAACCCTGCCGGCGAATCCCGGGAGACCGGTATCGGCTCCTGCGTTTACCTTTCACCCCGCCGCCTTCTCCGTCACCCCGCCGGCAATTTTTATTTCCGGTTCCAGCCGGACCCGATGCACTTCCCATACCCTGGCCTGAACCAGTTCCATCAGCCTGATTATATCGGCGGCGGTGGCATTGCCGGTATTAACGATAAAATTAGCGTGCCGTTCGGAAACCATGGCGCCGCCGCTGACGATTCCCTTGAGGCCGGCCGCCTCGATAAGCTTCCCGGCCGCAACGCCCTCGGGATTCTTGAAAAATGAACCGGCCAGGCCGTATGCCTTCGGCTGCCTGGACCGCCGCGCCGCGACATGCTCGCGACAGAGCTTGCGAATCGCGGCGCGGTCGCCCGGGGCCAGGGTAAAGACGGCGGAAAGGATTACGGCATCGTCGGGACGGCGCAGGCAGCGATAGGTAAAATCAAGTTCAGGCCGAGCTTTTCGAACCGCCTCGCCGCCGCTCAGCCAGATCAGCGACGCCAGGACATCCTTGATCTCCCTTCCCCAGGCCCCGGCATTCATAACGACCGCGCCGCCGACCGTCCCGGGGATCCCGGCCGCAAACTCCAGGCCGCTCAAAGCGCTATCGGCGCACCAGTTCAACAACCCGGCCAAGGAGCAGCCCGCCTCAACCTCGACCAGGATCCGGCCGCACTGATCCTCGCCGATCCGCCCGATTCCGGCAAAATTCCGGCCCAGGCCGATCACCAGGCCGGCAAGGCCTTCATCGGCCACCAGCAGATTGCTGCCGCCACCTATTATATGGCAGGGTATTTCCTCGATCCGGCACCCGTTGATCAACCTGGTTACCTCATCCCGGGTCCCGGGCATTACCAGGGCCTGGGCGGGACCGCCGACCTTCAGGGTGGTCAGCGCCGCCATCGGCGCCTGCCAGCGCACCCCGCCGGGCCAGAACCGGCGCAGTCTCGCCCGCAATTCATGATCGGTCAACATGACGGCCTTTCCCAGTCGCTCCCCCCCGCCGCGGCTGCGGAAAACCTAGAGGCGAACATGATCAAGCTGCTCCAGAATTTGCTCGCCGACCTGATAAATATCGCCGGCCCCGAGAGTAAGGAGCACATCGCCTTGCCTGAGCAGCGGGACTACTTCCGTGGCCAGATTTTCGAGCCGGGCCACATAACAGGTCTGCCGCTGCCCATGCTGTTTGGTTGCCTGGAGTAGCGCCTCGGCGGTGATCCCTTCGATAGACTCTTCACCGGCGGCATAGATATCGGTCATCACCAGGATATCGGCCTCGTGGAAGGCCGTGCAGAATTCCTTGAACAGCCCCTTGGTCCGGCTGTAACGGTGGGGCTGGAAAAGCACGATCAACCGCCGGTTCGGCCAGGCATCGCGCAGGGCGGAGAGGGTGGCCTTGACTTCGGTGGGATGATGCCCGTAATCGTCAACCACGGTCACCCCCTGCTTTTCGCCCTTGACTTCGACCCGCCGCTGCACCCCGGAAAAAGCGGCCAGGGCCTCGCCAATCACCTGGAAGGGGATGTCCAGCTCCAACCCAACGCAGACCGTTGCCAGTGAATTATAGACATAATGAAGTCCCGGTTGGGTGATAGTCAAGCGCCCCAGCAATTCGCCCTCGCGATAGACGTCGAAGCTCGACTTAAGCCCGTCGGTTTCAATCTCCCGGGCATGAATCTCGGCCTGGGCGGTCAGTCCGTAGGTGATGACCCGCTTGTCGATATACTGAAAAATCTCGGCGATATTCGGGTCGTCGATACAGATGATCGCCGCCCCGTAGAAGGGGATCTTCGAGATGAACTGGAGAAAGGTCTCCTTGATCTCGTTCAAGTCGCTATAGTAGTCGAGATGCTCCAGATCGATATTGGTAATCACCTCGACCACCGGGGCCAATCTCAGGAAAGAGCCGTCGCTCTCGTCCGCCTCGGCGACCAGAAACTCCCCTTCGCCAAGTTTGGCGTTGGTCCCGAAGGCATTGACCATGCCGCCGATGATCACGGTCGGGTCCAGCCCGGCGTGGGCCAGCAGGCAACCGACCATCGAGGTGGTCGAGGTCTTGCCGTGGCTGCCGGCAATGGCAATGCCGAATTTCTTGAGCCGCATCAGTTCGGCCAGCATTTCGGCCCGCGCAATCACCGGAATGTGGCGCTCGTAGGCGGCCAGCACCTCGGGATTGTCCGCCTTGATCGCGGTGGAAGTCACCACCACGCCGGCCCCTTCGACCGCCTCGGCCCGGTGGCCCAGACTAATTTCACCGCCTTTCGCTTCAAGCCGCCTGGTGGTGGCGCTCTCCCGCAGATCGGAACCGCTGACCCGGTAGCCGAGATTGAGCAGAACCTCGGCGATGCCGCTCATGCCGACCCCGCCGATCCCGACAAAATGGATATGTTTGCTCTTTTTCTTATACATTGCCTTCCTTTGTCCCGATCAGGGCCAGACACTCCTTGACGATAGCGGCGGCCGCCTCGGGAAAGGCGACCTCCCGGGCCGCGTCGCCCATCCGTTTCATTTCCCCGGGATCGGTGATAATCCTTAAAATGGCGGCGGCGAGCGGGCCGCTTTCCAGTCCGGCTTCCCGCAGGACCATGGCACCGCCGCGATCGGCCACCATCCGTCCATTATACTCCTGATGGTTATCGGCCGCAAAGGGGTATGGAATCAGAATCGACGGCTTGCCCAGCACGCAGATCTCCGCCAGGCTGGTAGCCCCGGCCCGGGAAACGACGAGGTCGGCCCGGCCGTAAACAGCCGCCATATCGGTGATAAAGGGGGCGACCTCCGCCGCGATCCCGGCGGCGGCATAGGCTGCCCGGACCATCGCCTCATCACCGCTGCCGGTCTGGTGAATGACCCGGAATCCGGCCGGCAACTGATCCCTTATTGCGCCAAGCCCCTCGCTGACCAGCTCGTTTACCCGGTGGGCGCCCTGGCTGCCGCCGATGACCAGGAGAACCGGACCGTTTTGGCCGGGCTCCCGATCCCGCATGGCGATGATTTCCGCCCGGACCGGATTGCCGGTCAGCCGGATAAGATCGGCGGGGAAATACCCCTCGCTGCCCGGCATAGACAAAAAGACCCGGTCGACGAAGCGCCCGGTCAATTTGTTGGCCAGCCCGGGAATCGAGTTCTGCTCATGAATGCAGGTCGGAATCCCGAGCGTTTTTGCGGCCAGGAGTACCGGCCCGGTAACGTAACCGCCGACCCCCAGGACCAGATCGGGACCGAAACTCCTTAAAAGGGAAACCGCCTGGAAAAAAGCCAGGGGCAGCCGGAACATAGCGCCCAGTGCCGCGGCAACCGATTTGCCCTTCACCCCCCCGCACTTCAAAACGGCGATCCGGAAAGGCCGCGCCCCCAAAACCCGGTTGTCGATCTGGCGGTCGGTGCCGATAAACAGCACCTCGCTGCCCGGCCTCTCGGCCATGATTCTTTCGGCCACCGCGATCCCGGGAAACAGATGCCCGCCGGTGCCGCCGCCGGTAACGACCAGGCGCAGCGGTTTAT
>JARGFN010000220.1 GCA_029210665.1 Desulfobulbales bacterium
ATCAATGTGTTATGGTAAAAAAAAAGAAGAATGAGTTGTTACGAGTTCATCAAAATTGATGATCTCGCAAAAAAGCCTAATACCCTTCCTTCGACAGGCTCAGGATGAGTAACTTATTGATTTAACATTCGTGCCGAGTTTGTCGAAGTGCGCTCCATTAATCGTTGGCGACTTGTTGCGAAGCCATCAAAATCTGATCAGGAAAAAATAATGGATGCCAAGGAAAGGATACCGCGTCGGGACTATTCCGCCCTGGACCGGCCGGAGGTTCTGGAGTTGCTTTTTCATCCCGTTCGGGTGAACCGGACTAAGCCGCCGGCGGGCTGGGTCGATCACGATATTCCGGTCGGTGACGGGGTGACGGTGGCGGCCCGGTTTCATCTGCCCGCCGAAAAGAGTGCCGGCAATATAATTTTTTTCCATGGCAACGGTGAGTTGGCCGGTGATTACGATGAGGCGGGCGCCAGGTTCGTCGAGCGGGGTCTGGGATTTATCGCCGCCGACTACCGGGGTTACGGCTGGAGCAGCGGCGCGCCCTCGGTAACGGCGATGATCGGGGACTGCCATGCGATTTTCGATTATGTCACGGAACAGCTGGCCGGGGAGGGCCGGACCGGTCATCTGGTTGTGATGGGCCGCTCCCTGGGCAGCGCCCCCGCCCTGGAACTTGCCGCTTTCCGCCAAAACGATCTGGCCGGCGCGATTATCGAAAGCGGTTTCGCCAATACCCGGCCGGTCCTGCGCGCCTTGGGAATCGATGTCGACTCACTGGGGATAACCGAGGCGGCCGGGTTCGGGAATCTCTCCAAGATCAGGGTCATTACCAAACCGGTGCTGATCCTCCACGCCCAGCACGATCAGATCATTCCGATCAGCGAGGCGGCCGATCTGCATGCCGAGTGCGGCGCGGCCGGCAAGGAGCTGCAGATGATCCCCGGCGCCGACCACAATAACATCCTTCAGGTCACCGGCCCGATGTATTACGAGGTGATAAGCCGTTTTGTCGGACGGCTTGGCCGTCCGGCCCGCCGCAAGAAATCCGGGGTCAGGTAGCGGGCCTATATCTTGTTTTCATGCCGGGAATAGCGGGTGGTTATCTTCCGGGTTTGCCTTGCAGGGCCGGGCAGGCGGCAAAGGTCTCGCGAACCGCTTCGCCGGCCATTTGTCTTACGGTTATCCACTTGAAACCGCGTCTGAAGGCCCGGGGAAAGTTCAGGATGTTGTCGGTGAGGGACTCCTGGGTTTCGTCGAAGCTGCCGCTGCAGGCCGTTTTGCCGTCCTTGACGTTTACCAGCTTGAATTCGAAAGCCAGGGAGGCCGGTTCCTTTACGGAGTAATTGTCGCCGGCCCTTTCCCGATAGCGCTGCAAGGTCAGGATCAGGGCCTGATCGCCGGCCATTTTTTCGGTTACGGTCCTGACCAGTTGCGAGCGGCTGCCGGTATCCGCGCCGGCCAGGGCTCCCTGCTGCTCTTCGGAGACGATCAGCACCGAGTGGTTGTTCGCGAAATAGTCGGCGATAATCTCCTCCATTACGCTGGCCCCTTCCTCCAGTGACTTGTCAAGGTACTCGACCGGCATGACGACGATGTTGCCCGGGTCTTCGGCCGCATTGATACCGGTCGTGGTCGTGATAAGGCTGATTAGCAGGATGGTCAGGACCGTTCTCGACATCTTGGTGGCTCCTTGCAAAAGAATTATAAGTCTCGCCGATAACCGAATGTAATGAGATTTCGGAAAGCCGCGAAACCGACTGATAGGGTTGTTTGACTTTTTGGCTACCCCATCGGAATTGATCGGGATTTATAAAGATCCCTTGGAAGACAAAGGACCGTCCACCCGGGTTTCGATCGAGGAGGCCATATCCAGGGTGCGGCCCAGCGATTTAAAGATGGCCTCAAGAATGTGATGGGTGTTTTCCCCGTGGGCCACTTCCACATGAAGGGTCAAGCCGGCGTGGAGACACAGCGCCCGCAGGAATTCCTGGACCAGGGGGGTGTCGAACTTGCCGACCTTCTGGTCTTTGATCACGGCGCCGTAATGCAGATAGGGCCGGTTCGAGAAGTCGCAGGTGGTCCGGACCAGGGTTTCATCCATGGGGACGGCGCTGTTGCCGTAACGCTTGATGGCGTCGAAACTGCCGAGCGCCTCCTTGAAGGCCTGCCCCAGGCAGATGCCGAGATCCTCGACGGTATGGTGGTCGTCGATCTCGGTATCGCCCTTGGCTTTAATGGTAAGATCAAAGAAGCCGTGGACCGTGAACAGGGTGAGCATGTGGTCCATGAAAGGAACGCCGGTTTCGATATCGGCCTTGCCCCGGCCGTCGATCCGCAGTGATATGGTGATGTCGGTTTCTCTGGTGGCGCGCTCTATCCGGCTTTTCCGGGGCGTGTTGGTACTCATTATTTTCTCCTGTCGATAATATGATGACCACTGATAATTTGTGGCAGTTGATCGAACCGGAAGAGATCCGTTAGGATAGCGATAGTCATGAACTTGCTCCCGGGGGTATATTTTACTGGCAAAATAATACCATTAAAGGTTTTTATCGCAAAGAGTTTATCCGGGGATTACTCCCGTAACAATTCTAAAAAGATGTCTGTTGTTTTCAGCGGCTGGAATGCCGGGTAATTTAGCTTTTTTTGTTGACATAATCAAAAGCATTCGGGTATATTCGCACCCTGTTTAAGGCTTAAGGCCTGAAAGCGGGAATAACTCAGTGGTAGAGTGCGACCTTGCCAAGGTCGAAGTCGCGGGTT
>JARGFN010000221.1 GCA_029210665.1 Desulfobulbales bacterium
GAACCTGGATCCCCACAACATCCAGGAGGGCTGGCTGGAGGTGCCGCTGGAGCTTTACGGCATCGGCGAACACGAGGTTTTCCAGGTCCACGACCTGATCTTCGACAACCGCTATCTGTGGCAGGGCAGCAGGAATTACGTGCGGCTCGACCCCGCCCGGAGCCCGGCCCAGATTTTCCTACTGCGGCGGCGGCTGCGGATCGGACACGATTTCGACTATTTCATGTGACAAAGGACTTTTATGCCCACCGCCAAAAAGGATCCCATCTGGTACAAGGATGCGATCATCTATGAATTGCCGGTCAAGGCCTTCAAGGACAGTAACGACGACGGCACCGGCGATTTCCGGGGGCTGATCGAAAAACTCGATTACATCGAGCAACTCTGGGTAACCGCCATCTGGCTCCTGCCCTTTTACCCATCGCCTTTCCGGGACGACGGCTACGATATTTCCAGCTACCGGGGCATCCATCCATCCTACGGAACCCTGCGGGATTTCCGGGCTTTCATCCGGGAAGCGCACCGCCGCCAGATCCGGGTAATCACCGAGCTGGTGATCAATCACACCTCCGATCAGCATCCCTGGTTCCAGGCGGCCAGAAGGGCCAAGTCCAATTCGGCCCGCCGCAAATATTACGTCTGGAACAAAGACAACAGCAGATTCCCGGAAACCCGGATCATCTTCACCGATACCGAATCATCGAACTGGTCCTGGGATGCCGAGGCCAAGGCCTATTACTGGCACCGGTTTTTTTCCCATCAGCCCGATCTGAATCACAATAATCCCCAGGTGGTCAAGGCGATTCTCAAGATCATGCGCTACTGGCTGGACATGGGCATCGACGGCCTGCGGCTCGACGCGGTTCCCTATCTCTGCGTCAGGGACGGCACCAACAATGAAAACCTGCCGGAAACCCATGAAGTCCTCAAGCAGTTCCGTAAACACCTGGACCAGCATTACACCGAGCGGATGTTCATCGCCGAGGCCAATCAATGGCCGGAAGACGTCCTCCCCTATTTCGGCGACAACGACGAGTGCCACATGGCCTATCATTTTCCGCTGATGCCGCGAATGTTCATGGCCCTGCGCCAGGAGGACCGGCGTCCGATCACCGAGATTATCGACCGCACTCCGGCCATCCCCGTACAATGTCAATGGGCGATCTTCCTGCGCAATCACGATGAACTGACCCTGGAAATGGTCACCGACGCCGAACGGGATTATATGTACCAGGAATACGCCAGGGATAGCAGGATGCGCCTCAATGTCGGGATCCGCCGGCGCCTGGGCCCCCTGGTCGACAACAGCCGCCGCCGCATGGAACTCTTGAACTCCCTGCTCCTTTCCATGCCGGGAACGCCGGTAATCTATTACGGCGATGAGCTGGGCATGGGCGACAATATCTATCTCGGCGACCGGGACGGGGTCCGCACCCCCATGCAGTGGAACCTGGACCGCAATGCCGGGTTTTCCCGGGCCGATCCGGCCCGCCTTTATCTGCCGGTGATCATGGACCCGGCCTACGGCTAGCAGGGGCTGAATGTCGAGGCCCAGGAACGCGATCCCTCCTCGATGCTGCAGTTCATGCGGCGGATGATCGCCCTGCGCCGCCAGCACAAGGCCTTCGGCCGGGGCAGCTTCGAATTTCTCAGACCGGACAACCGGACCATTCTCGCCTATACCCGCCGCTACAAGGGCGAAATAATCCTGGTCATCGCCAATCTCTCCCGCTTCGTGCAGCCGGCCGAACTGGATCTCTCCGAATTCAACGGCCGCATTCCGGTGGAGATGATCGGCCGGACCGAATTCCCGCCGATCGGCGACCTGCCCTATTTCATCACCCTGGGCCCCCACAGCTTCTACTGGTTCAAACTCGAACCGCCGGCCGAACCGATCAAGGCTGGGCGGGCGGGCGCCGCCGCCGCCCGTCCGCAGCTGCCGCAACTGAATCTAGAAGATAAATGGAATACTCTCCTGCAGCAGGAATATCTCTTTTCCCTGGCCAGCGACATTCTGCCGCCGTTTCTCGCCGAGCAGCGCTGGTACCGGGGCAAGGCCATGGATCTCACCACCAGCCGGCTGATCGACTGGTGCAAGCTCGGCACCTCCTTCTATCTCACCTTTCTCAAGGTCCAGTACGGTACGGGGGAAGAGGAGACCTATGTCCTGCCCATGAAGATCGCCGAAGGTAACCCGGCCCGGAGCCTGGCCGAGGAAATCCCCGACAGCGTGATCGCCGCCCTGAAAACCCGGCGCGGCGACGAAATCCTTTATGACGCCCTGATGGACCGGGCTTCCTGCGACATTTTCTTCAGCGCCATCGGTGACGGCCGCAGCTTTCGCAGCGCCAAGGCCGGCAGCCTCCGGGCTCGGCCGACCGCCTTATTCGAAAAGATAACCGGATCGGACACCCCCTGCGCGACGGTACGCAAACTGGCGGTCGAACAGAGCAACACCTCGATCATCATTGGGGAATCCTTCATTCTCAAATTCTATCGCAAACTCGAAGAGGGTAAAAATCCGGATGTGGAGATGGGCCTGTTCCTCACCGAGAAGAGCCGCTTCACCGGAATTGCCCGGGTGGCCGGCACCTTTGTCTACCGCGACGAATCCGGCGCGGAATCGACGGTGGCCATGCTCCAGGAATATATCGCCAATCAGGGAGACGGCTGATCCTACACCCTGGCGGAACTCGATCAATATTTCCGGAGGGCCTCGACGCGCCAGGCTCGCGGCGAGGA
>JARGFN010000222.1 GCA_029210665.1 Desulfobulbales bacterium
CCCCGCAGGGCGGCGGAGTGAATCGAGATGACTCAGTGAAAAAACGATTATTTTACGTAACAACAAACGGATAAAGCAAAATCCCCCGCTAAGCCGTCACGGATTCAGGATGGAAGGCATAATTATGGCATATGATTTGGAAAAATATCGCGCCAAGCGCGAGAAAGTTCTCGGAGTCCGCAGGCGGGGCTTGAGCTTCGGCGCCGCTGCCGCCCTGGTGGCGGTGGTGATTATCCTGGGATTGGGATTGGTCGCGGTACCGAGGATCATCTCCTATTTCAGCACCAGAAACCTTGACGACGCCATCTACAAACAGGCCCAGTCCCAGACCTGGGAGCAGGAAGTCGTCGCCGGGATCGAAGGCCTGGACGGGGTCAGGAAGGCGGTCGCCGATAACCACGGCAGACGGCTGGTCGTAACTTTTGATCGTAACGAGACCGGTCCGGAAAAATTCAAGGTTGTCTTCGGCCGGGCCGGAATCAGGGCCGAGCTGCTAAACCGGGTCGGCCACCGCGAGCGCATGACTATTCTGGAGAAGGAGGCCGAATTTGAAACTCCATAACATATCCTTCAATAACCTGCGGCGCCGCAAGGGCAAGATGATCTTCCTGGTCCTCGGCCTGTTCATCGGCATCGCCACCATCGTTACCCTCCTGTCGATCACCGAATCAATGTCCCGGGACATTGAAGACCGGCTCGACCAGTTCGGCGCCAATATCGTCATGGTCCCCAAGAGCGACAATCTCTCCCTGAGCTACGGAGGGATCACGGTCGGCGGGGTCAGCTACGAATCGGCCGACTTCGCCGAGGAGAACATCGGCCGGATCCGGGAGATCGAAAACCGCCAGAACCTCGGCGCCGTGGTCCCCAAGGTCCTGGGCAGCGTCGAAGCGGAAGGGCGCAAGGTCCTCCTGATGGGCACCAACTTCAACGACGAACTGCAGCTCAAGACCTGGTGGCAGTTCACGGGCGATGTCCCTGAAGAAAAAGAAGTGATGCTCGGGACCTCGGCGGCCGAAACCCTGGGGCTGAAGATCGGCGATTCGATCTCCCTGAACGGCCGCGATTTTACGGTTGCCTCCATCCTGATGATGACCGGCGGGGCCGAAGACGGGGTGATTATCGCCAGTATGAGAGAGGCCCAGGAGGTGCTCGGCAAGGAGGGCCGGGTCTCGATGGTAGAGATCTCCGCCTTCTGCCGGGGCTGTCCGATCTCGGATATGGTCCTGCAGATCGCCGAGAAATTCCCGGAGGCCAAGGTCACCGCTCTGAAACAGGCGGTAATGTCCAAGATGCAGTCGATCGACATGTTCAAATCGTTCAGCTACGGGATCGCGGTCCTGGTGGTCTTTATCGGCTCGCTCCTGGTCTTCATCACCATGATGGGCTCGGTCAACGAGCGGACCCGCGAGATCGGGATCTTCCGGGCCATCGGTTTCCGGCGCGGCCACGTGATGCAGATTATCCTGCTTGAGGCCATGGTGGTCGGCCTGGTCGGCGGCATCCTCGGTTTCCTCGGCGGCAACGGCGTGGCCTGGCTGGTCATGCCGATGGTCCTCACCGACGGCGTTTTCGCCGGGATCAACACCACCCTGGGCGGGGTCTCCGTGCTGCTGGCCGTGGCCCTGAGCCTTCTGGCCAGTCTCTATCCGGCCCTGAAGGCCAGCCGGCTCGATCCCAGCGAGGCGCTCCGGGCCCTTTAAGGGTCAACCGTCCAGCAGCACGGCATTTTGCGGCGATCATTCCGGCTCACGTAGAAAAAATACGCATCGCCAGCCTGCTTGCCGCAACCTGCCGCACTTCTGAACGGTTGGTAATTGAGAGTGACAAACGAATAATTGTCAAACAAGAACCCCTCTAAAATCGGGAGCAAGAAAAAGATGGCTACCGCAACAGTTGAAAATGTAAACCACCTCTTCGAGGTAAGAGATCTGGGCAAGGATTACCGGAGCGGCGACACCGTGGTCCAGGCGATCCGCAATATGGATTTTCATATCGATGACGGCGAGTTCGTCAGCATCATGGGCCAGTCCGGTTCCGGCAAATCGACCCTGCTTTCGATCATGGGCGGCCTGAACCACCCGAGCCGGGGCCGGATGCTGGTCGATGCCCTCGATCTCTACCAGTTGAGCAGCGAGCAGCGGGCCGATTTCAGAAGCGAGTATATCGGCATAATCTTTCAGTCCTTCCAGCTGATCACTTATCTGACCGTCCTGGAGAATATCAAGCTGCCGATGGCCATTACCGGGATCAGGGCCGGAAAGCAGGATGAGATGGCGATGTCGGTCCTGGAGAAGGTCGGTCTGGGCGACAAGGGTGACCGGCTGCCAGACCAGCTTTCCGGGGGCGAGCAGGAGAGGGTGGCGATCGCCCGGGCGATTGTCAACAACCCGCCGATCCTCCTGGCCGACGAGCCGACCGGCAACCTGGACAGCGCCACCTCCGAGGAGATCATGCGGCTTCTCCAGCAGCTGAACCGCGAGGGCCAGACCATCATCATGGTCACCCACAACCCCGACTCCTGCCGCTATGCGAGCCGGACCATCGAGGTCAGGGACGGCAACTGCTACCTGCAGTAATCATCCGGCGAAATTTTCATCTGATGGTGAGAAACAACACCGCACCAAAAAAAATGCCGCCACCCGTTTAGGGATGGAGGCATTGAGGAAAAAATCGGCGGCGACCTACTCTCCCACACAGTCGCCCGTGCAGTACCATCGG
>JARGFN010000224.1 GCA_029210665.1 Desulfobulbales bacterium
AGTTATACCTGATTAAGGAATTCCAGCGCCTCAAGGAGGAAGAGCATCGACAGCTTGGCTGGGATATCAAAAGGAACTTGGCCAGGATCAACTATCGCATCCATACTGATGCCATCAAGGAAAACCTGATCCCGCCCGAAGTCACGGGGCGACATCTCAGTCATATCTATGCCAGCGAGGCAGACGTTTTGAACATCGCCCTCTTCGGCATGACCGCGAAGGAGTGGCGGGAGCTAAATCCCGGCAAGAAAGGCAACATCAGGGATTATGCCAACGGTGCTCAACTTGTCTGCCTTTCCAATCTGGAGAGTTTTAATGCACTCTTCATCAACGAAGGCATGGACCAGAAAGACCGATTACAAAAGCTGAACGCCATCGCCATCCAACAGATGCGATTGCTTACCGAAGATCGTCGGGTCAAAAAACTTGATGACGGAGGTCGAAAAGAGACATGACAGACAAACTCGTAGTCTTCAAAGGCAAAGGAATCCGGCGGACGCTGCATAACAACGAGTGGTGGTTTGTAGTCGAGGATGTAGTGCTGGCGTTGATCGACTCAAAAGATCCAAAGCAATATATCCAGAGGATGAAACAGCGTGATCCGGAACTTGGTAAAGGGTGGGTACAGATTGTACATACCCTTGCCATTGAGACCCCCGGAGGTAAGCAGCGCATGTTATGCGCCAATACCGAAGGCCTTTTCCGCATTATCCAGTCCATTCCCTCACCCAAGGCCGAGCCCTTCAAGCGCTGGCTGGCCAAGGTTGGTTACGAGCGGGTGCAGGAAATTGAAAACCCGGAACTGGCAACTAAACGCACCAAGGCCCTCTACCGGGCCAAGGGCTATTCCGAGACCTGGATCGAGAAGCGGATGCGGGGCATTGCCGTTCGGGCCGAGTTGACCGACGAGTGGCAAAAGCGGGGCGTGGGCGACGAGCCGGAATATGCTATTCTCACCTCGCAAATCTCCAAGGCAGCTTTCGGCCTTACCCCTGCGGAATATAAAAACCTGAAAGGTCTGGCGCGGGAGAACCTGCGCGACCATATGACCGATCTGGAACTGATCTTCTCCATGCTGGGCGAGGCGGCCACCACGGAAATTGCCAAAAAGAAAGACGCCCAGGGTTTCGGGGAAAACAAGGTCGCGGCCAGGAAGGGTGGGAAAATCGCCGGCGATGCCCGCGAAAAGCTGGAAACCGAAACCGGCACAGGGGTGGTCAGTACGGAAAACTACCTCACCGAGCCGGAAAGCAGGAAACGCCTGAAGACTAAAAAATAGTGGAGGTTGCCGCTGATGACTGAACCGATCCTGCCTTCATTGAAGCCTATTGCCGTCAAGGAGCGGCTCTCCGTTCTCTTTATCGAACGGGGCCAGATCGATGTGATCGACGGCGCCTTTGTGGTGGTGGATAAGAACGGCGTGCGCACCCATGTGCCCGTGGGCGGGGTTACCTGCCTGATGCTGGAACCGGGCACCCGCGTTTCCCACGCCGCCGTCACCCTGGCCTCGCGGGTTGGCTGTCTTTTGGTCTGGGTCGGCGAGGCCGGGGTCCGGCTCTATGCCTCCGGGCAACCGGGTGGGGCGAGGGCGGACCGCTTGTTGTTTCAGGCCAAGCTTGCCTTGGACGATACCGCGCGGCTGAAGGTTGTTCGCAAGATGTACGAACTGCGATTCAAGGAAAAACCCCCGGAAAGAAGAAGTGTCCAGCAGTTGCGCGGCATCGAGGGGGCCAGGGTCAGGAAGATGTATGAACTCCTGGCTCGGCAGTATCGAGTACCTTGGACCAGGCGTAATTGCGATCATACAAATTGGGGGAGCGGGATACCATCAACCGCTGTCTGAGTTCGGCCACCGCCTGTTTGTACGGCGTTTCCGAAGCAGCGATTCTGGCGGCGGGGTACGCCCCGGCAGTGGGATTTATCCATACCGGCAAACCGCAATCCTTTGTTTATGATGTGGCCGATATCTTCAAGTTTGAGACCGTGGTGCCGGTAGCTTTTCGCGTCGCGGCAAGAAAGCCCCATAATCCCGAACGGGATGTCCGATTGGCTTGTCGCGATATCTTTCGGCAAAGCGGATTGTTGAAACGAATAATCCCGACCATTGAGCAGGTCCTGGCGGCCGGAGAGTTGACGCCGCCCAAGGCCCACGAGGAAGCGGTCCCGGTGGCAATTCCAAACAAGGAGCAGATGGGCGATGATGGTCATCGTGGTTGAAAACATTCCTCCAAGGCTTCGGGGGCGGCTGGCCGTCTGGCTCCTTGAGGTCAGGGCCGGGGTTTACGTCGGGAAATACTCCCGCCGGGTCCGAGAGATGATTTGGAATCAAGTTTCCGAGGGAATCGGTGACGGAAACGCGGTAGTCGTCTGGTCAACCAATACCGAATCAGGATTCGACTTTCTGACCCTTGGGAAAAACCGGCGAATTCCATTGGAGATGGAGGGTGTGAAACTTGTGTCTTTTATCCCGAAACCGGGGGGAGAAATGTGACCTTTTGAGGATAGGAATAATGCCGGAAAATGCCGGTACATTTTTGCTCTTTGGAAATTGAATATGATTTCAAGGGATTAGAAGAAGTAATGTTCCCCACACCCGTGGGGATGAACCGGAGGTGGCGGTGATCTCGATTACTTCGTCGGCAATGTTCCCCACACCCGTGGGGATGAACCGTAGGTATGACAGATGGATTTTATCGGGAGAACATG
>JARGFN010000225.1 GCA_029210665.1 Desulfobulbales bacterium
CGGATCGGCGAGCAGATGCGTCGCCACCGCCGGGGTGCCCACCCGCATGCTGCGGAACTTGGGCATCCTGAAAATTTGGTTATTGCGTCCCACCCGCTCGGACCAATACAAAACCGGCCCTTTAGACGTCAGCTTGACCAGCAGGGCCACCAGGACAAGCGGCAGCGCCAGAATCAGTGCGGCCAAAACGGCCAGAATAAGATCAAAGAGTCTTTTCATGCAAAACCTGCGTTATCCGCGAGGCAGCCCTCGTCGCCAGAAGACAACTTACAACCGAACAATATCCGGACCCTGCAACCAAGATCAATGAAAAGCCCGACTGCTTTCAGTCCAGATCGCTCAAATCCTCAAGCACCGTGCGTAAATTGGCCACCACTGCCCCGATGCGCAACGGATAGGGCTCGTTAACAAGGCCGATTATCCAGGCCCGATCCGGCCGTAACACCTCCAGGGTGCCGGGAAATCCCCGGGAAACCCTCGGCGACATCGAGGCCTTGAATTCGAAAACCAACCTCTTACGGCCCCGTTCCAGAACAAGGTCCATCTCTTCCCCGGAGGAAGTGCGATAAAAACCGGCGCGCCAGCCCCGCATCCTTGCGGTTATCTGCTCTATACAAAACCCCTCCCACGATGCCCCGACCACCGGATGACCCAGCAGACCGTCCAGTTCGGCGATCTCCAGCAAAGCATGCAGAATACCGGAATCTCGAAGGTAGACTTTGGGTGATTTCACCAGCCTTTTCTTGGTATTCACCATCACGGGCGGCAAGGCCCGAACCATATAGGTCTGTTCCAGAATATCCAGGTATGAACGAATCGTCGGGTGGCTCACATCAAGGGCCTGTCCCAACTTAGAGGCATTCAGCGTCTGACCGTGATAATGGGCCAGCATGGTCCAGAACCGGCGCATGGTCCGGGCGGGGACCTTGAATCCGAACTGCGGAATATCGCGTTCGAGAAAGGTGCGGATAAAATCCATCCGCCAAGTCAGGCTTGCTTGATCCGATCGAGCCAGCACCGAATCGGGAAAACCGCCGCGATTCCAAGGCCCGAGAGGCTCCTGGTAATGCTGGGCATCATCGGCAATGAGTTCCGAATAGGTGAGCGGCGTCAACTCCACATAATGAATACGACCGGCCAGGGTTTCCGAGCTTTGTCTGATTAGTTCCTGGGAGGCGGAACCCAACAGCAGGAACCTGCCGGGTCGGCGGTCCGCATCCACCATTACCCTGAGAAGGGGAAAAAGTTCCGGGCCGCGTTGCACTTCATCGAGGCAGATCAGTTTTTCCCGCTGGGTATGAAAGAAAAACTCCGGATCATCAAGTTTCCGCAAGTCGGAAGGACGCTCCAGGTCCAGAAAAAGCGTATCCGCGCGGTCAGCGACCAGGCGACGGGCAAGAGTCGATTTGCCACACTGGCGAGGACCCAGCAGGGCCGTGACCGGAAAAGATCGTAAAGATTGAGCAAGTTCCTCTTCGGCGTCGCGACGGACATATCTTTGCATATCGCATATCATATTTTCAATTTACAAAGACGCTGTAAATTGTCAAGAAAAAGACCACTCAAACCGAGACCACCGGCGCTTGGCCCCGGGCAAGCTATTTTTGAGTAAGGCGAACCATTGCCGGCAGAGCGTCCTTCAGAGTTTTTTCCGGTTTAAAGTTCAGGCGGGTTTCAATCCGGGCGGAGGTGTAGCAGTCATTGCCGAACATCTTGGCATAACGATAGCCGTCAAAGGGTACACGGACAAATCGCCCGGTCAGATCGCCGATCCGGGCCAGGATCCAAAAAAATATTGCGGGGACGGACCACCGGGGAATTTCCCTGCCCGCCGCCAAACACATTTCATTGAATATCTGCCTTGACGAGTAGTGTCCGCCATCGGTGACGATAAAGATCTCGCCGACGGCCGCCTCTTTTTCGGCGGCCATGACCAGAGCCCTTGCCAGATCCTCGACATGGACCATGGTCCGGATATTGCCGGTTTCGGGAAGAGGCGGAAACCAGCCCTTTGCGATGCCGCGCAGCATCATGCCGAGATTGCCCTTGACCCCCGGCCCGTAAACCAGGGCGGGCCGGATTATCGAGACATGCATCCCCGTTTGCCGGCCGATCTCCAGTATTCCCAGCTCGGCGGCCCGCTTGCTCCGGCCGTATATCCCCTCGGGTTCGCCCTGGTATTCCTCGTCGGCGCAAACCCCTTCGGGCGGGGCGCCGCCGGCCTTGACGCTGCTCGCGAAAACGAAGCGCCTGACCCCTTGCCGGGCGGCAAGCCCGGCGAGATCGACAGTGGCTTCGGTATTTACTTTTTTGTATAAAGAATCAATTTCCGCGCCGGAGCGGAAGTCATGGGCGATGCCGGCCAGATGAAAAACCGTGTCAATTCCGGTCAGCTCCGCGGCGGGCAAGACGCCGTTTTCAAAATCCCAGCGGCAATGGCTGTCCCAGGGACCCTCGGTCGAACGGCGGGAGACCGCCTTGATTTTCACCGCCCCGTCCTGACGGAGAAGTCGGCACAACTCCCGGCCGACAAAGCCGCCGGCGCCTGTAACCAGACAATTGTTCATCTCACTCACTTATGACGAGTTCGCAAAAAGTCTCGGGATTGCTAAGCAAAAACTTCGATATACCAGGAGTAGTGTCTTTTTGCGACTGAGGCCATACATGTGGTATGCCGAAGGAGCAA
>JARGFN010000226.1 GCA_029210665.1 Desulfobulbales bacterium
CCTTCCCGTACATAAGGGTGACTGACATGCGGCCTGGTACAGTCTTGCTTTCTGATATTAAGTTTGTCCCAGCCGATGTGTTTCCGGCAATTAAGCGTTATCGGATATTCAAAGAGGACATTTTCATTTCGGTTGCTGGAACCATTGGCATCGTCGGCAAGATACCACCTAATATAGATGGTGCTAATCTGACCGAAAACGCGGATAGACTAACGAATATTTCCTGTTCCCAGAATTATCTTATACATCTTTTGATGTCGCCGTTGATTCAGAACACGATTGATTCGATACGAACGGTAGGAGCACAGCCAAAACTGGCTCTCACCCGAATTCGTAAATTCGATATCCCCCTCCCGCCTACCAAAGCCGAGCAGGAAGCCATTGCCGGGGCGCTCTCCGATGCGGATGGACTAATCGAATCCCTGGAGCAGCTCATCACCAAAAAACGCCACCTCAAACAAAGCGCCATGCAGGAATTGCTTACCGGCCAGAAACGGTTGCCGGGCTTCAGCGGGGAGTGGGAGGTAAAGCGGCTGGGAGAGCTGGCGAATATTCAAAGTGGCGGAACGCCAAGCACGACACAACCACATTTTTGGGATGGCGATATCCTCTGGTGCACCCCCACCGACATCACTGGATTGAGTGGATTCAAATACCTCGACGGGACAAGCCGCAAGATTTCACTGCAAGGCTTGAAAGGCAGCTCAGCCGAGATGATTCCTGCCAACTCAATTGTAATGACCTCAAGAGCCACTATCGGGGAGTGTGCGATCAATACAGTCCCAGTTTCCACGAATCAGGGATTCAAGAACTTTATTCCGTTTGACGATGTCGATGTGGAGTTTCTCTATTATCTGCTAGTTATGCAAAAGCAAGGCTTTATCAGCCTGTGCGGAGGCAGCACGTTTCTGGAAATCGGCAAGACCCAACTCGCCTTATTTGAGGTGAAGCTACCTGCTGAGAAGGTCGAACAAACCGCAATCGCCGCCATCCTTTCCGACATGGATGCCGAGATCGCCGCCCTGGGAAAAAAGCTGGCCAAAGCCCGCCGGATCAAGCAGGGCATGATGCAGGAACTCTTGACCGGCCGAATTCGCCTTATGTAGGAACTGAGCCTGGGCGGCGGAAACTATCCTTGCCAAGCCTTTGGACTAGCAGCCCTTTAAGTGCCGGAAATTACCGATGGCATGCCGAAAAGAAGGTTATAGGAATTTATTTGCATTTATACGGCTGCGAGCGTATAAGTACAAATAAATCGATAAAGGTGCTCTCATGGATAGGATCCGAAACCCATTTTCTCCCGGGGCGGGCTCGCCGCCGCCGGAGCTGGCAGGTCGTGATGCCATTCTGGAACAAGCTCGGGTGCTCTTCGGCCGGATACGGGCGAAGCGCCCGGAGAAGAGCCTGCTATTGACCGGACTCCGCGGGGTCGGCAAGACGGTGCTGCTTAACGAGATGGAGAGGATGGCACTCGCCGGCGGGTTCCGGACGATTCTGGTCGAGGCCCATGAGAACAAGTCCCTGGCGGTCCTCCTTATCCCGCATCTGCGCCGGTTGTTGTTCGATCTGGATCGGCTTGCCGGAGCAGGCAACAAGGCCCGTCGCGGCATTGCCGTGCTGAAAAGCTTTATCAGCGGCATCAAGCTCACCGTCGGCGAGGTCGAGTTCGGCATCGATATCGATCCGGAACAGGGCGCGGCCGACAGCGGCGACCTGGAAGTCGACCTTCCCAACCTTTTTACCGCCGTGGCCGAAGCGGCGGAAGAGCGCGGGGTGGCCGTGGCCCTCCTGATCGACGAGATTCAATATTTCAGCTCACCGGAACTAAGCGCCCTGATTATGGCCATGCATAAGATGCAACAGCGCCAACTGCCCCTGGCGCTGATCGGGGCCGGCCTGCCGGTCCTGCCCGGATTGGCCGGTGAATCGAAATCCTACGCGGAACGGCTTTTCGACTTCCCGGACATCGGCCCCTTGTCCGCACCGGAGGCCACCAAGGCCATCCATGACCCGATTGCCGCAGCCGGTGAAGCAATCGAAGCGGCAGCCATTCAGGAAATTTTCCGATTGACCCAAGGGTATCCTTACTTTCTCCAGGAATGGGGCTACCAGGCGTGGAACCATGCCGAAGCCTCACCCATCACGAGGCGGATCGTGGAGGAGACAACGGCCTTGGTTGAACAACGCCTTGACGAGAATTTTTTCAGGGTGCGCTTCAATCGTCTGACCCCGCGGGAAAAGACTTACCTGCGCGCCATGGCGCAGCTCGGTGTCGGCCCCTATCGGACAGCGGATATCGCCGATGTTCTCGGCACCAAAATCACTACCCTCGGCCCGGTTCGCGCCAATCTCATCAAGAAGGGGATGATTTACAGTCCCGCCCATGGCGACATGGCCTTTACCGTTCCGCTCTTTGACGAATACATGCGGCGGATCATTCCGGAATTCCGTGCGCTTGTTAAGCGGGATTCGTCATGACATACCTGATCGCTTCATTTGGGGAGAAAAAAGCAGGGCGCATCTTGAGAGAAAAGGTCGGAGAAAGAGGTCGGAGAAAAGGGTCGGAGGTAAAATATGAAGCGACCGACTTGTGGATGGTGTTCGCATTCGCGGCTGGCCAAGCCGGATCTGGGGAGGGAGTTGCGAGAACTGCCCAAGAAACTACCCAAGAAAAAATTCTCGCACT
>JARGFN010000029.1 GCA_029210665.1 Desulfobulbales bacterium
GATTGGCCTTGATGTTGTTGGTCGGGGTCAACTCAAGGGACTCTTCAAGGGAACCGGCCCTGAAGCCGGCGTTATCGAAGGCCTTCTGGCCCAGGGAGTGGATAAACGTATCAACCTGGATAATGTTGGACGAACCTGGAATCGCTTCGGGATTCCGGACTCCCTTCTCGTCCGGTTCTCCGAGTTTCATCCGCATCAGCTCGACATCGAGGCCGCTATCGGCCGGTGAAATCTGGACCGGCGAGGCCATTACCAAAAACTGGACCCCTTCTTTTTCCGCCTCGCGGATATTACGCTGATTGGCCGCCATTTCGGTCTTGGTGCGCGGATAGATCACCGTGACGGTTTCCACCCCGGCTCTGATCAGCGAGCGGGCCGTTTCCATGGCGATGTTGTTGCCGCCGATTACCGCGGCCCGCCGGCCGTAATCGATACCCTTGCCGGTATTGACGGCCTTGAGAAATTTGATGGCCGGCAGGACATTGTGTAAAGAGGAGCCGGGGATTTCCAGGGGTTCGTGGACGGGCGCGCCGATGGTTATCAGGGTGGCGTCATAACCCTGATCCCGCAGATTCTGGAGATTGAAATCGACGCCCCAGCGTTGATTAAGCTTGACCGAGATGCCGGTCCGCAGAATCGTCGAGATCTCGTAATCGAGAATATCCTTGGGGATTTTATACTCGGGCAGTCCGTAGCGGAGCATGCCGCCGAGTTTAGGGGCGGCCTCGAAGACCGTAACATCATGACCCTTGCGCGACAGATAATAAGCGGCGGTCAGCCCGGCCGGCCCGCCGCCGATCACGGCGATTTTCTTGCCGGTCGGCTTGTCGCGACCGATCTTGAGATCGATCTTGTTGGTCATACACCAGTCGGCGACAAATCTCTTGAGGTGATTAATGGAGACGGGTTCATCGACCAGAATCCGCCGGCATCTGGTTTCGCAGAAACGGGGACAGACCCTGCCCACCGAAAACGGGAAAGGGTTCCGTTCCATGATTAAACGGACCGCTTCCTCGTATTCTCCCTTGGCGACATGGGCGATATAGCCCTGGACATTAATCTGACCGGGGCAGGTCAGATTACAAGGGGCCTTGCAGTCTCCGAAATGGGTTTCGGCAAGGACCGCCAGTCTTTCCTGGCGATGCCTGGTAATCGTGGCCGAATCGGTGGCGATCGCCATGCCCTCCTCGATGGGAGTCTCGCAGGCCCGGACCAGACCTTCACGGCCGGCAACCTCGACACAGCAAAGTTCGCAGGGAACTTCGGAGTTCTTCCCCTTAACGCTGCACAGGGTCGGGATGTATATTTTCGCGCGGCCGGCGGCAGCCAGGATGGTTATCCCCTCTTCCGCGACTATGCTGGTGCCGTTAATTTCAATATTCATTGTCAATCTTTCAAAATAATTCCGCGATTAGAAACAGGCAACTCTGCCGGTTGATTATTGACTTTTCCGGATCCGGCGCTGCCGCTGAATGGTGGCCGGGCCGCTCGAAGTACCGAGATGATGCCGGCAAAACTGGGAGTGCTCAACCGGCCGGTTTCCATTCCTTCAAAAAGGCGGGCAGATGCCCGGCTTCCCGGGGACCGATGATAATGGTCCAGCCCGGCAGCTCCTCTTCCAGCTCGCCTTTCATCGAGGCCAGATAACCGGGGATGATCAGATCGCGGTGCTTGACCTTGTCGGCGATAGCCGATTTTTTCATAAACTGGGCGATCATATCGGCGCCGAATTTGCCGGCCGCCCAGGCGGTAAGAACCGAAAGGCCTTCGGTATCCTTGATCAGCAACCAGGTCGGCACCTTGCTGCCCTCGATCTCGCCGGAAACAATGAAGTAGGTAAGCGAGAAGTTGCAGGTAATGACCACCGGCGAATTTTCGTCCGGACCGTTAACCGGGTAGACATCCTCCTCAACCACCATCGGGCGCTGGGGATCGGTAAAGATGTTGAGCCTCTCCAGAAACAGCGGGAACAGGGTGTCGCCCTGCAAGTCGGAAAGAATAACGATACCGGCATACTTGGCGATCAACACCGAGGCGATCATTGTCTCCATCAGCGGATCGTCGGTCATTTCGCAGGGGAAATTGATGGTCGGAAAGCCGAGGGGCTTGAATTTCTTGGTAACCGCCGCCTTGCGGGCCACGATGTTGTCCTCAAGGGAGGCGCGGATGGTGCGGGCGCCGGTATCGATGGCCAGATCCTTCAGCCCTTCACCAAGGAGTTTTTCGGCGATCTCGACGGTATTGTCAAGATTGGCGCCTTTAACTCCGAGGACACAGCCGGTCTCTTTAGCGGCCCCGGCCATCTCGGAGGCGTTATCGAGGGTCGCGCCGTAGAGCAGCGGCTTCCGGTCGCCGCAGGCCTTTGCCGCGGCGGTCAGGTTGGCGACACTGTCGCTGATCAATATCAGCTTGGCATCCGGGGCGCCGTCCAGAACTTTCTTGGTCAGGGCGACAAAGGAGGCTTCATCCGATTTGGCATCCTTGACCGCGATCAGGTCGGCCTTCATTTCGACGCCGACCCGGTCGTAGCGCAGGGACTTAAAGCGCTCGATCCGGCCGTCGACATCGGCGTCCGCCATTTCGGTGGTAACCAGAACGCCGAGACCGGTCTGGTTCTCGAACCTTTTTTCATGGCGGTAGAGGCAGGTCTCGCCGCCCATGGTGAAGAGATCTTCGCCGCTGCCGATTTTAACCGTCCTGATCGGAGGCGCCGACGCCTCGCCGATCTGCTCCTTGACCTCGTCGCTGACATAAGGGCATTCGCCGATCTCGGACTGGCCGGCGGCTACCTTCATGGCGAAAGCGAGACAGGTCGGAATCGCACACTCCCCGCAGTTTTTCTTGGGGAGCATTTTGAGGATCTGTATTCCGGTTAAAGCCATCTTTCTATTCCTCCATCATATGTAAACTTGAAAAATTGTTTAATTAATTATGTTAAACGACAGCTTCCATGGCCAGGGCGGGATGGCCTTTTTCCTGGAGGAACTTGAGGATCTCTTCCTCGGTGGTGCCGTTTTCCTCGGTGGCGATCATGTCGAAGAGTTCCGGTTTGCCGATCTCCGCGCAACACTCCTTGAGCTTGTCGGCAATCTCGTCCTTCATCGATTTGGGCAGCCAGACCACCCGTTCCAGCCCGCCTTCGGCCATGAACAGCTTGCGGCTGGTCATATAATGCTTGCTGACCCCCATGAATCCCGGGGTCTGGGCGCCGCCGCCGGCCATACCGGCCAGGGTGGTGAACTTCATACCGCTCGGGGTCATTCCCATGTAATCGCGATTGACCACCATGATGCCGTTGCACTGGGGCAGCATGGCGGCAATCGCCTCGAAACAGCCGCAGGCGGTCATCGGATCGGTCATCAGCGAGTAGCAGGACAGATCGGTGACCGCGCCCCGAGAGGCCTGGGAAACGAAATCGTTGATGCCCTTGAAGACGCCCAGGGTTTCGTCGAGACATTCGCCCTTTTCGATCGGCTGATTGGGCCCGGTCGGGTTGATCTGGTAGGAGGCCTTGCCGTCCAGCCAGTTATAGGCACCGCACATGCCGATCCGTTCCGGGGTGATGATGCAGACATGGCTCGGCGCGAACGACTGGCAGAGGGTGCAGCTGTAGAACACTTCCTCGGTTTCGTCGGTCATGCTGCCCAGACGTTTGTCGCGCTCCTCGTAGACGTTGCGGGCCAGCTCCGTGACCTCCTGGACCTTGTCGTCGGTGGTATAGATCTTGACCTGGATCTTGTCGACAATCGCCCCGAATTCCTGGTGGAGCTTGCCGTGCAGGACCCGGCCGAAGTGCTCGAAGGAAAAGCCCTTCTCGACCGCGGCCTTGCCGATCCGGACCCACATGATATTACGCTGGCCCATGTGCATGATGCCCTGGATATAGTTGATCAGGTGATGGAACTGGCGTTCGAGAATCGGCTCGAAATCGGACTGCATCTCGCGGCCGGCCACTTCGACCAGAATGGCCAGGGGCAGATTCTGGCCTTCCTTGATGTCCTTGATATCGGGTCCTTCGACCGTAACCAGACCGTCCTCGATCTCATCGAGTTCCTTGGAGATCAGGACCTCGACGCCATTGGTCCGGCCGCCGCCGCATTCCATGAACAGATCGTCCTTGCGGATCCGCTCGCCCTCGAAGGCGGGGCCGAAGGACATCGGGATATCGATCTTGGTGATATTGACCTTCAGGCCGCGGACCTCGATGGCCTTCTGGACGATCTCGTCGTGGGGAATATTGCTGACCACGTGCTCGTAGGTGCAGATCCCGGTGGGCAGGACTTCGGGGATATCGTAGTCCGAAATGGTCGGAAAGCCCCAGTTGATCGCGCCGGCCGCGTTGGCGTACCATTCGTCGGAGACCGGCCCGAAAGCCATGACGAAGGCGAAAGTCCGGTTCTTGTTGTAGATCAGATTGCCCCGGTAATCGCCCGGCTTGATCCCGCCGAAGGCCATGGCCACCCGGCAGGCGAATCCGATGGCGAAAACCGCCGAGGTGTAGGTCGGACCGAAGGGCACCAGCCGGGTACCCCAGCCGACCTGGACGTCGCTGTCAACCAGCTGCTCGGGCATCCTGACCCCGCCGGTTTCATCGTGCATGAAAATGTAGAGGTTCTTCTCCTGAAGTTCCAGGGCGATCTTGCTGGCGATTTCCTTATTGGGCGGCGCCCCCATGATGGCGGCGAAACCGGGCGCGGTGCCGTCGACAAACTCAACCCCCCTCTTCCGGAAGATTACATCGTCGGCGGCCCCGAGCCAGAGGTTTTCCGAAGTGGGATCTTCCGTTTTGGTATAAAATTCAGGAGCATCGAGATAACGGATCGCTTCATACATCTCCTCGGCGAAAAAAGTCGCCATCCCGGCGTCCAGAGCCGGAGCCAGGTAGGGCAGCCAGAGATTGTCGGTCACCAGGGGCGGCAGCAATTTGCGGGTTTCCCGGAAAATATCCTTCATGTCGCCCAGATTGACAACCTTGGCGCCCAGCATTGAATAGATGACGGGCAAAAAGTAGGCGGTATTAGGAAAACCGACTTCCTGTTCCGGGCCGTATTTCTTGATGGCTTCTTCGAACTGCTCCTCGGCCATATCGATAATCTTGTGAGCGCCCCTTATGGCGGCTGAACAGATAATCTTGGACATTTTTAAACTCCTGCTATTTTATGATTTGGGCGTTTGCGATGCTAAAAACCGGCTTGCACGCGAATCTATTAATCGACAAGTCCGTTAATCAGGGCCTTGGTGAGCGCAATGGCCTGGGGATGCCGCATGACCAGAACCTCGCCGCCGGCAATCAGCATGCATGAAGCGGTCATCGCTTCCATCAGAACGCCGCGCCGCTCCTGATCACCGAGCAGCTCGTCGGTCGGCAATTTGGTTTCCTTGGCCTTCCAGACC
Source organism: Desulfobulbales bacterium (assembly GCA_029210665.1). Taxonomy (GTDB): domain Bacteria; phylum Desulfobacterota; class Desulfobulbia; order Desulfobulbales; family JAGXFP01; genus JAGXFP01. The sequence goes on from JARGFN010000029.1 coordinate 5,395, forward strand.
TCGCGGCCGAGATTGCAGATGAACGGTACCTGCAGTTTCTCATCCTGCTGGGTCATTGCCGCCAGCCGAATCCGCTCCATAACCGAATAGGTATACTCAATACCGTAACCGAGGGCGCCGATGGACGGATCGATCAGGACCGTATCAAGGGGGACGCCGAGATTTTCGAGAAGGATATTCAACTGTTTGGCCAGATTCACGTCGATGGGCGAAGCGGCGACCATCGGATGCTGGAAGGCCATGGCGGTCGCGCCGATCGAGCGATAGTTCGCGTCGGACAGCGGCGCCAGACAAACCTTCTTGTCGCCGACCATGGAAGTAATCTCCCGCAGGGTTTCGGTGTCCTTATCGCTGTTGCCGCAGCCCCAGAGAATCAGGGGCACCTCGATATTGTTGACGACCTCGGCGGCGATTTTGGCGGCATCAGCGGCGGAGCGGTTCATGCCGTTGGGATCGGTGCTCATCAGCGACAGGCAGATGGCTTCGGCCTGATAATCGTCGATGCATTTACGGGCCCAGTTCAGCGGATTGTCCATCACCCCGGCAAAATGCCTGGTCAGGGTCTCGGGCCACTCGTCGGGTTCGTAATCGAGAATATCCATGGCGATCAGCGGCTTGTTCGGCATGTGTCCTTCATAGAGCTGAAAGGGCATGGTGTCGGTGCCGCCGACCTTGACGGTATGATCGCCGCTGCCGAGGACAATTTCCCTGATCTTGCCGGTGTAGTTGATCTTGTAGTTATCATTGGCCACCCTGGTGGAACGCTCGGCCAGGGGAGTTTCTTCATGAGCCAGGGTGGTTGCGCCGGTTACCGCGCTAGCCTTGCCTTTCTTGGGTGCGGGAGTCTCGGCCTTGGGAGCCACGGCCGCCTTTTTAGCACCCTCTTCCTTGGCGGCACTTTCGGCGGCCGCCTTTTTCTCCAGCTCGGCTTTCAGGGTGGCTTCCTCCGCCGCCTTCTTTTCGAGTTCTACCTTTCTGGCGGCCTCGGCCGCAGCCTTGGCCTGCTCTTCCTTGGCAGTATCGACCGCGGGGGCGGCCGGAGCCGGGGCGGACTCCACGGGAGCGGCTGATTTGGCAGGAACAACAGGCGCTGACGGGGCGGAAGACGCGGCCGCACCGGTTGACGGTTCCTTCATTAAAATAGCTTCGGTCGTGGCAAATTTAACCAAGGCCTCAAACTGGTCATTGGACAGCCCGAAAGACTTTTTAAGGGCGGCAAGGCCGGTCCGGACCGTTTCAAGAGCCATCTGGCGTTCTCTTTCGTTCATTGCGTGTTCTCCTGCATCATCTGATTCAATACTTTCTTGGACAGCGGTTGTCGGGACGGCGGCCGAGGCGGCCTGGGCCCGCATTCCGGCGATCTCCCGCCCGGCCTCGGCGATCAACCTCTCCGCCTCCGCCCTGGCCGCCGCGATAATTTCATCCCGGTCTTCGGCTGGTTCGGCGGTTTTCGCCTCACCGAGTACTATTTCCTTATGACGGGGCGGGCTGACCATCGCGACATCATCGTCAAACCGCGGACGGTCGGCGAGGCCGGCCCGTTTGACGATCTCGGGCACCGCGCTCTCCCACTCGATCGCCATGATATGAACTCCGGAGATCCCCTTGATCGCCTTGACCTGGTTGATGATGTCGACGCAGATATTGATGCCCTCGTCTTCCTTGTCGGCGGCACTCCTGAGCCGGTCGATAACCTCGTCCGGCACATCCATGCCGGGTACGAAATTCTTCATGTAGCGGGCCATGCCGATCGACCGGGGCGGGGTGACTCCGGCGAGGATGTAAACCTTCTCGTCAAGGCCGAGATCCCGGACCATCTTCATGAAGCGCTTGAATTTATCGACGTTGTAGACGATCTGGGTCTGGATGAAATCGGCGCCGTTGGCAACCTTCTTGCCCAGGCGGGCGGCCCGGTAATCGGCCGGTTCGGCAAAGGGATTGGCGGCGGCGCCCAGAAACATCCGGGGCTCGTCGGCCTTGATGGCCTCGCCGCACTGAAACTTCTTCTCGTCCCGCATATCCCTGACCATCCCCAAAAGCTGGATGGAGTCCATGTCGAAGACCCCCTTGGCGCCGGGATGGTTGCCGAATTTCTGGTGATCGCCGGTCAGGCAGAGCAGGTTCTTGAGCCCCAGGGCGGCGGCGCCCAGAATGTCGCTCTGCATGCCGATCCGATTCCGGTCCCGGCAGGTCATCTGGATTACCGGTTCGACCCCTTCGGACAGGGTGATCAGTCCGGCCGCGATGCTGGACATCCTGACAATGGCAGTCTGGCAGTCGGTTATGTTGACGGCATCGACATTGCCCTTCAGAAGACGCGCCTTCTCTTGAACAACTTCCGGATCACCACTCTTCGGCGGCCCAAGTTCGCCGGTCACGGCAAAACCACCTGAATTTAGAATCCGTTCTAGACGGCTACCCGATTTCATCTGATATTCTTATCCTTAAATTCAATTAATAATGATGGCATCGCAAAAATCGCCAGCTCCTGCGTTGCTGCAAATTGTCTCGTCGTTGCAGCGTACTGAAGTACGCTTCATTCCTCGAAATTCGCGCCTTGGATCTGGCGATTTTTGCTTAGCCATCCAGAAGACTTTTTGCGAACTCATCAATCAACAGTTTTGCCGATTACGAATTGTGCTGCGGTCCGGTGCAGCCGACATCGCCAACGCCGGCGCCGCTGCCGAGATCGCGTCGCATATCCATGTCGAAAAGGACCCTCTCGGACTTCTTGTTGATCCCGAGGGCCTCGCGTTTCTGCTCGATCTTCTCGATCATGATCCGGACGATTTCCTTGGGGTCCTCGGCGATATTCCAGAGGGCGCCGTAGGTCTCCATCATGCCCTCGGTCATGTACTTGTCGAACTCCTTGGCGCCGCTGATCGCCAGACTCTGAAAGACGACCTGGGCGCCGCTGGCCACGAAATACTGGCCGATGGCCACCGCCTTTTCACTCATGTAGAGGGGGGCGGTGCCGATGGCGGGCAGGTCGGAAATGTCCTCGCCCAGCCCGCCTTCCCTGACCATTTCGGTGGCCGCGATCAGGATTCGGCTGTTATCGACGCAGGAACCCATGTGCAGAACCGGTGGCATGCCGACGGTCTCGCAGACTTCGGCCAGGCTTTTACCGCAGAACTCGGCGGCCTCGGGCCGCAGCAGTCCAGCCTTGCCGAGGGAGGTGGCCGCGCAGCCGGTGGCCAGGACCAGGATATTGTTCCTGATCAGCTCCCGGGCGATGATCTCATGGGCGTCATCCGAGTATTTGTAGTTGTCGCAACCGACGATCGCCGCCACCCCGCGAATCCGGCCATTGATGATATTGTCGTTCAAGGGCCGATAGCTGGCCCGGAAACTGCCGCCGAGCATGTAATTGATGGTCTCGTGGCTGAAGCCGACCACCACATCGAGCTTGTTCCCGACGGGGATGAAGGCATTAGGGCTGCGTTTCTTGTAATTGGCGATGGCCTTCTTGAGGATCTCCTTGGCGCTGCCCATGGCATCTTCTTCCTCAAACTGGATATGCACAGCGTCCGGCATCTTGGCCCGGTAGTTGGTAGTGATAATCTCGGTGTGAAAATTCTTGGCGACCTGGGCCACCGACTGCATGACGCACTGGACGTCGACGACCATCGCCTCGACGGCGCCGGTGGCGAGGACCATTTCCTGCTGGACGAAACCGGCCGCGACCGGAATGCCGCGGCGCATCAGGATCTCGTTACCGGTGCAGCAGACCCCGGCCAGATTGATCCCCTTGGCGCCGGCCTTCCCGGCCAGGGCCTGCATGTCCTCCTCCTGGGCGGCGAGACAGAGCGCTTCGGCCAAAAGCGGCTCATGGCCATGCACGGTAATGTTGACCTGATCCGTTTTCAGGCAGCCGAGATCAACTATGGCCCGACGCGGTACCGGGGTGCCGAACATGATGTCGGTCAGTTCGGTGGACAGCATCGATGAACCCCAGCCGTCGGCCAGGGCGCAGCGGGAGGCCTGCAACATGATATTGTGGTATTCCTGATCGACGCCCATATTGGTGCGGTGCATCATCTCGGTAACTTCACGATCGAACCCGCGCGGCTCGACGCCCAGTTTTTTCCAGATTTTCTGGCGTTTTTCGGGCGCGCGCTTCAGCATGGTGATCGGATCGTCGGTCTGGCTGCCGAACTCGGCCAGGGCCTTTTCGCCGAGTTCCAGGGCGATTTCGTTCTTGTCGCGCCCTTCCACCTCAATCCCGTAAACGGCGGCGATCTTGTGGAGTTTCTCGACGTCCTTGATCTCGTGCTCGGATTCGCCCTTGGCGGTGGCGATAAAGCCCTTGATCATTTCCCGGGCATGGTCGGTATGGGCCGCGGTTCCGGCGGCAATCGTTCGCGCGATATTCCGGGAGGCGACCGTGTCGGCGGTGGCGCCGCAAACCCCGATCATCTCTTCAACCCCGTCAATGATCTGGCAGGGCCCCATATTGCAGTTTTTGCAGCAGGTGCCGCCGGAACCGAACAAGCAGGCGGCCATGCCCCGCGACGCGATCCGGTCATAGGCGGTGACTACATTCTTGGCAATATCCCGGGAAAGAACTTCCTTGGTGGACACGCAGGTTATATCCGCACAGCCTTCACATCCGTTTCTTTTGACAGCCATCGTGTACCTCGATTGTTTCGTCGTTTCTTAATGGTATGACTAGAAAAAACAGCTCCGCCGGACGTCAAACTTTATCCGCCGAACATATTAATGTAAGGATTTCCCGAGGAAAATGCCATGGACCGGAAAAACGGCGGCCCGGCAACCGGAAAACCGGCAGGTTCCGGTTATAGCAGACCCGTCGCCTGTTTTGCCGCCTGAACGGTGTTTTTCATCAGCATGGTGATGGTCATCGGACCAACGCCGCCGGGCACGGGGGTGATGAAGGAAGCCTTCTCCTTGACGGACTCGAACTCCACATCGCCGGCCAGGATGGCCTTGCCGCTCTCGGACATGCCGACGCGGTTGACGCCGACATCGATAATGACGACGCCGTCCTTGACCTGATCGGCTTTGATAAGGTTGGGAACACCGACGGCGGCGATCAGGATGTCGGCCCGCCTGGTATGGAAATCGGTGTCTTTGGTGCGGGTGTGACAGAGGGTGATGGTGGCATTGCCGGCGGCCCTTTTCTGCAGCATCAGATTGGCCATGGGCTTGCCGACGATATTGCTGCGCCCGAGGATGACGACTTCGGCGCCGCTGGTCTCGACACCGCTTCTCTGTAACATTTGCAGGATGCCGTGCGGGGTACAGGGCAGGAAGCAGCGCTCGCCGAGGACCATTTTGCCGACATTTACGGGATGGAATCCATCGACATCCTTGTCTGGGTCAATCGCGTAGAGGACCTTGCCTTCGTCGATATGCTTGGGCAGGGGCAACTGAACCAGGATGCCGTGAATCTTTTTGTCTTTATTGAATTTGTGGATCAGCTCCAGCAGTTCCTTCTCGCTGGTGTCGCCGGGCATATCCACCTGCTCCGAGTAGATCCCCAAAGCGTGCGCGGTTTTGCTTTTTGCCGTAACATAGGATACGGAAGCCGGGTCTTCACCCACCAGGATGGTGACCAGGCCGGGAACTACATCGTGTTTTGCCTTAAGTTCTTCTACCTCTTCTTTTAACTCCTTACGGATAGCCTTGGCGATTTCGACGCCGCTGATAATTTTGGCACTCATCTTTAAGCTCCTTAAAAAACATACAAAATCTTATAAAAAGTAAGTGGGTTAACCGTTTAAGAGGCATAAGTCCCGGCGCGGCAGAGCACAAATCAGGCGTGGCTGTGAAATCGATAACCGAAAACGCAAGCGCATCGCATCGACAACCTTGTCCGGAGGACGATTTTATACCTTGGTATAGTAACATAGCGAGTTTTATCTGGCTGATTTATCATTCATCGTTGCTTAAGATTTTACAATTTACTGAAAACAAAACCGAATTTCAAGCTATATCTAAGAATATCCAGGCGGTTTATCCAATTATATTTTTGCCTGCTCGGCTCGATTTTTCGGCAAAAAAAGCGAAGTAACGAGCTTACTTATATAATGTTACAAGGGCGGTTTTGTCCGGACGACTCTCCCCCGCGGTCTTCCTGATCCTCTCCAGTTCTTCAACCAGGACTTTCCCCTGCCATCCATTCGCTTGCCCTTCCCGGCCATAGAGGATCCGGTCCAGCTCTTCGAGTATGGCGGCAAGTCCGGAGCCGGGAAAGATTCTTTCAAGATCGGTCCCGGTCCGCGCCGCTTGTTCGGGCCGGGCAGTCGCGACCCAGTCGAGCAAGGCCTTTCTGACTCGCCCCGGATTATTGCCCCGGCAGGCGAGGCGAAGTTTCCTGAAGGCCTCTTGCTCTCTTAATTTGCCGGCCGTTCCGGCCGCGACTTTCATCCCGGTCGACGTTTTGCCTGACCCGCGCATGGCTTTTATCAGTAAAAACAAAGTGATCAGCCAGGCCAGGGCCAAAAAAACCGAAAGAAGAATCAGCGGTCGATTCGAGCCGGATTCTTGCAGATAATCCTCTTTGCCCTGCAAGGGTTTCCCGGCCGTCGGCGAATCAGCCGAAGAGGATCGGGGCGGCGCCACGTCCCGATCAACCCGGGTCGGAGTATCCTTAATCGTTAATTGCCGGGGCGGGATCACCGCATATTCGACCAGACCTTTATTCCGATTCCACCAGGGGACCCTGATCTCGGGCAATTCCATCCGGCCGGCCTTAAGCGGGATAAGGGCGATGCTCTCCTGCCGGACCCCGGTCACCCCGTCCGATTTTGTCAGATTCCGGACTTCGGCCTTGCCCTGATAGATTTTGAGGCCATCGGTTTCGGCAAGCTCGATCGGGGGGAGCTGAGCGGCCAGCAAACCATGGCCGGCCATGGCGATGGTTACGGTAACCGATTCCCCGACCCGCAATTGATCCGGCACCTCGCTCCACTCTTCGGCAATTGACAGCTTGTCGCTCGGCAACCAGACCTCGCCATCGGGATAGCCCGGCGGTTTTCCCAGGACCGTGACCGTCCCGATCTCGCTGCGCAGCTTCACCTCGCGGCCTCTGACCCCGAAAAAATCGTAGAGACTGGCACCGTGGCGCTGTCGGTCGGGAACCGTCGCCTGCACGGTGATCTGGGGAATTTCCAGTTCGCCGCTCTTCTGGGGAAAGATCGCATATTTACGCTCGAAGACCTTGTAATTGCGTCCGTCGATTGATTTGTTGTAGGTGTGGTCATCAAGTTTTTCCAGCAGGGCGTCCTTGAGGATGGGATCGGCGGGCTGGGCGATGCTCGCTTCGACCGCCCAATAGATCCGCAGGGTAAAAAGGAGCTGGGCCTGGACCAGGACCGACTGTTTATCCAGTTCGGTTTCGATAAAAAGCGGCGCATTGTCGGCCCTGGTCTTTGGCTGGGCCTGGGTAACCACCTTGACCTGCAGGCTGGCGGTCCGCTCCTTGCCGATGGCCAACGGCGGTATTTCGAGGATTCCCGAGCGCTTCGGAGCAAGAACAAGATCAAGGGTGGTGGACGACGAGATCGCGCCGTTGATAATTCTGGTATTACTGCTCTGGCTCTGGCCGACGATCCGGAAATCCTTCTCCAGGGGGGTCAGATCCGCGGAGGAAAACGAGACGCCGTCTTCGCGGCTGATGGTCAGGTTCAGGGTTTCGTCCAGGGCGATTCGATTTCGATCGATGGTTGCCGAGATTTCGGCCCGGGCGGTTTCAGCGAATATCAGGGGTGCCAGACAGATCAATAATGCCAAACTAATTATCTTCATCTATCGCCTACCATATTTTTCGATTATTTGATGGGCTACGGTCCCGCTTCTGACGATACTGATACTCGAATTTGCGTTTCAAGAGACCGCCGGGATTGTCCGGAATGCGGCGCAACCATTGTTCCAGTGCCTGACGCTCTTCGTCGTTCAACCGATCCTCGGTCGCAAGGCTCGCGGCCTTGTCCGCTTGCGGCGGCCGTTCCTCGTCTTCGCCCACCCTTCCGCCTGCTTCATCTTCCGCCTTTGCGGACGGTGCCCCGGAATCCGCACTTCGGTCCGCCTGACTGTCCGCGGCGGAGTCATCTTCCCCTCCCTGCTTCCCTGCGTCGGTTTTGCTCGGGGAATCTTGATCATCCAATTGGTCGTCGTCCTGATCTTGGGAGTGCTCCCCCGGTTGACCCTGGTCTTGATTTTGCCGGTCCTGATCTCCCTGCCGTTTCTGCTGATTTTCGGAGGATTGCCGATCGCCGTCCGGCTGATCCTGCTCTTTTTGCCGCCGGATCAGCTTTTCGAGCAGTTCCTTGTTGTAGCGGGCGTCTTCCAGCTCCGGATCAAGTTCCAGGGCTCTGTCATAAGCTTCGACGGCCTCTTCGAGACGACCCTGCCTGGCCAGGGCGTTGCCGCGATTGTAGCTGCCCCTTCCGTCTTTCATCCCGGCAAAGATTTCGGCGGCCGTTTCATAATTACCGGCCCTGAATTCGGCAACTCCCTGCCATTGCGGTTCCGTGAAGAGTTCGGCCGCCCGCCGGGGATCGTTACTTTCGAGGGCCTTTACCCCCTGCTGGTCCTTGCGGAGCCATAAATCCTGCCAGCTCATGGCCTTGGCCTCGGAGGCGGGCAACAAAAGGATCATAATCAGACCAAGCAGCCAACCCCGCCGAAAGGCCGGCAAGGCCAGGGGCAGAATCGCCAGAACCAGCCAATAGCCGCGATCCCGCCATTGGTCGAATTCCCGGTCAACCAGGCGGTACTGGTCATCTCCCGGCTTCGGCAACGCCGCGCCCAGGAGGTAATCGATATCGGCGTCATCCAGACCGATATCGCTATAGCGACCGTGATTCGTCGCGGCCAGATTCCGGAGGGAGGCGCGATTCAGCCGGGGTACGATAATATTGCCCCGCTCGTCGCTCAGAAAACCGCCCTCGCCTTTCGGGATCGGGCCGCCCTCCCCGGTGCCGACCCCGAGAACGGATAAAACGATATTTCGGCCCGCCAGAAGATCGTTGACCTTGCCGCTCTCTGTTTCCTCGACCTCGTCGGTGATAAGCAGCAACCGCCCCCCTGCCTCCGAACCATCCTTTAGAAGCTCAAGGGCCAGGGATACCGCATCCGAAAGGTTACTGCCGTAAACGGGCATGATCGAGGGAGACAGGTCCGGAACCATGGCGGAGATGGTCCCGGTGTCGTCGGTCAGCGGCGCCACAACATGGGCATCGCCGGCGTAGACCACCAGGGCCGTGGTTCCTTCCCGGCGTTTAGCTAGAAGATCTAAAAGTTTCCGTCCGGCCCGGGTGAGCCGGTTCGGACGAAGATCGGTGGCATACATGGAAAGGGAGAGATCCTGAATGATGACCAGCGCATCGGTCTTTTTTCGGACCGGCTGGGGAAGCTTCTCCCAGGTCGGCCCCGCCAGGCCCAATACGGCAAGCAGCCAGCCGATCAGAAGAACAGCCAGGGCCGGATTCCAGCGCCGGTCGGTATTGCCGTCGAGCAGATGGGATAACAAAGAACGGTCAACAACCCGAGTCCAGACGCTATTGTTTGCCTGGCGGCGGCGCAGTAGCAGGAAAAGCAGGCCGGCCGGAACGGCCGCCGACAGCCAGAGAGGACGCAGGAAGTGAAAATCCGCCGGCATCAAATCCATTTACGCCCTCCCCCGATTGTTCAGGGTGGATCTTAAGACCATCATGGTTCCCCACAGGAAAGTCAAGATCAGGGCGCCGGCCAGGGGCAGGTGGAAAAGGAATTTTACCGGTCGGAATATCTCGCTCTCCTGATCAATCGGTTCCAGTTCGTCGATCAGCCGGTAGATCTTTTCGAGTTCGTCGGGATTGCGGGCCCGGAAATAGCCGCCGCCGGTTTTTTCGGCGATTTTCGTCAGGGTCTCTTCATCGAGATCGGCGGACGGGTTGATCCGTTGACTGCCGAAAAATCCACGGACCACCATCTCATCCGCGCCGACCCCGATGGTGTGAATGCGCACCCCGGTCTTGGCGGCGAGGTCGGCGGCGGTCAACGGCTCGACGGCGCCCGCGGTGTTGCTGCCATCGGTCAGGAGAATCAGGACCCGCTTGTCGGCGGGCCGGTCCCGGAGACGCTTGACCGCCAGGCCGATGGCGTCGCCGATCGAGGTCTTTTTGCCGGCAAAACCGATTTCGGCCTCGTCGAGCAGGGTCCCGACCGTTCGCCGGTCGAAGGTCAAAGGCGCCTGGATATAGGGTTCGCTGCCGAACAGCAGCAGACCGACCCGATCGCCCACCCGTCGTTCGATAAAGTCATTCACCACCTTCTTGACCAGGGCGAGACGAGTGACCCGATCACCGCCAAGGACCATGTCCTCTTCGGCCATGCTGCCGGAAATATCGACGGCCAGCATCAGGTCGCGACCCACGGTGGGCAGGGGTAGCGGCTCGCCGTGCCATTGGGGTCCGGCGGTCGCCGTAACCAGCAGAGTCCAGATCAGCAGAAGAAGCAGCCACCGGCCGATTTTTCGCCTGCCGGGCCGGCCGGCACCCGGTTCGAAAGAGAGTACATCCCGGTAAAACGGCACGAAAAGCGCGGCATCCCGTTTGGCGCTTTTCGGCAGCAGTAGATGCGCCAACAGCGGCAGGGGCAGCAGCCAGAAGGCCCATGGCCAGATAAAATTCAGCATGGGTGCCGCCTCCCGAGCCATTTTTCGACCAGGGTGATAAGCCGGTCGCGCTCGGCTTCGATTTCAGCTCGGTAAAGACCCTCGCCCAGTACCCGGCCCGGACCATTGGTGAACTGGTCGGTGTCGCCTTTGCGATCGAGAAAAGCAAGCCACGACCGGCCGGAGAGACGAGCAACCGCCTCCCGGCCGTAGGCATGGATTGCAACCCGGCGCAGGAGGATTGCCAGCTCCTCGACAAACTGCCGGTCATCGCCGCCGACCCGGTTTTCGGCAAGCCGGCGCAATTCCCGCCCGGCCTCGCGCCGGTAGCGCCCGTTACGAAGCCGGCGAAGCAGATACCGCCCCCCCGTCACGGCAACGAGCAGGAACAGGATCCCGGCCAGCCACCAGCCGGGCGCCGGAGGCCACCAGCCGACCGGCTCGGGCAGATGGATGTCGCGCAGTTGCGCCAGGGGATCACCGCCGGTCATTTTTTACCTCCCAGCAGTTCCCGGAAATAGCTAAGCGGTGAATCGAGGGTCGAGAGCGGCAGAACCGGAATCCCCATCGATCCGAACTTCTTGGAAAGATCCTCGCCGGCCAGCCGGAATCTTTCCCGATAGCGATGGCGCAGCCGCGGATCGCCGCTATGGAGCGACAATCGGTTTTCCCCGTCGGTAATGGTGTATTGGCCGTCCGGGGGAAGATGCTCCTCAAGGGGATCGAAGATCCTGATCGCGGTGATGTCGTTGTGCTTGCCGAGAAGATGCAGGTGTTTAATGCCGTTTTCGGATAACCCCCGGAAGTCGCTGAGGATGAAGATATTGGCGCCGGGCCGGGTTATCCGGCGCAGTTCCTCCAGGGCCGGGTCGATGGCCGAATCGGCCGGGGCGAAACTCCGGCGGAGCCGATGGTTGAAGTCGCTGATCTGTTTCAGGAGCTGCAGGACGGTTCGGGAACTGCGCTTGGCGCGGATCTCGGCATGCTCCAGACCGTTAAAGATCAGCCCCCCTACCCGGTCGTTATTTTGCAGGGCGGCCCAGGACAGAAGCGCCGCGGCATGGGCCGCCAAAACCGATTTGAAGCAGTTGCGGCTGCCGAAGAACATCGCCAGACTCTGATCGATCAGGAGCAGCATCGGTCGCTCCCGCTCCTCGCAAAAAAGCTTGGTATGCGGCTTGCCGGACCGGGCCGTCACCCGCCAGTCGATATTGCGGATATCGTCGCCGGGCTGATAGATCCGCACCTCCTCGAATTCAATCCCCCGTCCCCTGAATCTGCCCTGGTGGGGACCGGTCAGCCGGCTGAAGACCCTGCGCTGCCGGCCGAGCTTCAGTTCGCGGGCCGGATAGCGCAGCCGGATCAGTTCGTTCAGTTCGCAATAAGCGCCCTGGGGGACGGCGCTGACAAAAGATTCCATCGCTCAGATAACCGGGACATGCCGAAGCAGGGCATCGATAACCTGGTCCTTGGTGATGCCGTTGGCCTCGGCCTCGAAACTCAGGATCAACCGGTGGTGTAAGACGTCGTGGACCACGTCCTGAACATCGTCGGGTGTGACGAAATCGCGCCCCTTGAGCCAGGCCAGGGAGCGGGCGCAACGGTCCAGGGCAATAGTGGCCCGGGGACTGCCGCCGTACTCGATCCAGTCTGCCATTTGCTTGGAATAGTTCCGGGGCGAGCGGGAGGCCATGACCAGCTGGACGATATACTCGTCGACTCCGGGCGACATGTGGATCCCCATAACCTCGCGGCGCGCGGCCGTGATCGCGTCCAGACTGATGACTCGCGCGGGCGGCTCGGCCTCGTTCTTCGCTTCCCGCCGGGCCAGGGCCAGAATCTGCCGCTCCGCCGCCAGATCGGGATAGCCGACCGAAACATGCATCAGGAACCGGTCGAGCTGGGCTTCCGGCAAGGGATAGGTTCCTTCCTGCTCGATGGGGTTCTGGGTCGCCATGACCAGGAACATCGCCGGCAGCGGATAAGAAGTCCGGCCGATGCTGACCTGCCGCTCCGCCATCGCCTCCAGAAGAGCGGACTGGACCTTGGCCGGCGCCCGGTTGATCTCGTCGGCCAGGAGAAGATTGTGAAACACCGGCCCGGGCTGAAACTTGAAACTGCCGTCCTCCGGATGATAGATCTCGGTGCCGGTCACGTCGCCCGGCAGGAGGTCGGGGGTGAACTGGATGCGGTGGAAATCGCCCTCGATCCCCTCCGCCAGGCACTTGATCGCCTTGGTCTTGGCCAACCCCGGGGCCCCTTCGACCAGGAGATGGCCGTCGGCGAGCATCGCGATCAAAAGCCGTTCCACAAGTTTATGCTGGCCGACGATCTGCTTGTCCAGCCAACCCTGCAACTCCTTGAATGCGTTCTGATTTTCCATGATTGTCGTAATTTTTCCTGAAGTTATAGGTTTTCAATGAATAAATAAATCCTGTTTGTAACAGTTTCAAGGGTGAAAGGGAGAAAAATCGGCAATAAAATTTCTGGAAAAGGACGAGGGGGATTGCCGATCAGGCAGGCAATTTCCTGAATCGGTGAGGACTCAAAAAAGGAAGGTTTTTCCGCCTTTTTTGCGCCGCCGGCTGGAGCATTGATCAATCTCTCCGGCGGTCAAAATCAGGAACAACATTGGAATAATCAGATGCCCGCACATGATTGTTTCTCCTCTACACTTATCGTTGCGGTCCAGGCGATTATGGGCCATCCGCCTGAAATGCCTGATGAAATTGCACGACGCCACGGGGAAGAGACCCGTCGATTGACAATACAAAGAAAACCTCCGGAGGAACTCCCTCACAGACAAGGTCCGGAGCATTCTCGAAACCGAAGCGCCGGTAATACTCCGGATGCTGACCAGGCAGCACCCTCCACCCCCCAACCCTTTCAGGCGCGACAGGCTCTCCCGGATCAGGGCGCTGCCGATGCCCCGGCGCTGGTACTCCGGCAAGACGGAAACCGGCCCAAGTCCGTACCAGTTCATGGGGCAACCGAACGGCAATCTCTCGGGTTTTATCGAGTGGGCACCAGACCGCGCCCAGTACCATGGCTTTCTGGCGGTCATTTTCCAAATGACAGGACTCGTCGCAGTATACATTGAAAATTTCGCTCATCGCTTTAGCGCCTCCCGTATGGTGCGCACTACCTCGACGCTGTCCAGGGTTTCGATGATATTTCGCACAGGGTGGCGGGGGTCGTAGAGGCGGTCGAACTCACGCTGGATAATGGCGAGTTTTTCCTCG
>JARGFN010000030.1 GCA_029210665.1 Desulfobulbales bacterium
TCGGGATTCCCTATCATTATAGAGGCTTTTCTGTTTTAAACAACTGTTTTTATTCGATATTTAATCGATGTTTTCAACACCTTTGAGAAGTTTCAAGCTGAAATCCTGGCCGCACTGGGAAAAGGGGATACGGATTAAAAGCGAATTGCCTCCCTGCGCCAACCGGCAGGGCTGATGTCGCCATCCGGCATCAATCGTCCTTGTGCTCTGGCAGCCTTATGCCAATTGAACAAGGCGAAAGAGATCGGAATAAAAAGAATCGTCATGAAACCGATCGGCGCCGCCGCCCTGGCCAGGAATATCCGGGAAGCACGCGACCCGTGATCCCCGGCCGGGAAGGCGCGATAGATCAGAGTTTTTGCGACGCCATTATTATTTACTCCTGAATCCGTGAGCGTTCGAGAACGGTGCAGATGCAAGGCGGCAACGATATTGATAATACTATTGGTATATCAAAGAGTTGCCAACGCGGCAGATGCGCCGTTATCGGGCGCTCACGGATTCAGGTTGGCATCCTGCCGGCCGTAGACATCGTCAAACCTGACGATATCGTCCTCGCCCAGGTAGGGGCCGGTCTGTATTTCGATCAGTTCCAGATCGATAATTCCGGGATTCTCCAGGCGGTGCTTCTCGCCGACCGGAATATAGGTGGACTGGTTTTCGCTGACGGTTAAAATCTGGTCGCCGACCGTCACCCGGGCGGTGCCGCTGACCACCACCCAGTGCTCGGCCCGGTGATGGTGCATCTGCAGGGAGAGGCAGCCCCCCGGCTTGACCGTGATCCGCTTGACCTGGAAACGGGCCGCCGAATCGACTCCCTCGTAGGAGCCCCAGGGCCGGTAGACCCGGCGGTGCAAGACGGTCTCGCTGCGATGCTCGGCCCTCAACTGCTCGACAATAGCCTTGACGTCCTGACTGCGGTTACGCGGCGCCACCACCACCGCATCCGAGGTCTCGATAACGATGTGATCGCGAAGACCGACCGCGGCCACCAGCCTGCTCTCCGACCTGAGATAACAGCCGCTGGTGTCCGTAACGATCACATCGCCCTTGATGACATTGCCGGCCGCATCGCTGTCGCTGACCTCGTGGAGGGCGGCCCAGGAGCCGACATCGCTCCAGCCGCAGTCGATGGGGATCACCGCCGCCGCCGCGGTCTTCTCCATGACCGCGTAATCGATCGACTCGTCCGGGCAGAGACTGAAGGCGTCCCGGTCGAGCCGGATGAAATCAAGATCATAAACCTTCTGCGCGAAAGCGGCCCGGCAGGCCGTCATGATCCCGGGGGCATACTTGTCAAGCTCGGCGATCAAAACCGAGGCCTTGAACATGAACATCCCGCTGTTCCACAGATAATCGCCCGATTCGAGATACTTTTCGGCCATCTTGAGATCGGGCTTTTCCACGAAACGATCGACCCGAAAGGCCTGGTTTTTTTCATCGATAACGCTGCCGCTTTTGATATACCCGTAACCGGTTTCGGGACAATCCGGCACGATCCCGAAAGTGATCAGGCTGCCGGCCGCCGCCAGTCGTTCCCCGGCCGTAACCGCCCGGCGGAATTTTTCCTGGGCGGTAATGACATGATCGGAAGGCAGAATCAGCAGGACCGGATCGTCGCCGCCGGCCATGGCCTGCAAGGCGGCAACCGCCACGGCCGGCGCGGTATTGCGGCCGACCGGCTCAAGGATTATCGCCCCGGCCTCCGCTCCGCTCCGCTGCAATTGCTCACCGACCAGAAAACGGTGTTCATCCTTGCACAGGATGATCGGCGCCTCCGCCCCGGCCATCCCGGCGCACCTTGCCACCGTGCTCTGAAACATGGTCTCTTCGGAGGTCAGGGCCAGAAACTGTTTCGGGTAAAGCTCCCTGGACAGGGGCCACAATCTGGTGCCGGAACCGCCTGCCATAATCACCGGTATCATCATCGCTCTCCTTGCTGTCGGATTACCGCGCTCGTAAGAATCAAAATAAAATCAGGCCAAAACCACTTTATCAAGCCCTGCCCGCAAACCGGCCGTGGCGTTTCTGGTATCGACCACCAGCCTGGCCTGCCTGACAATTTCGCCATAATCGTAGGCCGAGTGATCGGTGACGATAATCACCGCGTCAACCGCGGCAAGCAACTCGGGGGTCAGCTCAACCGACTCCTGCCTGAAGTTATATTTACGGGTCGGCCGCAGCCGGGGTATCCAGGGATCGTTATAGGAGACCAGGGCGCCCCGGTCGGTCAACATATCCATAATGGCATAACCGGGCGATTCCCGGTCGTCGTCGATATCCTTCTTGTAGGCGATGCCCAGCACCAGGATCCGGCTGCCCCGCAGATCCCCGCCCGTTTTGGCGAGGGCCTCGGCGGTTCGATCGACCACATAGCCCGGCATCGAGACATTAACCTCGCCGGCCAGATGGATGAAACGGGCATCGAAATCGTACTCCCGGGCCTTCCAGGCCAGATAAAAGGGGTCGATGGGGATACAGTGGCCGCCCAGGCCGGGACCGGGAAAAAAGGGCGTATACCCGAAGGGCTTGGTCGCCGCCGCGTTAATCACCTCGAAAAGGTCGATCCCCATCCGGTGGGCCAGGATCTTCATTTCGTTGACCAGGGCGATGTTCACCGACCGATAGGTGTTTTCCAGGAGCTTGGTCAATTCCGCCGCCCTGGTCGATGAAACCGGGACCGCGGTGGTAATGGAATTATAGAGGGCGACAGCCGCCTCCAGACAGGCCGGGGTCACGCCGCCGACAATTTTGGGGATATTCGAGGCATCGAAATTCTTGTTGCCCGGATCTTCCCGCTCCGGCGAGAAGGCCAGGAAAAAATCGCGGCCGGTCTTCAGACCGCTTTCCTCCAGACGGGGCTGCATCATCTCCTCGGTGGTGCCCGGATAGGTGGTGCTCTCCAGAACGATCAACTGCCCGGGCCGAATCGAGGCGGCGATCTGCCCGGTGGTCTGCAACAGGTAAGAAAGATCGGGCTCCAGTTTGTCGTCAAGGGGGGTGGGAACGCAGATCAGCAGGCAATCCGGCTCGGCAAGGCGGCTGAAATCGCCGGTGGCCTCGAATCTGCCCTGGGAGGAAAGCTCCCCGACGAACTGATCGGGAATATGTTTGATATAAGAGTGGCCCCGCGCCAGGGAATCGATCTTGCCCTGATCGACGTCAAAACCGATAACCTTGAAGTTTTTCCGGCAGAAATGCAGGGCCAGGGGCAGCCCCACGTAACCAAGGCCGATGATGCCGACCACTGCTTCACGGCGGTTGATTTTCGTTACAAGTTCGGTAAAGTCGGCTGCAATATCTTGTTGTCCGGTCATTCAGGTTTTCCTTGGCAGATGGGATAGGGGGTAGCAAAACAAAGCTGATTCTAAATCAGATAAGAAAAAAACTCACCATTTTAAAGAGAGTGAGGGGTGCTCCTTGCTCCTTACACCTCACTGGCCAAGTCCCGGCATCGGAAGACAATACCACCCGGGAGCAGTTACGCCGGGGCGAAGAACCGCAGACGCAGGGCGTTAGAAACCACCGACACCGAACTCATCGCCATGGCTCCGCCGGCGATCATCGGGTTAAGGGTCGGCCCGCCGAAGGCATAGAGCAGACCGGCGGCAATGGGGATGCCGATTATATTGTAGATAAAGGCCCAGAACAGGTTCTGCCTGATATTGCGCATGGTGGCCCGGCTCAACTTAAGGGCGGTGAGCAGGCCGTGCAGGTCGCCCTTCATCAGGACGATATCGCCGGACTCGATCGCCACATCGATGCCGGTGCCCATGGCGATGCCGATATCGGCCCGGGCCAGGGCCGGAGCGTCGTTGATGCCGTCGCCGACCATGGCCACCTTCAATCCCTGGTTCTGGAGTTCGATGATCTTGTCGGCCTTGTGTTCGGGCATGACCTGGGCGATGACCTCGGAGATCCCGGCCTGGGCGGCAATGGCTCTGGCGGTCACCTCGTTGTCGCCGGTCAGCATGATCGGCCGGATCCCCATCTTCCGGAGGGCGGTCACGGTGGCCGCCGCCTCCGGCTTGATCTTGTCGGCGATAACGACAAGGGCGGTCAGAGTTCCATCGATAGCCAGATAGAGGGCGGTTTTGCCCTGGCCGGCCATCTCGGCCGCCCCTTTGGCCACCTCCGGGTTAGCGAGGCCGGTCACTCCCTTCTCGGCCATCAACTCATGGTTGCCGAGCAACAGTTCCCGGTGGTCAATGGCGGCGATAATCCCGCGGCCGACCAGGGCCTCGAACCTGTCCGGTTCCTTCAGGGCGTACCCCTTTTCCCGGGCCGCATCGACAATGGCCCGGGCCAGGGGATGCTCGGAAACGCTTTCGGTAGAAGCCACCATGGCCAGGCACTCTTCCCGGTCCATCTCAGAAAACATGACAATCTCGGTCAGCACCGGTTTGCCGTAGGTGAGGGTGCCGGTCTTGTCGAAGACCACCGCCTCGATCTTCTGGGTGGTCTCCAGGGCCGCCCCGCTCTTGATCAGGACCCCGAGCTGGGCGCCGCGGCCGGTCCCGACCATGATCGAGGTCGGGGTCGCCAGTCCCATCGCGCAGGGGCAGGCGATAACCATCACCGCCACAAAGATCCGCAGGGCAAAGGAGAAATCGGCGCCGCCGGCCAGATACCAGGCGAGCCCGGAGACCAGGGCGATGGTCATGACGATCGGCACGAAATAAAGGCTGATCCGGTCGGCCAGATTGGCGATCGGCGCCTTGCTGCCCTGGGCCTCCCGGACCATCTTGATGATCCGGGCCAGAACCGTGTCGCCGCCGACCTTCTCGGCCTTGATCCGCAGGACCCCGTTGGTGTTGAGGGTGGCGCCGACCACCTTGTCGCCCTCCTCCTTGCTGACCGGCATGCTTTCCCCGGTCAGCATCGATTCATCGATATTCGAGGTACCCTTGACCACCACCCCGTCCACCGGCAGCCGGTCGCCGGGCCGGACCAGGAGGATATCGCCGGGTACGATCTCCTCGACCAGAATCTCCTCCTGCTCCTCGTTCCGGATCAGAATGGCCTTGTCGGGGGCGAGCTGCATCAACTGCCGGATGGCGTCGGAGGTCCGCACCCTGGAACGGGCCTCCAGGTATTTACCGAGGGAGACCAGGGCGATAATCACCCCGGCCGATTCGAAATAGAGATCGTGGACCCGGGCGTGGACATTGATGCCCAGGACGATCTCAGCCAGGTTCCAACTGCTGTACAGGAAGGCGGCGCCGGTGCCGATGGCGATCAGGGAGTCCATATTCGGCGAGCCCCGGAACAGGCTGGGAAAACCGACCAGATAGAACCTTCTGCCGAACCAGATAATCGGCAGGACGAGAAAGAGCTGGATCAGCGCGAAGACCAGCGGCGCCTGATCGGGGGCCATGAAGGCGGGCAATTCCAGGCCGACCATCTCCCCCATCGCGACTACCAGCAGCAGGGCCCCCAGGATAAGAGTCGGAAAAAGCTCGCGCTTCATGGTCCGCAGACGGGCCAGGGCCAGCTGCTGGCCTTCGGCGAAACTGTCGCCGCTGTCGGAAGCGGGGGTCGCCTTGAAGCCGAGTCCGGCGATCTTTTCCCTGATCTGGCGCAGCCCCACCTTGTCCGGATCGAACCTGACCAGGCCGAGGTTCGCCGGCAGGTTAACCGCGACGCTCTCCACCCCATCCATCCCGGAAACGACTTTTTCGATCCGGGCGGAGCAGGAGGCGCAGCTCATCCCCTCGATATTGAAGCGGACTTCATGATCCCTGCTCGACACGATCATCTCGAAGCCCAACCCCTTGATCTTGTCGGCGATCTGCCCAAGCTCTATAGTTGCCGGATCCCATCGCAGTTCCATGGTCTCGGTGGCGAGATTAACCTTGGCCGAAATGACCCCGTCAAGGGTGGTGATAACTTTTTCGATCCTGGCCGAACAGGAGGCGCAGTGCATGCCCTTGATGCCAACCAGGGCGGTTTGCTCCCGGTTTTCCGGAGAATCATTCATATCTGCTTCCTTGCAATGGGGGTCACGGACAACCTTGGTTTTAGAATTCAATTTAATGATTTATGGTTTCGATTTTCGGAAAAGTAATTATCATTTGTACTTTAGGCAACACCACTTATAGTCAAACGATGGCGTCGCAATAAGTCGAGGTTACCAGAAAGAACAAGATTTCTCACATTCGTTTGAAATGACAGCTCTTTGGGCCTTTTTGCGATTGCATCAACAAGAGGATAAACAATTTCAACTTAAATCGATGAATCATCAAGGAGAACATTATGGCCACAATCAAAGTAATCGGCATGAGATGCGGCCACTGCGTCGGCGCGGTCACCAAGGCACTGGAAGATATCGACGGGATCGGCAACGTCAAGGTCGACCTGGAAAAGGCCGAGGCAACCTATGAGGAGACCGGCCAGGTGTCGACCGAGACCATAGAGGAAGAGATCAAAAAGATCGGTTTCGAGCTCGGCTGATGGAATAAGGAACTGGGAGCCGGTCGACCTTCGCCTCCGGGCGGTTTCGCCTGCCCCGACGCCGACCTCGCCTCACGTAACCGTTCACCGGGGTGGTCGCCAAAGTACCACAACCACCGGACTGTAACCGTTCAGCAGTGGTGCGGATTTGGACAAGCGGACCGGCGCCGCGCACCTCGTGTACGTGAAGCTGAGTTGAGCAGCTCGTCTGCTCGTACGAAACTTATGCCCTATGGGTGTAAGCCGGGCCGATCGTCCGAAGATGCGGTGCTGCTGAACGGTTACCGCCTCACAGAACATACTTGATGGAGACATGGGCAGAAAGCTCCCGGTATATGCGGTTGCGGTGCTCCTCGCTGACAACCTCCATTTCCAGATCGAGACTATGATATTTACCGGTGCTGCTTACCTTTGAAGCGGTTATTGTACATGATTCCGGATCGACGGTTTTCCTGATCGCCTCTTCCACTTCCCCGCCGCCGACCCCGATAACCTTAAACAACCACGGGCACGGATAGTCGATTTTCGGCTTGGCCTGACATGCTTTTTTTTTCACTGACAACTCCTCGATAAAAATCCTGGAACGGATCGCAACCAGGCCGCCCTATCTTTTCTCAATCCGGACCGGCACTCGCCGGCGTCCCCAGGCAAGAGCTTTATAATGGTCGTCCATATACAGGTCCAGCCGCTCGGGACCTTTTATGGCGCCACCCCGGTCCTCAACCACACCCCAGCCGTAGCCGGGAACGTGCATCCTGGTCCCGAACCGGTAATAAGCGGTATCGGCGGCAATCGTGCCGTCTTCCGGCAACAAGAGCCATGGAAAGAAAACTATCCTGACGGGGATCATCCACGGTCTCTTCAGGCTGTCAATGGATAAAAGTCCCGGATATGGTTCCCGCGGTTTAGTGCCGCTGGCGGTCAACCCCGCATAATCGCGACCCTTAGCGGCTCCGGCCGCCACGTAACGGTTCCAGAAATCAAGTTTCAGAAACTTCCAGCTGCCCCTTTCCCAACTGCAACATTGATCACAACCGCAGTAGGCGGTAGCAATCATGGACCTCGACACCGGTCTGGCGGCGCAGCCGGCGATCAGTAAAATCACCGCAATCAATCCCGCCGAACACAGACGGCGGAAAAATCTTTCGGAGTTCCGGCGGGGCAAGAAAGCCTCCTGTTCCCTTAATTAATAAAGCATTGTATCAAACGACGGTAACCGATTACAGGGCAACGGCTCGTGAAAAACTCCATACCGAGAGGGAAGGACGCGCCTGATTTTTTCTTGACAGAGACCGCACATTAAAATTAAGGATAAGGCAATGCAAGATATAAATTATCCGTCCGGTTCCAATCGTCATCCCCTGATTATCCTCGATTTTCGGCGGATTCACGATTGTTTTCCCCGACGCAAACCGCAAGGACTGAAAAGATGAAATTCTCCCTGGCAACCCTGCTCGCAATCCTACTCCTTGGCCTTTCAGCCGGAGCGGTCTCCGCTAAATGCACCGAAGGCGATTGCGAAAACGGCACCGGTACCTTCGAATATCCCAACGGCGGCAAGTATGTCGGTGAATTCAAGGATAACTACCCGCACGGCGAAGGCGTACTGACCTATCCGGACGGCTCGAAATACGCCGGCTCCTTTGACAACAACGAACTCCACGGCAAAGGGGTTTACACCTTCCCCAACGGGGATAAATACGAAGGCGATTTCGTCAAGAGCAAGCGGCAGGGTCAGGGCGCCCTGACCCTGCAGGACGGCAAGACCTATGTCGGCGAGTTCGATAACAATCAGAAACACGGTCACGGCGTTCTGTCCTTTCCGGACGGCACTGTTTACGAAGGAGACTTCGTGGCCGGCGCCGCCCACGGCCAGGGCACCCTTGTCTCACCCGCGGGCGACCGCTACACGGGAATGTTCGAAAACGGTCTGCCCAACGGCCAGGGCGCCATGGAATATGCCGACGGCAGCAAATATGAAGGTGACTGGCGTGACAACGTTCCGAACGGCCAGGGCATCTACACTTATCAGGACGGCAAGACTAAAATAAAAGGGTTGTTCAGGGACGGAAATTACA
The DNA here is from genome assembly GCA_029210665.1 of Desulfobulbales bacterium. Lineage (GTDB taxonomy): Bacteria > Desulfobacterota > Desulfobulbia > Desulfobulbales > JAGXFP01 > JAGXFP01. The sequence continues at coordinate 8,532 of JARGFN010000030.1, forward strand.
TAGGCGATTAGCCGGCCGGCCCGGTTCAGTTCAGAAGCAATTATCGTTAAGCGCGATTTCGCTATTTTTCGGGATCGCGCTTTTTTTATATGACGCCATCCGGCTTGATTTGTCGCTGAAAAAACATTAAAGTTGCCTTTCTGTCTTTACTTACGGTTAACGTTCATCCCGTAATTCGATGCCGCTTCCGCTAAAGTGGATTTTGTCATGAACGATCTGAAAAAACTGGGCAAATACGAGATCCAATCCATCCTCGGCCAGGGGGCCATGGGGATTGTCTACAAGGGGTTCGACCCCAACATAGAGCGGACCGTCGCCATCAAGACCATCCGCAAGGACGCCCTGGGCAACAAAGAGATGGCTCCGTTGCTGGCCCGTTTCAAACGGGAGGCGCAGGCGGCGGGACGACTGACCCATCCCGGCATCGTCACCGTTTATGAATACGGGGAAGAAGAGGACACCGCCTATATAGCGATGGAATTTGTCCGGGGCCGGGAACTCAAGGATTTCCTGGACAATAACGAAAGATTCCCGCTTAACACCATCTTCAACATTATTTCGCAATTACTGGACGCCCTTGCCTACTCCCACGCCCAGGGCGTGGTTCACCGCGATATCAAGCCCGGCAATATCCTGCTATTAAACACCGGCCAGATAAAGGTCACCGATTTCGGCATTGCCCGGATCGAATCCTCCACCCTTACCCAGTTCGGCGACGTAATCGGCACCCCATCCTATATGTCTCCCGAACAGTTTGCCGGCCAGCAGATCGACAAACGCTCGGATCTCTTTTCGACCGGAGTTATCCTCTACCATCTGCTCACCGGCGAAAAGCCGTTTCCGGGCAATTCGATGACGACGATCATGCACCGGGTCATCAATACCGACCCGCCGCTGGTTTCCGATCTTAATTTTCAGGCACCTTCTTATATCGACGCCGTGATTCTAAAGGCCATGGCCAAGAAGCCGGATCAGCGCTATCAATCGGCGGAAGAGTTCAAAGCCGCCTTATCACAGGTTTTTCAGCATGCCGAAAGGACGGCGAACGACAACAACACCGAAGCCACGGTGATGATCGGCGGCAAAGCGGGCCCGGGCTCGGCGGCTGCCGCCGTCAGCATCGGCAGCATGGAACCCACCGAGAATATCCCCTCCGAAGAGATGCCCCATCCTACTCCTGCCCTGCAGTCCGAGACAACCGGCAACCCTGTCGATCTACAGGATAAATTCAACCGGATTGTCGATTTGCTGGAATCAAAAGGGGCCGCTGCCGACAAACAAGACCACAAGCTATATCGAACCGCCCGGATGTTGGTGCTGACAATCCTGGTGGTGGGCATCCTCTCCGGTTTCGGTTACACGGTATGGATGATCTATTCGGAAGATCTTACCTATCCGGAGCTTAAGCAAATCGCCATCGAAAAAGGGGAGGATCTTTCGGCATTAATCTTCGGCGGGAGTCCGAAGGTATTGGAAATATCCCAGTCGTTGAAGAGCAAACCGGCCAGTGAATTCGGCAATAAACCCGATCCCCGGGAAGGCGACTGAACCGATCCCGCAAGCGGAGCCGGCTTCGCGGAATAACTATACCAAGAAGTTCGGGCCGCTCCTCTCCATCCCCGATCCGCCCCGCTCCCTGCCGACATCAGCAACCGTTCACCGGTGCGGCCGCCAAGGTATCAAAACTGCCGTGACTGTAACCGTTCAGCAGTGCCGCGGATTTGGGTAAGCGAATCGGTGCCGCGTACCCCGTGGAAGTAGGCCGGGCCGATCGCCCGAAGATGTGGTGCTGCTGAACGGTTACCGACATCCCATTCCGATCCGGAACCCGGCCGGGCTGAAGGCGATGATTCTCTGGTTTCCGGCCTGAGACGAGTTAAAACTTGATAAATTGCCGGCCAGCCGTTATAGAGTGCGGTTCGTAAATAACTTTCGCCCAGCCATCATTTTTGCCAAACAATCGTAACCGATCACGGGATAAACCGCCCCAGGATTGGCCAATCTCCCAGCCGGCAACCCCGAATAAAAAGGCGGTAATGCAGACCAAGCAGCTTTCCGAAAAACAGACGATTAAACGGATCTTCAAAACGATCCGTCCCTACAAGCTATTACTGACCATCTCGATGATCAGCATGGCGCTGGTCGCTTCCCTGAGCGGCGCCCAGGCCTGGATGGTCAAGCCGCTGCTCGACAAGATTTTCTTCGAACAGGACCGGACCACCCTGAACCTGCTGCCCCTGGCCCTGGTGCTGATCTTCCTCTTCAAGGGTTTTTTCTATTATCTCTACACGGTGTTTCTTGAAAAAGTCGGCCAGGGGGTAATCCGCGATCTCCGGGAACGGGTGTTCTCCCACCTGCACTCGCTGCCGATCTCCTACTTCCACCAGACCCCGACCGGCGAGCTGATCTCCAGGGTGATTTCCGATATCACCCTGATCCAGTTCGCCGTCTCCCAGGCCCTGGTCGGGATCATCAAGGACCTGCTCCAGGCGGTAACGCTTTTAGGGGTGATTTTCTATATGAACTGGCAGCTCGCCTCGATGTCGATGATCTTTCTGCCGGCGGCGGTTATCCCGATCGTCATCTTCGGCCGGTTGCACCGGCGTTACAGCAACCGGGCCCAGCAGACCATGGCCGGTATTTCCAATATCCTCCACGAGACCATCGCCGGCAACCGCATCGTCAAGGCCTTCTGCATGGAAAAGTACGAGGCGGGCCGTTTTTCCGCGGCAGTACGGCGCCTGTTCGATGTCTTCGTCAGCGATGCCAAGGTCCGCAACTTTTCCCACGCCCTGATGGAACTCATGGGCGGGGTTTTCGTGGCCTTCGTCATCTGGTACGGGGGGCATGAAGTCCTGAAAGGCAACTCCACCCCGGGTACCTTTTTCTCCTTTCTGACCGCCCTGGTGATGATCTACGAACCGATCAAGAGCCTGAGCCGGGTGAACAGCACCGTCCAGCAGGGCATGGCCGCCGCCGCCCGGGTTTTCATGGTCCTCGACACTCCGCCGCAGATCACCGACCGGCCGGGCGCCCAAGCTCTCGCTCCCCTGCACGACAATATCACGTTCCGGGATGTCCGCTTCTCCTACGACGGCCGAACTGAGGTCCTGAACAATATCAATTTACGGGTCAAACGGGGCGAATGCCTGGCCCTGGTCGGGACCAGTGGCGCCGGCAAGACCTCCCTGGTCAATCTGGTACCGCGCTTCTTCGAGGTAGACAGCGGCGAAATCCGCATCGACGGCCGCGACATCAGGGACGCGACCCTTGCCTCGCTGCGCGGTCAGATCGCCATCGTCACCCAGCAGACCTTCCTGTTCAACGACACGATCCGCAACAATATCGCCTACGGCGACTCGAACCGTTCCGAAGAGGAGATTATCGAGGCGGCCCAAGCCGCCCATGCCCTGGATTTCATCAAACAGCTGCCGGACGGCTTCGAGACCGTGATCGGTGAATCGGGGGCAAAACTCTCGGGAGGACAGCAGCAGAGGGTATCGATCGCCCGGGCTCTGCTCAAGGATGCCCCGATCCTGATTTTAGACGAGGCCACCTCGTCGCTGGATACCGAATCGGAGCGCGAAGTCCAGAAGGCCCTGGAGAACCTGATGCGGGACCGGACCACCCTGGTCATCGCCCACCGGCTCTCGACGATCCGCAACGCCGACCGGATTATCGTGATGCAGCAGGGCAGGATCGTTGAGGAAGGGGACCACGAACAGCTTCTGGAGAAGAAGGGCGTCTACGAAATGCTCCACGACATGCAGCGCTGATTACCGGACTGCCGATTCCTGAAGCATCCTGATTATACTCATTAATGGCAGCCTTGCAATCAAGCGGCCTGATCCTCTCTTCGGTTATCTTCGGCCAGCATGGCGCCGCACCAGAGATAAAGGAAACGCCCCTCGGCAAAAGTCGAGAAATGAGCGCTGAACATGCTGGTAGCGCACCAGGCCAGCAAGACGCCCAGGCCCATCAGCCGATAGACCCTTGTAACCCGTTGCCGGGAAAAAGCGCCGATCAGCCATAAAAAAACCGCCAGGCCCAGAACACCCTGCTCGGCGACAATCCGCATGAACTGGTTATGGGGATCGCCAACCGGTTGTCCCCGCCAGCCCGTCTGTCCCTCGACCTGACGCCGGTAAGCTTCCATAAATCCGCCGGTACCGTAGCCGAACCAGGGTTTTTCCCGGATAATTTCCAAGGTGTTCCGCCACATGACCACCCTGAGCCCCATCGAAGTCAACTCCTCGGACTGTTCATAATTTTTGATCTCGCTAAAGCCCTGCATAATCCGCTGGCTGGCGACGGGCGAGAAAAAGAGCAGCAGGGCCAACCCCAGCGGAATGCCCAGCCCCAGAAAGTAGCGAATTCTGCCCGGCGCCATGACAAAAGAGGCAAAGGCGGCAAGGACCAGCAGGGCCAGATAGCCGCTGCGCCCCGGTGTGATGAAAAGCAGATTGGTGCAGACCGCCAGCCCGGCCACCGGCAGAAACCAGCGCCAGCCCCTGGTTTCCGGCCGCAGATAGCGGATCAGCATGGCGATGGCGAAAAAACTCACCGCAAACACCATGGCCTGGGTGGCATGATTGTTTATGGCGATTCCCACCGGATATTTATAGATTCTTATATCGCCGAACCAGCTCAGATACGACAAAACCGCCCCCAGGGATGTAAAAAGAATGAACCCCCAGACCAGACGGTACTTCCATGCCTTGCTGTCGAAAACCGCCGCCGCCATCGGCAAGAGCAGCAATTTCCGCCAGCTGATCAGATTGCTTATGGTTTCGGGACTATCGGCAACGCTGTACAAAGCGGCGACAAGAAGAACCACCCCCCAGGCCAAAGCTGCCTTGACCATGGGCTGCGCGATTGCCCGAAAAAGCCGGCCCCGCAACTCGGCGGAGAACAGAAATAAGGGATAGACCAGCAACTCCACTCCCACCGCCAGACTGGTCGAAAAGAACAGCGCCAACAGCTCGGCCAGCAAAAGTCCCCGAGCTATCGGTAACATCCATTCCTGCCCTCGGTGAATTATTGACCCGGTTGCGATTTTCATAATTTTTTCCTATTGCCGTCGATGTCGAGTTTTTTTCTGGATTCGGGAGTCATCTTTCTGGGATCTGCTCCGATCAGGGGATATAGATACTTCCGGCGGAGCTTCTTAACGATCCAATTCACCTTCTCCTTCAGTTCACCCCGGTCTTTCTCCTTGAGCATCGAGCTGAAGCGGCCGGTGTGGGAGCCCTGGCTGACAACCGTAGGCTCAACCCAGTAGATCGGGATACAGAGTTCATTGGCAATCTTGGTGATCAGATGATCGGCCGGCAGTGAAAAACCGTTAGCAGCAAGCCAGTCAAGCATGCGGCCAGCCGTTTTTTGGGTCAGCCAATAGGAATCAGCCGCCCGAACCTGCTCGGCCTGGTAAAGTCGCCGGTTTTTTTTCAGTTTAGTCCAGGGCACATACATGGCGCAGCCGTCCCCGAAACAAAGACAGCCCTCCTCCTTCCCTGAGTTGTGGAATTCGGCAATCGCCTGCTCAGCGATTTTCATGAACTTCTCACGGTCGATCAAGACATCGTCTTCAAAGACGAAACCGGCCTGATCCGGACCGGAAGCTATCTTCTCCCAGGCCGAAATATGTTTAAGACAGCAGGAAATTTCCGAATCGCGCAATAATGTCCCATAAAAACCGTATTTCTCAAGGACCTCATTGCCAAGCTCGGCAACGTCAAAGTCGAGAATCCACTTGACCGGGATCGAGAGCTTTGCAAACTGCTCGGCAATACTCTTCTCCCGCTCCTCATATCCTTCTTTTACATGCAGAACATAGCATGGATATTCCATGGCAAGACAACCTCTTCAGAAAATGATCCCGGTCAAATCAGCTCCATTCCTTCCATAATTCGCTCTTTCCATTTCGCGCTCGCCTTGAGATCAGTCTCGACGCATGACGCAATCCATCTCGATGATTTGCAGAGTCGCCTTGTCCCTGGCAACTGGGTATAGCCCGGTCAGCTTAAAACCCAGCTCATGAAAACGAGTCAGGGATTCCAGATAATTCGGCATGTCCTGATATATGGGGATCATCGAAATCTCCGACTGCATCCCCTTTAGATCTCCGATCACATTCGCCGCTCCTTTCAGCACCTCAAGGTCGAAGCCCTGCGTATCAAGTTTGAGAAAAACATTCCGGTTCTCGGGGGCAAGACCCATTTCGGCAACGACATCGTCAAGACGTTCAACCCGTACCACTTCCCTCTCTACAGTGGCAAAGACTTCCGACCACTTCTCTTTTGCAGAAGGGGCGACATCAAGGAAGGAAGAAAAATCGTCGGATTCCGGCACGGTGATGGTCATTTCCGCCTTACGGGGGCCCAAGGCGAAATTATGCGCCGACCAATGGCGATCATTCTCGCTATGCCGCAAAAGACGGGTGTAACATCTCTGCACCGGCTCAAACGAGATTATTTCCCCTTTATAGCCGAATTCCCGCAGCAAAAGACCATACCCACCGTTGTTTCCGCCGACATCAAGAACCAGATCGATGTCCAGCGATTTGAACAACAGCTGCAAGTGACTCTCAATATTGGGTTGATATTTGGAAATCCTGGCAAGATCATAGCCAAACATTCCAACTAACTTACGTGGTATATTCATTATATTGCGCTGCTCCTCGCGCCCTCAGAGTTTATTCTTCGGTAGGAAGGCTTAAAATCCCCGCCCCCGACCGTCAAGATTAGCAGGAAGATTAAGGATCATTAAATCAATCTTCATACCAGGATTTTCCACAGAAACCTTTAAATATACCGCAACATCCTTGACATTGCCACTCTCTTTGAGCATATTCGGTGGGATTCGCCGCCCTGGCTAAACACCTATTCACCAAAAAGCCCGCAGCATCCATGCTGCCGGCCGGCGCGGCCTATAAACCATCCGGGAAAGTCATGATAACCAGCGCAGACATCGAAAACCACTTCGCCGCCGATGCCGAACTGCTAAGCACCGGCTACCGGCGGGAAGTTTTCCTGTTCCGAAATTTGGTGGTAAAGCGTATCTTCCGCGGCTACAAGCGCGCCAAGGATCTTAACTATCACGAGTGGCGCAACTACAAAAAGATCAGCGCCAAGCTTCCCGAAGAGCTAAAGATCAACTTCCAGACCGTCTATCAGGTATTGGAGGCAGGGGGGCAGACCTACCTCATTACCGAAGCGATCCTCGACGACAACGGAAAGCCTTCCAGGAGTATAGAGGATTTTGGACCATTGCGAGACCGTGAATTCTGGGAACGATTGGAAGGGGTGGTCAGCTTCCTGGCCGAAGCGGATCTCTGCCTTACCGATATCCACCGCAAAAACGTGCTGGTCCGCAAAAAAGAAAGGCGGCTAATCCCTGTTATTGTGGACTATAAAACCATGGGCAGGGACTTCGCCCCCTGGCAAATCGAATTGTTTTTCAGGGTCGGACGAGCCGGCAAGATGTACAGGAAGTATGGCAGAATGAAAAAAGAATTCATGGCTGTTTAATTTCGACCTGCCGACATTGTTTATCTCCGAGGATTTCCTCTTTCCGTAAGCACGACCTTAAAGACGATTGGCGAACATCTCCCTGAAAAGCCGCTCGTATTTGTCGGTCTGCATATCCCAGGAATATGCCTCCGCTTTTCTTCGGGCCGCGGCGCCAACCCGCTGCCGGAAACCGCGATCGGATAACTCGGCAAGGAAGCGTGCCAACTGTTCGGAATCGTCAAAAACAAAACCGTCTTCACCGGTATTGATCAGGGGCGCAACCCCGCACTCCCGGCTTACCAGAACAGGAAGCCCGGCAGCCATCCCTTCGAGGACGGTCATCCCGAATGCTTCCGAACGGGACGGCAGCACCACCACATCGGCGGCAGCGTAATAACCGCCGACATCGCCTTCAATCAGGCCGGCAAAGTGAACCCGGTCCTCCATGCCCAATCCAGCTGCCAGGCCATGGAAAAAGGATAGATTGTCTCCCCTGCCGAGCACCAGAAGCCTCATCCCGGGCGCGATGGCAGGGATCAAGCGATCAAGCCCCTTGCGCTTGAACTCCGAACCGACAAAAAGAATCAGCAGCTCGTCATCATCAATACCGAACCGTTGGCGGATCACGGTCCTTTCAGCCGTAATTCTAACGGGATTAAACTGATCCAGATCAACTCCGGGTTCGATCACCGTCACTCCGCCATGCCTTCCGTAAAAACGGATACCGTCTTGACGAATCGCTTCCGAAACCGCCACCAGTTGCGGAGTTGCCATCTGCTTTCTTTCAAGCAATAGGTAAAGCCAACTTCGGTAACTCAGCCAGGTCTGATCAAGGCGCCGGAAAAAAGGATAATTTCTCAGGCCGCCTTTGAACGAAAAGGTGTGAATGGTCAATACATCCTGGCAATAAGCCCTTTCATGGGAATGGATAATATCAAAGCGCCCCGCGGCAGGCAGCTGCTTTGCGCAGTCCCGGGCAAAAGCCAGACAACTCAGTGCGCTGGAAAACCGCCACCGAACGGGGAGCCGATGAATGACCATCCCATCGGTCAGCTCCTGATCAAATTCCCGGCAGAAAAGATGGATCTCATGACCACGGTCCCGCAGCCGCTTCGTCACCTCAACCGCATAGCGTTCCTTCCCGCCAGAAGTAACAAAACGCCTGATCAGCACCGCGATTTTTAATTTCTTTTTCAAGGTCACATCGCCCATTTCCACTTCCATTTCATGCCCTTCGCCACACGGCGGTTAGCATCTCCACGCTGACTCACCGCATGACATTTCCACATTGACCGGACAATTCTTATTCAGACAAGGAGGAATCCGCACCTTTGGGCCTGGTGACCATGATCGCTCTTAATCGTCGCCATCTATTTTACCCGCTGACAAATCACTCAGCCGGGAAATCGTAACCGTTCCCCGGGGCGGTCGCCAAAGTATCCAAAACCGCCGGACTGTACCCGTTCAGCAGTGGTGCAGATTTGGACAAGCGGACCGGCGCCGCCTACCTCGTGTACGCAAGCCGGGCCGATCGTCCGAAGATGCGGTGCTGCTCAACGGTTACGGGAAATCTGGGTGTCCAGTGAGAAAGACTGCTGATCTCAGCTCTTCACCGGTGATCCCGCCCCAGAATTTGATTAACCGCCGCAACCACCTGCTCCACTGAAATCGCCCGCATGCACTCGGAATTTTTCGGGCAGTTTCTTTTCAGACAGGGGCTGCAATCCAAGTCGGCCCGCAGGACCAGATGTTTATCGCCCCAGGGACCGGTCCGCCAGGGCGCGGTGGATCCGAAAATCGCCACCAGCGGGGTGCCGACGGCGGCGGCGATATGCATCGGCCCGGTATCGGTCGAGACCACCACTTCAACTTCCTGGTAGAGGGCGGCCAGGGACATCAGGGAGGTTTCCCCGGCCAGATTAACCGCCCGGCCCTTCATGGAGCTTATGATTCGGTCGATTTCGCCGCGGTCCGCCGGGCTGCCGGTGAAAACCACCACATAGCCCTGCTCCAGCAGGTGATCGCCAACCTTTGCGAATCTTTCATTAAACCAGAGTTTGGTGGGCCAGCGGGCCACGGGATTGATGGCGACAATGGTTTTTTGCCGGTCGATCCCGTGACCGGCAAGAAGATTTTCCACCTCGGCCCGGTCTCTTTCGGTAATCGGCAGATCGAAGACAATCTCTTCGGTTTCGATTCCCGCCGCCTTCAATAAAGCCATCTCCCGCCGCAAGGCATGGGTGTCCATCGAAACCGGCGCAATCCTTTCATTTAAAAAGAGATAGCTGCACTCGGCGTGTTCCATACCCCGGCCAAAGCCGATTTTGCGGTCGGCATCGGCCAGCCAGACCCAGACGCCGCTTTTGAGGAGTCCCTGGAAATCGAAGAGCAGATCATAGCGGGTGCTGCGCAGGTCCCGGATAAACTCCCGGATTTCCCGCCAGGCCTTGATGAAACCGGCGCCGCTGCGCATCTCGGCGGCCCAATGCTTGCGGCGGGAAACCAGGACCCGGTCCAGAGCCCGATGGCCCTTGACAAGGTCAGCCGCCGCCTCCTCGACCAGCCAGGTTATTTTTGCGCCGGGATAATGTTTCCGCAGAGCGTTCAATACAGGCAGGGTATGAGTAACATCGCCGATGGCGCTGGTTTTGACTATCAGAATATTCATAGGTTAATAATGTCGTCGGCAGGCATTAGCCTGGTGAAAATAATCTCGGTCCAGGCGACAAAAGTCCACCTGTTTCCAAAAGTGCTAAGGCTCAGAAATTGTTGATATACCGGTTTAATCCACGCATCGAAAAGTCCGTCATTCCGGTAGGTTTTAAGCCGGAATCCAG
>JARGFN010000227.1 GCA_029210665.1 Desulfobulbales bacterium
ACGTGCCAACTGCGTTGCGACTTTCGCTACATAGCGCTGCTATGCGCCGGAAGTCGCGCCTTGTTGGCCCGCAAAATCCCTTCGCAATCTTGCGAAACTTTAAGGTTTACAGGGTACTAGATGAGGCAACAAAAAAAGGGTTTCCGAAACTACCGGAAACCCTTGATCTTTCGTGGGGTGAGTGATGGGATTTGAACCCACGGCCTCTTGGGCCACAACCAAGTGCTCTAACCAACTGAGCTACACCCACCATCCATGGCCTTGCGGCACGCAACTATTTACTAGATAGATTCCCTTTTGGCAAGGTCAAACTGGCAAGGGTGAACTTGCCTTATTGATCGTGGTTTTCCCGGCCGCAATGTTTGCAGATTCTGGCCTGGGCCTTGACAATCTCGGCGCAGTGGACACATTCCCGCCGGTTATGATTCCTGAGAATTTTGCTGATGGCCAGATTGGCCAGCTGGCCGATTTCGGTATGGCGGAACGTATGGGCGCGGATCGGATCGATGCATTCCAGATCGTTTAGCTCGGCCAGCAGTTCGCAGGCCCGATGCCGGCTTTTCAGGTTGGCTTCCTCGTCGGTGAGCAGGCAGAGCACCGGTTCGAGATTTTTCGCGGCGACGCAGGTGTCGAGCTTGGCGCGCGCCTCTTTCTCCCTCCGATAGCGGACGTTGGTTTCCGCCATTTTATCCTGATCGACGATGCTGCCGGTAAAGGCCTCCTTGCTGCCGACCATCATCGGCCCCCCCTTTTTCTCGTTGGGAAGCAACATGTATCGGCAGGAAGCGGCATGGCCGTATTGTTCCTCAAACTCCTGCCAGCTCTTTTGAAAGATCGGGCAGGAGTCGTTCAGGCAGACGAAAAATATTTCCGCCCCCCAGCCGAGACCGTCTCCGACATGGTATGGCGGGGTGTGACAACAGGCGAGCTGTTCCTTGCAGTGCGGGCAATCGTGCTTCTGTCTGGCGATTTCATAACTGCGTTCATCCACAAACATCTTCAAACTACCTCCGGTAATATGTTGAGGATCTCGAAAGTGGCGGAGCCGTTAAGCAAGGCAAGGAATTGCGGATTGAAAACGACGGGCTTTTAAGGCAAACGAGACCTTTATTAATTTATTCGATCCGAGACTGAGAAAATAATGCATAATGGTAAGGTGGTCAATGGCGGGCGAAAATATAAGCGCCGGACAAAATTACGATTATTCAATCGATTGGTTTCGCCCGGTGGTTCTTGAGTCGTACTCCCGACCTGATCCGGATGTGGCCGGCGGCCGGGAAAGCATAATTTTGGAAACTGTTTGACTTTTATGACGGCTGTCAGTAAAGATTCTCACTCTTCTCAAGAGAAGCCGGGGGATTTTTAGATCTGATTGGACCAACTAACTAATTTAATCGAGATTATGGAAAATAAAAAGAAGTCGAGATATGCCGAGGCGGGGGTCGATATCGATCGCGGCAATGATTTTGTGAAGAATATCAAGCCGCTGGTTTCGGCCACCTTCACTCGCGGCGTCCTTACCGATATCGGCGGTTTCGGCGGCCTGTTTGCCCTGGGGCAAGATCGTTTCAAGGATCCCGTCCTGGTTTCCTCAACCGACGGGGTCGGAACCAAGCTTGCCGTCGCCCAACTCTGCGGCAAGCACGATACGATCGGGATCGATCTGGTGGCCATGTGCGTTAACGATGTCGTGGTTTCCGGGGCCAAACCCCTTTTCTTCCTCGATTACTTCTCGATCGGCAAACTGGACAACGATCTGGCCGTCGATGTGGTCAAGGGGATTGCCGAAGGATGCCGGATCTCCAAGTGCTCCCTGATCGGCGGCGAGACCGCCGAGATGCCGGGACTATATAACGAGGGCGAATACGATCTGGCCGGGTTTGTGGTCGGTATCGCCGAACGGGACGATATTATCGACGGTACGGATATCCGGGTTGGTCATAAGATCATCGGGCTGGCTTCCAGCGGCGTCCACAGCAACGGTTACTCCCTGGCCCGCAAAATCTTTTTCGAGGAGCATGGATTCGGGGTTGACACCCACCTGGATGAATTGGGCTGCACGGTCGGCGAGGAGTTGCTGAAACCGACCAGGATCTACGTGGAGCCGCTGTTGAATGTTATCAAGAATTTCAAGATTCACGGCCTGGTCCATATCACCGGCGGCGGCTTTTTCGACAATATTCCCCGTATCCTGCCGCCGGGCTGTCAGGCCAGAATCGAAAGCGGCAGTTGGGCGATCCCTCCAGTATTCAATTATATGTGCACTAAAGGAGAGGTCTCGCCCGAAGAGATGTTCCGGACCTTCAACTGCGGGATCGGCATGGTCGCCTTCGTCGATGCCGATCAGGCCGACGATATCTGTTTTCAGCTCGCCGCCCTCGGAGAGACTTCCTTTGTGATCGGCGAGGTGATTGCCAGGAAAGAGGATGAGCCCGAGGTCGCAATAGATTGCGAGGCCAACTTCTGAAGGGTTTCAAGAAATCTTGTTCGTTAACTCACTGGAACTATTAAGATTTCTCCCGTTGGTCGAAATGACATTATGGGCAGTCTCGGCTTTTTGCGACGCCATCATTTGCCATGTACTTAATTTTCCGACTTGGCTACCTTTTCCCTGACCCCTG
>JARGFN010000228.1 GCA_029210665.1 Desulfobulbales bacterium
CCTGCATGATGGAATCGAAAACCTGCGAATGGTTCAGGATGATCTGGCCCTCAAGATCAGCAATCTCGAAAAAGGGATTCAGGACAACGGCAAGCTGATCCGCGAGGTCTCGGAAGATTTGAACAAGGAAAGGTCGATTCGGGCGGCTGAAGCCGCCGAACAGGCCCGCAAGGCGGCCAACGCCGCAGCCAGGGCGGCAAAGGCCGCCGAGGAAGCCAAGGCCCTGGCGGCGGCCAAGGCGCGCCGGACCGATCAGGAAAAATCAGCGAACACCGTCCCCCGGATAATCGAGCCCGCCGCCAACAAGAAAGAAATCGAAGCGGCGGCAAAAGCAGCGACCGGGCCAGCCGCTTCCACCGCCGCCCAAGATCCGGCGCAAGAACTCTACGATGCCGGGATAGCGGCCTATACGGCCAATAAATTCAAGGAAGCCTATGCCGCGTTTACCAAGTACATTGAAAGGTATCCCGCCGGCAACCTTAAGGCCAATGCCGGATTCTGGTTAGGAGACAGTCTTTATGCCCAAAAGGAGTACGAGCTGGCCATCCTCGAATATCAGAAGGTCATCGCCGATTACCCGAAACACGACAAGGCCCCGGCCGCCCTTCTCAAACAGGGTTTGGCCTTCGAAAAGCTGAACGACAAGGATACCGCCAAACTGGTTTACTACAAGCTGGTCGATGACTATCCCGACAGCGCCGAGGCCGAGGTCGGCCGGAAGAAACTTGAATCATTCTGAAAATGAGCTGAGCGTGCCCTTGCCCGCCGACAATTCAACCCCGCTTGCCAGCCTGCGCTCCATCTTCGGCTACAGCGGCTTCCGCCTGCATCAGGAAGAGATCATTGCCGGCTTGATCCGGGGCGAGGACGCCTTTGTCCTGATGCCCACCGGCGGCGGCAAATCGCTCTGTTACCAGATTCCGGCCCTGCACCGGCCCGGGGTCGGCATCGTAATCAGTCCCCTGATCTCGCTGATGAAGGACCAGGTGGACGCCTTAAAAGAAAACGGGGTCCGGGCCGCCTTTTACAACTCTTCACTGAAGGCCGCCAAGGCCCGCGAGGTCCTGGCCCGCCTCCATGGCGGCGAACTCGATCTGCTCTACATCGCCCCGGAGCGCTTGATGAGCAGCGATTTTCTTGAGCGCCTGAACGATATCCCCGTAGCCCTCTTTGCCATCGACGAGGCCCACTGCGTATCGCAATGGGGCCATGATTTCCGGCCGGAATATAGAGAGCTCGGCCGTCTGCGCGCCCTTTTCCCGAAAACCCCGCTGATCGCCCTGACCGCCACGGCCGAGTCCCAGACCAAAAACGATATCATCGACCGCCTCGATCTGCGAAAGGCCCGCTGCTTTATCGCCGGCTTTGACCGCCCCAATATCCGCTACACCGTGATGGACAAGCAGAAGCCCGGGGAGCAGCTTCTGGCCTTTCTGAAAGGACGGCATGAGGAGGCGGGTATCGTCTACTGCCTGAGCCGCAAACGGGTGGAACAGGTTGCCGGCCAGCTCACCCAGGCCGGTATTGCCGCCGCCGCTTATCATGCCGGACTTGCCGGCGAGGAGCGGCAACGGGTACAGGATGATTTTCTCCATGACAATCTGCGGGTGGTGGTGGCCACCGTGGCCTTCGGCATGGGGATCGACAAGCCCGATGTCCGTTTTGTGGTCCACTACGATCTGCCCAAGACCATTGAAAGCTACTACCAGGAAACCGGCCGGGCCGGGCGCGACGGCCTGCCCGCCGAGGCGGTGCTGTTTTTCGGCTATGGCGATATTGCCGTGGCCCGCGGCCTTATCGAAAAGAGCCGGAACCTCGACCAGAAAAGAATCGAGATCCACAAACTTAACGCCATGGTCGCCTTTGCCGAGGCCCAGAGCTGTCGGCGCCGGGCCTTGCTCGGCTATTTCGGCGAACCGCTGCCCGACCCCTGCGGCAACTGCGATATCTGCCTGGACCCGCCCGAACTTCACGATGTTACAGACGAGGCCCGCAAGGCCCTTTCCTGCGTATATCGGGTCGGAGAACGCTTCGGAATCGGCCATGTCATCGATGTGCTGCGCGGCTCCCGGAACGAAAGACTTCTGAAACTCGGGCACGATCGCCTCTCCACCTACGGAATCGGCAAGGATCAAGCCAAGGAATTCTGGGCGGCCGTCCTGCACCATTTGATCCAGCACGGCTATCTGTTCCAGGACGTGGCCAACTATTCGGTGCTTAAACTCACCGACGCCGCCCGGCCCCTGTTGCGTGGCGAACAGCGGCTCAGCATGGCCAGACCGCGTGCCCGAAAGGTGACCGCCAAGAAGAAAGGTCCGAAAAACATCGCCGATTTATCCTACGACGAGAAGCTTTTTGAAAAACTCCGTCACCTGCGAAAGGAATTGGCCGATGCGGCCGATGTACCTCCCTTTGTGGTATTCGGCGACAAAACCCTGATCGAAATGGCCGCCTATCTGCCCAAGGATGAGGTGGAACTCCTCAAGATCCTGGGCGTGGGCGTAAACAAGCTCGAAAAATACGGCACGGATTTCTTGAAGGTAATTGGGGAGTCTCAGGAAGGACCGGGATAAGCGCCGGTTGAAAATATTGGATTGCTTCGTCCTTTG
>JARGFN010000031.1 GCA_029210665.1 Desulfobulbales bacterium
TACCCACAGGGCATAAGTTTCGTACGAGCAGACAAGCTGCTCAACTCAGCTTTAACCGAAAGAAGCCATCAGGTCGGCTTCGGCGGCAAGTTGTTCATCGACAAAGGCCCGGGCGCTGAATTTATATATCTTGCCCTTGCGCCGCACAACGTCGGCCTTAATCAGCAACTGGTCGCCGGGGATCACCTTGCGCCGAAACCGGACATTATCCAGGCCGGCGAAATAGACCAGATCCCCTTCAAACTTGTCCCTGTCGGTCAGATAGGCCAGGATCCCCCCTACCTGAGCCATGCTTTCCAGGATCAGAACACCGGGCATAATCGGGTCGATGGGAAAATGGCCTTGAAAGAACGGCTCGTTAATGCTTACGTTTTTCAGGCCCACGGCCCTCTTCCCCAACTCCAGCTCGACAATCCGATCCACCAGGACAAACGGGTAGCGATGGGGCAAAAGTTCAAGAATTCCCTTGATATCAATTTGATCATTGTCGTTCATGGCCGTCTCGATTCTCCTCCGTACAAGAATGGTGTCGATAGATTAGTACCTGGATCCGGGATGCGTGATGGCATATCGGGATTTGCCGGCTGCCTTATTTATCATCCGGTTTTCCGGCTAGTTCCTGGAGTTTTATCCGTAACTCCCGCACTTCCCTGGCCAGCTCCGGAAGCTTCTGGAACAAGGCAACGGCCCGGAGCCATTTTTTATGGGCAAAGGCCGGAAAACCGGCGACGACGGCGCCATCCTCCAGATCGCTAATAACCCCGGCCTTGCCGGCCATCGTCACCCGGTTACCGATTTTGAGGTGACCACTGACCGCCACCTTGCCGCCCATAATCACGTTTCTACCGATAGTGGTGCTGCCGGCGATGCCGGATTGAGAGACAATAATCGAGTCCTCGCCTATTTCAACATTATGGGCGATCTGGACGAGATTATCAATTTTGACGCCGCGCTTGATCCAGGTCGGGCCGAAAGTCCCCCGATCGACGCAAACGTTGGCGCCAAGCTCAACATCGTCATCTATGCGGACATAACCGACATGGGGTTTTTTAACGTGACGCCCCTGCTGATCATGGGCATAACCAAAACCATCGGCGCCGATCACAACGCCGCTGTGGATGATGACCCGGTCGCCGATTATACTGCCGTCAAGAATTGTTGCATTGGGATGGATCAGCACATCCGAACCGATTGTAACCCCATCGCCGATGACGACGCCGGCCTTGATCTCAACCCGATGCCCCAGCTGGACCCTGTCGCCGATCAGCGCCAGGGGGCCGACCGAGACCTCATCCGGGATGGAACACCCCTCTCCGACAACGGCCCGGGCATCCACCCCCCTGGCAACGAAATCCTTGGAAAGAAGATGATTATGAATCACCGCCGCGGCCCAAGCCGGGTCGGAAACCTTAATGACCGGCAAAGAAAGTTCCTCCGCCGCGAGGGGAACAATCAACGCCGAGGCGGAACATTCGGCGGCTGCCGCCATCTTGCGGATATCGTCGATGTAGGCAAGCTGGCCGACGCCGGCGCCGGCCAGATCGGCCAGTTCCTGAACCGCGACATCTTCCCCCCGCCATTCGCCGTCAACCAGGGCGGCAAGTACGGAAATTCTTAGCTTCTTTTTGTTCATCACTCCCTGAAAATCGTCATTGCCGAGTGGATAATATTTTCAAAAAAAAAGCTGATCTCCCTGCCGGAAGGGAAACCAACCCGTACAATCAAAACCGGAAGGGGCCTGGCATCGATCCCCCCCCTCCATGGCGCTATTCGTCGTTATTAATCCTGTCCCTTAAGATGCCGGAGGGCTTGAAGGTTACAACCCGTCGGGCCGTAAGAACCAGCTCCTTGCCGGTCTGGGGGTTTCGCCCGCGGCGGGATTTTTTCTTTTTGACATTAAATTTACCGAAGCCGCTGATCAGGAGATCTTCCCCGGCCACCAGGCAATCCTTGGCGATTTTCAAAAAAGTCTCGACCACTTCGGTGGCCCGAGCCTTGCTTAGATCATGTTTTTGATAAACTTTTTGAACAAGATCAGCTTTTGTAATAGTCATAATCCACCTTTTTTTGAAACCCGCCCGATCTAGCTTAAAGCGCACTTACGCTGGATGGATAAGCGGCTCGGGGAAAAACATCCGGCCGGAAAATCCGTTGTTTCACCGAGTTCCCCGCTCAACCGACCACCTCGCCCATCTTGAAGATCGGCAGATACATCGCGACCACCAGGCCACCCACCATGCCCCCCAGAAATACCATCATGAAAGGCTCGATCATGGCCGTCATGTTTTCCACCGCCTGATCCACCTCTTCATCGTAGAAATCGGCGATTTTCTCAAGCATCGCATCGAGGGCGCCGGTCGCCTCGCCGACCCCGATCATCTGCACCACCATGGTCGGGAATATCCCCGTTTCCTCGAGAGGTTCGGCAATGGTGCGCCCCTCGCTGATGCTGTTGGCCACCCGAACGACCGCCGTTTCGATGACCCGATTGCCGGCCGTTTTACCGACGACGCTCAACGCTTCCAGAATCGGCACCCCGCTCTGCAACATGGTCCCCAGGGTTCTGGTGAACTTGGCGACCGCCACCTTCATGATCAATTCCCCGAAAACCGGCAGTTTCAACGACAGGGCGTCAACATTCTGTTCGCCTTTATCGGTGCTTTTATACTTCTTGAAGAGGAAGGAGATGAAGACAGCCCCCAATACCATGTAGATGATCTTCGACTTCACAAAGTTACTCATGGCCACGACGATCTGGGTCGGCAGGGGCAGGGCCGCCCCAAAATCGGCGAACATCGACTCGAAGGTCGGAACCACGAAGATCAGGATAACCCCAAGAATCACGACCGAGATGGCGAGACAGATGACCGGATAGGTGAAAGCGCCCTTGACTTTCTTTTTCAGGTTCATGGATTTTTCCATGAATTCCGCCAGCCGGCCCAAGATGATATCGAGAATACCGCCGATCTCTCCGGCCTCGACCATATTGCAGAAAAGGGTGTCGAAGATCTGCGGATGTTTTTTCATTGCATCGGCAAAGGTGGAGCCGGTTTCCACATCCGCCTTGATTTCCCGCAGGGCCTTCTTGAAGGTGGGGTTATCTTGCTGATTCGACAGAATTTCCAGACTCTGAACCAGGGGCAGACCGGCATCGATCATTGTCGATAGCTGCCGGGTGAAAATCACGATGTCCCGGGCGGTCACCTTGGGCTGGAAAAAAGAAATCCCGGCCAGGATGTCCTTTGGCTGCTCCTTTACCGAAGAAGGGGTTATTCTGATTTTTTTCAGATAAGCGTATACGGCGGATTCATCGTGGGCCTCATACTTGCCTTTCCGCTTATCGCCGTATGAATTCTTCCCTTTCCATATGTATACAGGCATCTCAAGAACTCCTCAGCCTAAAGGGGCGTATATCTGCCTTGAAAATCGGATTACCGGGCGGGGAACCGGCACTGGCTTTGACCGCATACCCTGTGTATCGGTTACAGAAAATGCTTTCCGCCACAATAACCACCACCACTTAAACACGATAATATGTTTCCTATAAAGCAATAACTAATTAAAATCAATAGAATATTTGAGCTAAACAGCTTGCGGTAATCGAAAAAACGGCTCCCGGCATCGGGCAACCACGGATAGCGCTTGCCCCCCCTACTTCAGTAGGCGGTCTTAACGATCACGGCGCCGACACAGCTTTTTATTGACTTTCTTTAACTTTTAATTTAGAAGATCTTGTTCCAATAAGTAAAGTAATAAGAGAAAGTCTAAGTCATAACAGACCCGACCGAACCCAAACCAAACCAGGAGGTTTTAGAATGGCCGGAGCGAAAGCCAAAAAGGGCAATAATATCTCGGAAGAAGCCCTTGCCCGATATAAAAGCGGCCTCTTCAACCAGATCATTGATAAATGTGAAGGATGCGAGAGGATTTTGGAAGTCAGTGAAACCAGGTATTGCCGGACTTATCCGATACCGACGGCCAAGTGGAAACACGGGATTTGCAATTTTGCCACCCATGTGAAACCGGAAACCATCACGACCACGATTAAGGTCAATCCTCTGAAAGCCTCGAAACGGGCCTCCGGAAAGAAATAATTCTTCTGGCGCCGATCCTTGACCCCCGGAACCACTCAAAGGCTCCGGGGGTTTTTTTGTAAACGAGCCCGGGGTGGCCGGCAGGCTAAGAGACGGGGGACGGGTGACGAGCTCGCCAAAAGTCAAAAACCGGTTGGCTAATTGGCCTTGGGATACAACATGCCAAGGATATGTTCGTCCATCATGATTTCGCGGAACCTTTCATAATTGGCGGCAAAATCCCGGGGGGGATCGCCGCCGTTCATTATCTCTTCCGCGGCGCTCGCCAAGATCTCCGGAGATTTTTCCTTGACGGCGTGGAATACCCGGTCGACAACCAACAGCGGATTCTTCTCGTAAGGCGGCGGCGTCTTTTTCATTGCCAGAACCGCCTGCTCCCTGGAAATTGTCCGTAAAAGGCCGAACAGCCTGGGGATATCATATATTTCGGCGCACTCGACCATCAGGAGAAGGTCGCCGGGCCTGACCCGGTCCAGCAAGTCACGCAGCGCATCGCCGGCAACGGAAGTGGTTTTCGCCTTCTTGCCGCTGGCATTGCCATCAAGAAGCAGACTGATATAAGGCGTCAGTTCCCGGCGGGACAGCAATCCTCTTTTCTCGGGGTCTTCGGCGGATCTCAATCTGGACAGTCGTTCCAGCAACCATTCCAGCTGCATCGCCGGACTTTTGGCCACGAACGGCAGATAATTTTCATACCATTTTCGCCCAGTCGCGCCTTTTTTGATCACAGCCATTTCTCCATGTCCCTCCGTGTAACCAATCACGGGATAAGCCTCCCAGGATTGACCAATCTCCCATCTGGTAAGCGATTACAGGGTGCCGGAGATGCAAGACAGCGGCCTGCGATGTGTACTGGTGTACATAAGCAGGCCGACAACACAGCGGATTCGGTGGACTGTGATCGCTTACCCCTCCATGACCCGGCCCCTCTCCCCGGACTTATGTCCCTTACGATTTCATTTGAACTGGAAAGCGGAGCATGCTAAGTTTAAAAAAAAAATCGAGTACAGATATAACAACTAATGCCGAAAAAACCACAAAAACAGTCCTGGCTGAACGCCCCGTTGATAGTTCTGGCTATTCTTGTCCTGATCACCGGTCTGTCGCTTTTCCTGAACAGGGACCTGATTATCGGCATCATCTCCTATAAGGAGATTAAAAAGGAAAAACAGAATCTTGAGGAAAAGGTCGCCGCCCTTGAAAAAGAGATAGAGGTGTTGACGGAAACCCCGCGCCAAGTAGCGACCGAGACAGCGGCAAAGGAGGTTGTGCCCCCACCGGCCATAGACTTCAGCGCCAGCAGCTGTGAAGAGCTTGATCAAAAAATTCAGGAATTCTTCAAATATCTCGAACGGCAGCCATACATCGCTTCGTACAATCTCGACAACGGCGCCCGGGTCCAATTAAAAAAATTGCTCGAAAAACTGCTGGACAACCCGCCTATAGTCGCCCGGGAGACCGACAGCCTTTTCACGATCCTCACCAACACCGCCCATTTTTACCGGGTACTCGGCAAGGAAAATGTCCTGATGATCAGGGAGATCATTATCAGGGAAGCAGACATTCTGGAAGTAACCTTCGCCCTCTTCAATCAATGGTCGATCATTGGCGACCAATGCCGGCATGACCAAACCGAAATCAGGCTGCCCCTGCCGAAACTATACGAATATGCCGGCTTCTTCCTGAACACCCTCGGCGGCCAATCCTATCTGTTCAGGCGGACTCCCCATATCCGGCTGCTGATCAAATATTACTGCGTGATGGTGATCGACCGGGCTAACGCCGAGGTGGTCAACCGCTACGGCATCGACATCGTTCCCCATCTCGAATCGCTCATCAATGAGATTGAGATCGGCGAAACGATGGTCTACAAGGAACAATATCTGCGGAACTTACGAGAACTGCGAAACAAATACCAGACTTATTATCAAGGTCTGGAAGATCCCGTCACCCGATAACCCCATCCAGAGATTTTTTTTACGAGTTTGTCGACTTTGACTTTTTACTTGTAACTTTTCATTTTTCATTTTCACCTCACCCCTGCCCCGAACCTTGCGCACCGTGGAAAAATGATTATTCTTGAGAGCGGTTATGGGGAAATTCATTCTCACAGCCAACTCGACCACCGATAAATACGTGCCTTACGAAGGAGCATCCCGATGAACAACAATTTCAGACAACAACAGGCTTTTCCGGCCGGTCATGCCGCGGCGCAGGCGTCGACCCTTTTCCTTGCCAAGGTTTTCAACTGGATGGCGATCGGCCTGGGCATCACCGCCATCGTTGCTTTCTGGGTGACCAACTCGGCCGCCGCGCAAAGTCTAATTTTCGGCAACATGCTGGTTTTCTACGGCCTGATAATCGGTGAACTGGGCATGGTCATCTACCTGTCGACCCGCATTGCACGCATTACCGCCTCGCGGGCCACTACCCTGTTCATCGTCTACTCGGCCCTGAACGGCGCCACCCTCTCGGCCGTCCTGCTGATTTACACCGCCACCTCGGTCGCCAGTGCATTTATCGTGGCCGCCGCCATGTTCGGGGCCATGGCCATTTACGGCACCGTTACCAAGAAGGACCTGACCAGCATGGGCTCCTTCATGTTCATGGGATTGATCGGAATGATCATTGCCTCGGTGGTCAATATGTTCATGGGCAGCGCCATGATCTCCTGGGTGGTTTCAGCCATCGGGGTGGTAGTCTTTACCGGCCTGACCGCCTACGATGTTCAGAAAATATCGAAGTACGGTTCCGGCGGGATTATGGAAAACGGCGAAGCCGCCATTAAAAAGGGCGCGATCATGGGGGCCCTGACCCTTTATCTCGACTTTATCAACCTGTTCCTGAGCCTGCTTCGACTGATGGGGGATCGGCGCTGAACGATCCCGCCCTGGAGTTTCTCGAAAAGCCGGTCCGCAAGCCGGCTTTTTTTTAAGCGATGACCATTGAAGATTTCTCCCGCTGGTCGAAATGACATTATCCTGAATCCGTGAGCGTTCGAGAACGGTGCGGATGCAAGGCGGCAACGATGTTGGTAATACTGATGGTATATCAACGAGTTGCCAACGCGGCACCCCAAGGGTTCTGTTCAATCCTCCCTTGAGGAGGGCACTTCCTGCGGGGCGCGGATGCGCCGTTATCGGGCGCCCCGCAGGGCGGCGGGGTGAACCATGGCAATCCAGGGGAAAACGATTATCTGATGCAATTACAAATGGATAAAGTGAAATTTCTCACAAAGCCGTCACGGATTCAGGTCTGTCTATTAGCCTGGCTGGCGGCAACCGCCTTAAACCAGCCCTGCCTGGCCGCCGACCAGACGGATGACAACCCCCAATATTCCGAAAATGGCCTGACCCTGTGGCGGGAGCCGCTGATCGAACTTGAATTTGTCTGGCTGGAAGGCGGCTGTTTCCTGATGGGGCAGTCAGACCAGGAGAAACAGATCCTCATCAGGGAAGCGGGGGCGCTGAAATACCGCGATTTCTATGCGGATGAACTGCCTCGCCACCAGGTTTGCGTGGACGGATTCTGGCTGGCCCGGCATGAGATCACCCGGTTGCAGTGGAAGCAGTTGATGGCTACCGAACCCTTCCCCGCCGATCTCCCGGACGATCACCCGGCCACGAATATTTCCTGGCTGATGGCCATGGACTTCATCGTGGTATTGAACGGCGTCGCCAATGAAAATTTCCGTTTGCCTACCGAGGCGGAAATGGAATATGCAATCAGGGCCGGAACCGGCGCCCCGTTTAACACCGGCCAAACGATCTCCACCGAGCAGGCAAACTATAACGGCGTCCACACCTTTGACAACGGTCAAAAGGGCGCCTATCTCGAAAAAACCGCCCCGGTTAAAAGTTATCCTGCCAACCGGTTCGGCTTGTTCGACACGCATGGCAATGTCTGGGAATGGTGCTCGGACTGGTACGTTAAGGACTATTACAAAAATAGCCCGGCCGACAACCCGGAAGGGCCGGCAACCGGCAAGGAGAAGGTCATGCGCGGCGGCTCCTGGTTTACCGCGCCACGCAGTGTCCGTTCCGCCAATCGCCGCGGCCTGGAACCGGACATCGCCCTGGAGGACTCGGGGTTTAGATTAGTGGCGAAGCCCCTCCCGCCGCGGCAGGCAGCCGCCCGACCTTCGTCAATAGATAAAAAAGCCGTTTTTGACCCCGATTTTTAGGCCGCGTTTCTTAAGGGTGTACGGCTCAAGAAGGAAGGAGGTGAGTCGTTAGGGTTGTGACCAACCGACAATCCTTGCCCGTTGTCTTTCAGCTTTTCACTTGAAAATCAGGCCAGGGACTTGATTATCCGGGCGGTGGCAAGACCGATTTCGCCAAGCGCCTCGACCTCCTGGGCACAGATTGCAACCAGCACATAGCTCTCGTCAAGAAGGGAGAACCGGTGCAGGACCAGCTTGTCTTCCCTGTTGATGTCCATCATCAGATTATTGACATCGGACATTTCGATAATGGTGCCTGCCTTGACAAGCGCCTCGCCGAGCAGCGAACTGCAGGTCGCCAGGGCGTCGACCCCGATGGGGCTGCTGTAATCGGCCAGGGGAAAACCCATCTCGTCGGCCACCACCGCGCCATAAAACCCGCCGTTTTCGCACATCGCGCGGAGAATCTCCTTGATTTCATCACGATTCCGGGCGAGCGAAGACTCTTCGCCCGCACTCTCCTCTGGCGCCGCAAAATCGTAATCGTCGCCGAACATCAGATCGCCGACGAACTGATGCTTTCTGGTATCCACCTCAACGGCGAGGGCCATAAAATCCCGGGCGACGCGATGGCCGGCTTTCAGTTTTTCAAGGGGTAGCGCCTTGATGCCGGCCACTTCAAAGACCTCGTCGAACGGAATGGCGGTATCGAAAAACAGCTTGGCCGGCAACCGTGATTTAAGCTGCTTTACAATCTTGCTCTCGATCACGCTTGAGCTGTTCAGCATGTTGAACAGAATCCCCTCGATCTTGAGATCGGGATTGAAATTTTTCCTGATCCAGATATAGAGATTCAGAAGTCTGGCCAGGGTAATGACGGTGCCGGCCCGGCAGTTGAGGACCTGGATAAAGCTGTCGCTTACGGTAAACAACTCCCGGGTAACAACGCCGATCCCGACCGGGGCATCAAAGAGAACGAAATCGTATTGACCGAGATCATTGTTGAAAAGCGCTGCCAGTTTTCCGGCCGCCGCCTGTTCCTCAAAATAGACGATATCCTCCGGCGTGGAGGCCCCGGTGCCGATGACGGCAAGATCGTCGCCTCCCAGGACCACGGCGACGCCGGCCAGATTTTCCTTGCCCCGCAAAACCTGAACAAGCCCCTTGCTGTTTATGATCTTCTGGCGACAGGCGGTGGCGACTCCACCCTGGGAGTCACCATCGACAATCAAGACTTTCCTGCCAAGCCGGCGTAGCGAATAAGCCAAATTAACGGTTATGGCGGTTTTCCCTACCCCGCCCTTCTGGCTGGCAACAGTGATCTTTCTCGTCATTGAACCTACCTGGCACCCCGGCATCGACCTTCCGATTCCGGGCGGAAACGACAACGGCAGGACCAACCCGCCGCCGTCAAGTTATTTGAATAACACCGGACACCCTCTGTTTCAATCCATATAACCGGAGCTGAAATCTTAATCAACGATCTTCAGATAATAACAACACATGTGGTTGTCGAGAACCTTGTCGACGACATCCTGGCTGATTCCGGTTTCCGCCAGCCATTTCTCGGCGAATCCCTTCTTGCCGGAGCCGGCCTTGCAGCCGAGCTGATAGATTTTGATTTTCTTGCCGCCGATCTTAATTCGCTCGGCAATGGCGCTCCGCATCGGCTGATGCACCGAACAGAAGGGACTGACGCCGGCGCCCTCCCCGACCCGGTAATTATCGGTGACCTTGCTCGGCTTATTGAACTCAGCGGTAAAATCGGCATAACCGTCGGGGAGTTTTTCGAAAACCTCGGTGTAATTCCCGATCGACGGCGCGAACGGACAGGCGGCAAGGCCGAAGACAAACTCGCCCTGATGGGTGGCCTTGCCCTCCACCTGGGTAATAGGGTTGGTCGCATCCTCAATGGCCGCCAGAAAATCGTCCAAGGTGGGATAATCAACCTCGCGAATCTTCTCGGCGGTGCTGATGGCGTTTCTGATCAGAGTCCCCTTGGCGGCGGCGGCGCCGCTCATGGTGATCATGACCTTGATCATGTCTAAAAAACTGATATGGGCTATATCCAGCATCTTTCCTTCAGCCATTATCTAAAACCTCCTTCTACAATTAATATGAGAAAACAAAATTTGCCGGCCCGCGAAAAGTCAGGCGGTGGCCAGACAAAAATTCGATATGCCGGGAGTGAGGTGTTTTGGTAAACGCAGCCATACATATGGTATGCCGAAGAAACAAAATCCACCACGCCCAACGGAAGTGCCATCCTCAAGGGAGGATTGAACAGAACCCTTGGGGTGCGACGCCGGAAATCGGAGTTTCCGCGCCGCCATCAAATTCAGATCGCCGCACTTTCAACAATCGCCGAGGTGTGCTTCTTGATCTTCAATCTGATCATGCCCAGGTTGGCATCCTTCTCGGCAACAACGACCAGAAAGGCATCCGCTCCGACCGGCGAAAGCATGACCGGGCCGTCATTATACTCGATCATGCTCATATGCAAAGCGCCTTTACCAAGCTGGTTGCCCATGGATTCCGAGGCACCGAAGCCGCTGGAGGCGATCGCGCCGATCATCTCGGTATCAATGCCCGCGATGGCGATGCTGTCCAGCAAAAAGCCATCCCTGCCTACCAGACAGGCCGTGTTTACGCCGGGTATGTTGGTGAACTCAGTCAAAACATCTTTTAAATCAGCCATATCATCCTCCTTTTTGGCATTATCTTCCCTGCCTTCCACTGTTTTATCCTCATTGCCGGAAACCGCTTCCGCAATGGCCCTGGCGGCATTTTTCTCGTCCATACGCCTTACGCCTTCCATCAGCAGAGCCTCGACGGGAATCTCGATGGTATGGTCCGGCATATTGGTGACGTTGACACTGTCGAGCAGACCGCCGTTAAACTCCATTATCTGATAAAAAGCCTCATCCCCTTCCAGGTCGTCGCAAATGGCATGGATAACCCGGCCCTTTTCGAAATAGATGATGCCCTGGTGCTCGCCCTCCTTGACCCTGAGGGCGGAATTGACTCCGGAAAGCGCCTTGATCTGGATCACATCGGTCAGGCCGACGCCGGCAACGGTCCCCTTGAACATGTTGTCTTCCTTGAGAGCCAGAGTAACCATTTCCCGCAACTCGTTGATATCGAACGGCTTTTCCAGAAAATGGAGGCTGCCCTTCAGAATCGCTTCCCGTTTGAATTCATTGGAGGGGAAGGCCGTCATGATAATGACCGAGGTGTAGGGGTAGCGGTTTTTGATCTCGATCAGCAGATCAAGCCCGCTGATGCCCGGCATCTTGATGTCGGTAATCACCAGATCGACCTGCTTGGCCTCGTTAAGCACCTCAAGAGCCTGTTCGCCCGAAGAAGCGACCAGGATATCGACCTTAAGGGCGTTGTTGCAGAGATTATTCTGCAGGGACCAGAGAATGTCCTCTTCGTCGTCAACAATCAGGACTTTTTTTAATTTGTCTTTGTCGCTCACTTATCTCACCGCCCGCTGATTTTTCAAATATAAAACCGGAACTGGGTTAATTGCTTTGAACAGTGCGTTCGGCGAGATTAATAATCAAAAAGCGTGCCAGACCTGAAGGACAACCACGAAAACGCTACTAAAGGCGGATTAACCGGGGGGGTTGCGATAAAGGCAAGCGAGGAGTGGAGACAATCCCGGCCGGAGAGGATCACGGCTTTCCGGCCATTTTCTGACCAGGTGGCCGGAAAGTGATCAATCTTTCAGCTTGTCCCTGAGGGTGGTCCTGGAGATATCGAGAATCCGGGCGGCGGCCGACTTGTTGTTGCCGGTCCGGAGGAGTACCTTCCTGATGTAACGCCGTTCCATGTCGCGCAAGGTGACCAGTTCATCGTCGCCGGCATGGCCGTCTTCCGTGCGGACCACGTCAAGCCCGACCGGGGTAGCCCATTCCCGCTGGCAATAGATAACGGTCCGCTCGATGATGTTTTTAAGTTCCCGGACATTGCCCGGCCAGTCATGATCCAGAAAGAGCTGCTCGGTCCGGGGGGAAAATCCCTTAATCCTCTTCTTCATCTCGCCGGCAAAATGGCGCAGGAAATGATTGGCCAGGAGGATCACGTCGCCGCCCCTTTCCCGGAGGGGCGGGATCGTCAGGCCGATCACGTTGAGCCGATAGAACAGGTCCTCCCGAAACCGGCCCCGTCTGACCTCCTCGACGACATCGGCATTGGTGGCGGCGACGATCCGGACATTGACCTGAATGTCCTTGACCCCGCCGACTCTCCTGAAAGTCGACTCCTCGACGAGCCGCAAAAGCTTGGGCTGCAAAGCCAGGGGCAGGTTGCCGATTTCGTCGAGAAAGAGCACGCCGCCGTCGGCGATCTCGACCAACCCCTTTCTGGTTTCGCGGGCATCGGTGTAGGCGCCCTTTTCGCTGCCGAACAGTTCCGCCTCGATAATACTCGCCGACAGGGTGCCGCAATCGACCTTGGCGAACACGCCGGCCCCAGCCCCGGCCAGCCGGTGGATCGCCCGGGCAACCATCTCCTTGCCGGTCCCGGTCTCGCCGGTGACCAGAACCGGCACCCGCACCTGGGCGGCGGTCTGAATATCATCCTTCAACTGGATCATCCCGCGGCTGTTGCCGATCAGGTTTACGGTCCCGCTCTTCTCCCTTGATGCCAGAGTCTCCTGCCTGGCCGAAAGCCTTCCCGCCATCAGCCGGTTCAGGATATGCCGGAACTCCACGAGATCAAAGGGTTTGAGAATGTAATCGACCGCGCCGGACTTAAGTGAATTTACCGCCGAACGCGCATCGTCGTTGCCGGTAAGCATGACGATATCGACATCCGGGGCGAGATCGTGAATGACGCTGATCAGTTCGATGCCGTCGGCATCGGGCAGCCCGATATCGAGAAAGACCACATCGATCAGCTGGCACTCCAGCTGGCGGAGGCCCTCCGCCCCCGTTGCGGCCGTAAATGGGGTGCAGCCCGCCTTGCCGACCAGATCACGGAGAGATAAACGCAGATCCTCCGAATCCTCAATGATCAATACCTTGCCCATAGTTCAATCGACCATGAAAAAGAGCGTAAAGGTGGTGCCCGGCCCGTTATTACTTTCAACTTTGATCCCGGCGTTATTCTCTTTGAGAATCCTGAAAACTATAGCCATGCCCAGCCCGGTGCCGTTATGTTTGGTGGTAAAAAAGGGCTCGAAAACCCGCTCCAGGGTCTCCGGCGACATTCCGCCGCCGCTGTCCTCGAAAGTGACCACCACGTAATTGCATTTCGGATCCAGCCATAAAGACTTCTCATAATCAAAATCTTCACTGTTTTTGCTGATATATTCGGCATTGAGAAGAATGGCGCCATCCTGTTTGATCGCGTCCATCGAGTTAAGCATCAGGTTCAGGAAAACCTGTTGGATCTGGTTGGAATCGACCATAATATCGGGCAGCCTGTCGCCGTATTTCTCCGCGAAAGTGATGCCGCATTTTTGCATCTTGTTTTGCATGAAGGGCCTGATCTCGTCGATAATGCTGACCAGGGCGACCTTTTCCTTCTTCGGCCGGGGCGGCCTGGCGTAGGTGAAAAAATCGGTCAACAGAACGTTCAAGCGGTCGACCTGTCGAATGATCCGGCCGATGTATTCCTTTTTACTGTCATTCTCCGGAAGCTGTTCCTCAATAATCTGGGCCATGGTCATGATTCCTGCCAGGGGGTTCCTGATCTCATGGGCAACCGCGGAGGCAATCTCGGCAATGGTGCTGAAGCGATTCATCTTTTCGAGTTCGGCCTGGATTCTCTTGTGCGCGGTAACATCGCTGAAATTGAGAATGAGCCCCTGTTCCCGGCCCAAACCGTCCTCCCTGGGCATGGCGATGTATTCAAAGACCTTCTGCCCTCCCCCATCCTGCTCCAGAAAGAGTTCGTCACGGCCGAACTCGATTGACGCGCGGGGGGTGGTCAGGAGAGCAGCGGCCGATTCGCCGAATATTTCGGCCAGATATTTGTCATCTATGCTGCCGTCGTAAATCGCGCCGATGAACTGCCGGGCGGCCGGGTTACTCTTTTCAATCCGCCCGGAATTATCAAGGATAAGCAGCCCGCTGGCCAGATTGGAAATGACCGATTCATTAAAATTCTTCTCGTAATCGAGGTCATTGATCGTCGAGCGCAGCCCCTCGACCAGATCACTGAGCTGGTCCTCCATCTTCTTCCGCTCGATAATGCCGCCGACCACGTTGGCGATGACCTTCAAGGTATCGATCTCCAAAGAAGAAACGCGGTGCCCCTCCTCGATGTACAGGGCGATAACCCCTTGCACCTTATAGTTTGTCAGGATCGGTACGCAATAGTGCCCATGGGGTTTCATTTGCTCAAAGATGAAATCGTGGGACTCGTCAACACACTCGACAAACTGGATTTCACCTTCCCGGGCCGCCCGCCCGCAGTGACACTTGCCGAAAGGCACCTGGCGGCAGGATTCGATCTGCTGACCGGAAAAGCCGCGCTGGGACTTGAGGTATAGAACGCCGGGCTCATCGCCGGCCAGAAGAATAGCGCCGCTGGGCAGCAGCTTGATCGTGGGAATGGAGAGAATAAGATCGAGGATGAGCTCCATTTGTTCGTCAAACGAAACCTTACGGAACGACACATTCAAGATGGAATTTATTATACCCTGTTTCTGATAGGCATCAAAAAGTTCGCGCTCCCGCTGCCAGCGGGACGAGACATCCCGGGCGAAAACGGCGTAGATGCTGTTGGCGCCGGAGCTGATCTTCGAGACATTAAACTCGAAAGGCACCACCCTGCCGGCCGGGTGGGTAAAGGTTACCACCGTATCCTTCGGAGCCTCCTGCTGTTCCAGCTGCGAGAAGAAAGAGCCGCCATTGCCGTTGTTCAGGACTATAAACTCGTCAAGAGGTTTGCCGAGCACCTCGCCGGCCTTCCACCCGAAAACAGATTCCGCCGCTTTATTCCAGGCGGAAATCTCCCCGTTCTGTTCAACGGAGATGATCGCCTCCGAGGCATTTTCGATGATAAGTTTGCTTTCCATTACACCCCCGGGAAACATCGGAAAAACAGGCGAAAAACGATCCGGAACCACGGCCGATTCCGGATCTCCTGTCGAATAAAAGGATAGACGGCAGACCGACAAATCAAATACCACACTGTAGTACCACTATAATCCCCGCATCGGCCGATACTGTCAAGAATAAAATCCTTGCCCGATCGTTATTGACGAACTCGCAAAAAGTCGCTGATGATTAGCGGAGCGCACTTCGAAAAGCTCAGCACGAGCGTTAAAACAGTAAGTTAATTCGCTCACCCTGAGCCTGTCGAAAGGTGAACGGAGCAACTTAGTGATCCACGTTCGTGCCGGGCTTGTAACCGTTCAACGGACTTGGGGATGGAGGCCCCCGTCAATACATCTCATATTTGGCCAGGACTCCGTCGAGCCCGCCGTTGCGCAGGGGCTTTCGCCAGGAGGTCTTCAGACCGATCATCTTCAACATCTCCTGCCGGCCGTAGTAGATATAAGCCACGGAACCCCGGCAATTGTGCTTGAGGAAGCTGCCCAGTTCCTTTAACAGGGCGGCGGTTCCCTCCCGGTCGCCGATCCTTATTCCATATGGGGGATTGCAGACGATTACCGAATTTTCAAGGGGGCCGCCCTCCTCGAAGGAACATCTTTTGACGGGCACCCCGCTGCCGTTCGGCAGCATATTCAGGTTGGAACGGGCCGCGGTCGCCGCCTCCTTGGAAATATCCGCGCCGCGGATCAAGCCATCCGGCAGGGAGACGATCCGCCGATCGAGCTCCAGGCGGAGCCCCCGCCATTTTTGCCGGTCGAAATCAGGCAGGTTCTCAAAGCCGAATTTACGGCGCAGATATCCGGCCGGCACCCGGCAGGAACTCATCAGGGCTTCGCAGAGCAGGGTTCCCGAGCCGCACATCGGATCGACCAGGGGCCGCTCGCCGTCCCAGCCGGAAAGCCGGATAATCGCCGCCGCCAGGGTCTCCTGCATGGGCGCCGCCACCACCTTCTGCCGGTAGCCCCGGCGATGGAGGGCGCCGCCGGAGACATCGAGGCTGATCACCGCCCGATCCTGGTCGATATGGAGATTGAGCAACAGATCGGGGTCTTGCCGGTTGACATCGGGGCGGCGGCCGAACTTGTCCCGGAAATAGTCGACCACCGCATCCTTCAGGCAGAGGGCGGCATACTGCGAATGTGTGATCCGGCTGTTGGCCACGGTGGCCCCGATCGCGAAACTGCCGCTCTTGTTGAGCAGCAGCTCCCAGGGCAGCTTCATGGCCGTCTTGTGCAGGTATTTGGGGCTGTGGCAGTCGAAGGAAATGAGCGGCGCCAGGATCCTGCTGCATAGCCTGGACTGGTAGACTATCCCGTAGAGCGTGGCCGGTTCGGCACTGAAGTGGATGCCCCGGAAAACC
Source organism: Desulfobulbales bacterium (assembly GCA_029210665.1). Classification (GTDB taxonomy): domain Bacteria; phylum Desulfobacterota; class Desulfobulbia; order Desulfobulbales; family JAGXFP01; genus JAGXFP01. The sequence continues at coordinate 16,690 of JARGFN010000031.1, forward strand.
GGGTCCGCCTCCAGGGCGCCCAGGGCGGTCAGTTCCTCACCCCCCTCCTTCTCAAGCCCCTCGGCGATGGTCGCAAAAAACCGCCGGTTTTTCTGGTAGGCGAACTCCCGGCCGTAAAGTTCCGATCTTTTTATCATCTTGATAATCCTCTACTGCCGGCGGTCGTCGCCGCGCTTCCGCTTCCACTTGTCGTGGCCGAGGTGCCCCAGATAACAAATGATCAGCAAGGGGTACATGACCATGGCATCAAGAAATCGGCCATGGTAGAAGGAATAAAGGCTGTGCAGCAAAACGGCAAGCAACAGCAGCAGTAATATAACGGCCAGAGAACGGTTAGTTACCATGGATCATCCCCACCGGCCCGGCCGCATTTCCCGATAATATCATGAATCGCGTCCGCCGATTCCTCGATACTCTCCAGGAGCCTGAACTGGGCCAGGGCCCTTTGCAGATTATGGCCCCGGTACGCCACCTTGAAATATATATCGCCGGCCAGATGATCGGTAAAAAAGCGTAAACCAAGCTCAAAGGCAAGCAACCGGACCGCCGGATAAATAAACCTGAAGTCCGCATCGGTCAGCAGCGCTCCCATCTCGGCCAGATAACCGCTCAACAGTTCCGAGCATTTGCCGGTATCGAAGCCGACCCGGTCAAGATCATCGATATCATCGCCGGCCCGATTGCAGGCGGAGCGCAGACAGTCACCGATATCGTAATGAATGAGGCCGGGTTTAACGGTGTCCAGATCGACCATGCTTACCGCCTTGCCGCTGGTCACCTCAAAGATGATGTTGGCCGGCCGGGGATCGCCGTGGATCACCCGGATCGGCAACAAACCGTCCCGGGCCGCATTTTCAAGAATCGGAGCGAAAGCGCGGCGCCGGTCGATGACTCCGGCGCAGTACTCTTCTTCGGCATCGCCGTCCCGCCCGGCAATCCTGTCGTAATCGGCCAGATAGCCCGGCGTAACATGGAATCCGGGCAGGATATCGACCAGGCGGCCGGGATCGAGATCGGCCACCAGCCGATGAAAGAGCCCGAGGGCGCGGCCCGCCTCCCCGGCCCGACCCGATTCAGCAAGCGGATCATCCATTTCGCCAGCGATATAGTTGAGCATTCGCCAGAAGTTTCCGGCCGGATCGATGTAATAATCCCGACCGTCGCGGGCGGCGAGAGGAAAGACCAGCCGCCAGCCCGAGAAATGTTGCGCGACATCGTCGCGCAAACGGCGGTCGAGATGATCGGCCAACACCCTGAGATTAGCCATGACCAGTTCCGGGCGCTTGAAAACCCTTGGGCTGAGTCGCTGCAAGACATATTTATCGTGGCGGGCGCCAGCCGGAATCACCAGGAAGGTATCATTGATATGGCCCTCACCCAGTTTATCGAGTCTTGCCAGAGCATGGCCGGGGAAAAAGGCAGCGGCGGCCCTCCTGGCGCTGTCAGGTAGACTCTTCCGAGGGGACATGGGTTAACTCACCGGGATTCGTTAATCTATTTGACTTTAATAACACCAGAACTTAACATATAACGCCCTTGAAAACCAAAGGCGAACGGCTTAAACAAGAGAGCCGGTACGGTTACTTGAATTAAAGGATTTTACTATATCAAATCAATGGAAAACATGAAAATACGTCCGATAGAACGGCTGGGTTTCGACCGGCGCATGACCAAAGAAGAGATCAACTCCCTGCCGATCAAGGGGTATAGTGGCAAAATCCGGGTGATCAGGAGCGATTCGGCCCTGGCCGAAGCGCTTGCCGAACTGAGCCGGGAGAGCCTGCTCGGCTTCGACACC
>JARGFN010000229.1 GCA_029210665.1 Desulfobulbales bacterium
CATCGTTGCCGCCTTGCATCTGCACCGTTCTCGAACGCTCACGGATTCAGGTTTAACGGAATGCGCGAACTGTTTTTTCCGGAGGAATATTGTGGCTACCGATAAGACAAGTTTTCAACTGGTAATCAACGGAATCCTGAACGAAAACCCGATCTTCCGCCTGGTCCTATCCATGTGCCCGGCCGTGGGGATCAGCACGACCGTGATGAACGGCCTGATGCTCGGCATCGCGGTACTGTTCGTCCAGGTCTTTTCCAGCGTGACCATCGCCATTTTCAAGAACGTGATTCACCCGCGGATCAGGATTCCCACCTATACCTTGACCATCGCCACCTGGGTCACGGTGATCGATATGGTGCTGGCCGCCTATCTGCCGGAAGCCTACGCGAAGATGGGTATTTTCGTCAAGCTGATCGTCGCCTTCGCGATCATCACCATGCGCCTTGAAATGTTCGCCTCCAAGGAGTCGGTTGACGCCTCCTTCTGGGATGGAATCGGCATGGGGCTGGGGTTCATGGCCGGCATGGTTGCCCTGGGATTTGTCCGGGAGCTGCTCGGCCTCGGCACCCTCCTCGGTTACGATGTCCTCGGTTTCCAGCCCCTGCTCTTTTTCGTGCTGCCCTTTGCCGGTTTTTTCGTTGTCGGATTGATGATGGGTTTCTTCAATTACATTGAAGTCGTTTATAAACGCAGCAAAGCCAGACAGGTCTGATTATGCTGAAAATAACCGAGACGATAAAGCGCGTCCTGCCCACCCTGATCCTGTTTCTCTGTCTGCCGGGCCTGGTCCAGGCGGCCATGATCACTGACAAGTCCTTCGGCGGGGAAGACAATCAGATCGTGGTGGATTTCGCCAGTGCCGTGGATCGGGAGGTGGCCGCAACTACTGAAAATTACATTGTTTACGAAGAGTCTGATCCGGATATTCGCCTGCAACTCGAACGGGTTGAAGTAGCCGGGGACGGCAGGTCGGCGGTCCTCTATTTCGCCGAACCGCTCAATACCCTGAAGACCCACGTGGTCACGATCCGCAATCTCACCCCGGAGGCGGTTGAGTCCTTCAAGGTCAGCAAGTCCTATCTCGGCTATCTTTTTTCCATCCTGATCGGGGCGATGCTGATCAATAACTTCGTCTTCACCAAGTATCTTGGCCTCTGCGTGTTCTTCGGCACCTCGAAGCGCAAGGACACCGCCAAGGGGATGGGGATCACCTTTACCATCGTCATTGTGGTCAGCGCGGTGATGAGCTGGTTTTTTTACCAGTTTATCCTCAAGCCCTTCGATCTAAACTTTCTGCAGATCGTGGTCTTTATCGGCCTGGTTTCCCTTACCGTCCAGGCGGTCGACACCGTGCTCAGGAAGATCAACCCGATCCTCTTCAACGCCTTCGGGGTTTACCTGGTCCTGGTTATCGCCAACTGTATTATCATCGCGGTGCCGTTGATTCTGGCCGATAACGAATATAATTTCTTTGAATCCTTCATGTTGTCTTTCGGGGCCGGCGGCGGTTTCCTGCTGGCCCTTTATCTGATGAGTTCGGTCAGGGAGAGGATGGAGCTGGCCAACATTCCCCCGACCTTCAAGGGCATTCCGATCGCCTTCGTGGTGGCCGGACAGTTTGCCCTGGCCTTTCTCGGTTTTTCCGGGCTGTCCCTCTTTTAGGGCGGGACGTCTTTTTTTGAACAGGTGATCTATGGATCCGGCATTACTACAAATAGCGTTAGGCGGGGTTGCTCTCCTGGTCTGCATCGGTCTTTTTTTCGGGATCGGCCTGGCCCTGGCGGCGCATCGCTTCGCCGTTGAAGTCAATCCGGTGGTCGAGGAGGTTCTTGAATCGCTGGCCGGCGCCCAGTGCGGCGGTTGCGGTTATCCGGGTTGCGAGGGTTATGCCATCGCCGTGGTTAATGACCCGGATGTGCCCCCGAATCTCTGCTATCCCGGCAAGGAGAAGGTCGCCGAGCGAGTCGCGGAACTGACTGGCAAGAAGATGGCGGCCATGGAAGATATGATCGCCGTGGTCCGATGTTCACGGGTTGAAGGGCGGGTCAGCCATAAGCACGAGTATATCGGTTTTGCCTCCTGTACCGCCGCCAATCTCGGGTTCGGCGGTCCGTCCGCCTGCCGATTTTCATGCATCGGTCTCGGCGAGTGCGCCGCGGTCTGCCCCTTCGAGGCCATCACCATGGTGGAAGGCTTCCCGGTGATAGATCCCGATAAATGCGTCAGCTGCGGGACCTGCGTCAAGACCTGCCCAAAACAGGTTATCGAGCTGATGCCGCTTAAGGCCAGGGTGTATGAACCATGCTCCACTAAGGACCTCGGGAAGAACGTCATGAAGGTCTGCGAGGTCGGCTGTATCTCCTGCCAGAAATGCGTCAAGGTTTGCCCGGCGGAAGCAGTCGGCTACGCCGATGGCCTGATCAAGATCGATCATCCGAAATGCCTGGAATACGGTCCCGACTGCCAGGAAATCTGTGTGCAGAAGTGTCCCCGTAAGATATTCCGGTACTATAAAGGCCGGCAGGTTGTTGCCAGGGAGCAGG
>JARGFN010000230.1 GCA_029210665.1 Desulfobulbales bacterium
ACCCCGCTTTCGCGGTTTGAGTTATTACATGGGCATCACTTTTAACTTAGGACACAAAATCCTGAGTTGCGTAATGTTTCGGAATCTCATCCTTCATCCTTAAACTTGAACCTGTCCTTAACCTTGCCCCTTGAACCTTGCCCCTTGCACCTGTCTTTAGCCATCCACGACCAGGCAGTACGAATAATCTCCTCCTGGTCGAGATACTCCGGCTGCCAGCCCAGGGTTTTCCGGGCCAGGGTGCTGTCCGCCACCAGGATCGGCGGATCTCCCTGGCGGCGCGGAGCATAGGTGAAAGGAATGGCTTTACCCACTACTTTTTCAGCGGCCCGGATAATCTCCAGAATGGAAAAGCCCTTGCCGATCCCGAGGTTGAAGACGTGGGCGCCCGGCTTCTTTTCCATATACTCCAGGGCCAGGAGATGGGCCCGGCACAGATCGTTGACATGGATATAATCCCGGATGCAGGTGCCGTCCGGGGTGCTGTAATCGTTGCCTAAGACCTGCAGGCCGCTCTCCCCTTTTGCCGCTCTGAGCACATTGGGAATTAAATGGGTTTCCGGGTTATGGAGCTCGCCGGTTTCGCCTTGGGGGTCGGCACCGGCCGCGTTGAAATAGCGCAGGCTCACCGAATCAAGGCCGTATTCGGCGGCCCGGCTTTGCAGGAGCTCCTCCACCCGCAATTTGGTTTCACCATAGGGATTGATCGGCTTGGTGGGATGGGCCTCGTCAATCAGCCCCTTGACCGGGTTGCCGTATACCGCGGCGGACGAGGAAAAGACAAAGCGTTGCAGTCCGGCCTCGCGCATGGCCCGCAGCAGGTTCTCGGTGCCCGTCACATTGTTCCGGTAATAAAGGTCCGGATCGCGGATCGATTCGCCGACCAGGGAACGGGCGGAAAAATGCATGACCCCGTCAAAACGTTCTCGATCGAACAAGGCCTTCAGGTCGGCAGGCCGCAGCAGGTCGCCTTCGACCAGGCGCCCCCATTTCACCAACTGCCGATGCCCCGTTGACAGATTATCAAAAACGGTGACTGAATGGCCAAGGCCAACCAGCATCTTCGCCATATGGGAACCGATATAGCCGGCCCCGCCGCACACCAGGATATGCAAAGTCAAGCTCCTTATGCCTTGGCCCGGTAGTTGGCATATACGGCGGAGATGCCGTCCCGCAGACCGGTCGTCGCCTTCCAGCCCAACTCGTTGATTTTATCCACCGCCAGCAGCTTCTGCATCGTTCCATCGGGTTTGGTGGGATCAAAAGTGAGCTTTCCGCCAAAACCGACCACATCCTTAACCAGTAAGGCCAACTCCCCGATGGTCAGATCCTCGCCGCAACCGATATTTATAAGCGGTGAGGAGTGAGGAGTGAGGAGCGAGGAGAATTTGTCGGCCGGCAAACCTGCCAGGAAAACCGTGGCATCGGCCATATCATCACTGTAGAGGAATTCGCGCCGCGGGGCGCCGGTGCCCCAGAGTATGACTTTGGGTGAGGAGTGAGGGGTGAGGCGTGAGGAGTCTGGACTGAGGCCGATGGCTTCTTTTATATCTAGTGGAATGGGACCGTAGGTGGCTTCATCTTTTTTAATTGCATCAAGGTCTCCTTCACCGGCCAGTTTGGCCAGATGAAATTTTCTGATCAGGGCGGGCAGGACGTGGGAGTTATTGAGATCGTAGTTGTCGCCCGGTCCGTAGAGATTGGTCGGCATCACCGCCAGATATTGGGTGCCGTACTGACGGTTGTAGGCCCAGCACATCTCGATCCCGGCAATCTTGGCCACCGCATAGGGCCGGTTGGTCGCTTCCAGCGGCCCGGTCAGGAGATATTCTTCCTTCATGGGCTGGGGGCAGTCGCGGGGATAGATGCAGGAGGAACCGAGAAACAGCAACCGTTTGACCCCGGAGCGATAAGCTTCATGGATGACGTTGGTCTGAATGGCCAGGTTCTGGTGGATAAACTCGGCCGGATAGGTGTTATTGGCTACGATACCGCCGACTTTGGCGGCGGCCAGGAAGACATATTCCGGGCGCTGCCCGGCGAAAAACTCCCGCACCGCCGCCTGGTCGGTCAGATCCAGCTCCGCATGGCGCCGGGTAATGATCTCGGTATAACCCTTTGCCCGGAGGTTGCGCATCAAGGCGCTGCCCACCAGGCCACGGTGGCCGGCGATGTAAATTTTAGATTCAAGGTTCAAGATTCAAGGTCCAAGGTTAAATTCAGGTTCAAGATGCAAGGTTCAAGATGCAAGATGCAAGGTTCAAGATAAATACAGGTACAAGGGATAAGGTTCAAGGTTTTTTAAAAAACAGGTTCATGGGACAAACGGCATGGGTATGCCAACACGGATGATCTGATTATGCAAACCACAATTCTTGAGTTATGCTAATAGGTTACGCAGATTCTTTCTCAACTTAGCCAGACTTCCAGTTCATTAAATCCGATCGCAGTTTTTCACTTATCTTTTTAATTATCCAAACTTAAACCATCAGCTATGCTGATGAGTCCAAGCTATGCTAAGCAG
>JARGFN010000231.1 GCA_029210665.1 Desulfobulbales bacterium
CAAAAGCCTGGACCGAAAAAGCAATAGTTGGGAATGGTGTCTCCGGAACTCTCGAGGCCATCTACTGGCTTACCTCGCACGGCAAGAGCTTTTGACCTGTGCCAAAAACCTGCGGGCTTCCCGGAACCCCGGCGGTAACAGTTTACCTGAATCCGTGACGGCCTGGTGGGAATTTAACTTTATACCCACAGGGGGGTTTCGTACGAGCAGACAAGCTGCTCAACTCAGCTTTATCAGTTTGTAATTGCATCAGATAATCATTTTCCGCTGGATTGCCATGGTTCACCCCGCCGCCCTGCGGGGCGCCCGATAACGGCGCGCTGCGTTGGCAACTCGTTGATATACCATTAGTATTATCAACATCGTTGCCGCCTTGCATCTGCACCGTTCTCGAGCACTCACGGATTCAGGAGTTTAGTCACCTTCGCTATTGCGGGAGCAAGCTGTGCCATCGCTAAAACGCCACCCTACTCGATCATGAGGTTGCTTTCCGGGGTTCTTCTCGTTCGCGGACCGGGCCGTCAGTTACAGGAGCCCAACCGCTTGCCGGTCATGTGCATCGCCATATCACCGTCCTCGCTCCGCATCTTGACCTGGCTTTCCATATTGTCGCCGGTGTAGGTGGTAACGCCGGTCATTTCGATCCGGCCCTCCTCCCCTCGGCAGCTTATCCGCCAACTGACGGTATCGCCGGAAACCTCCCGGGAAATGGTCTCGCATTCCTCGCCGTCACCGGCCTGGTAGGGCACCCCGTTTTCTTCCAGGCAATGCCGGAAGGTAGAAGGCGGCATGGCGAAGGGCATGCCGGGTATCTCCATGGTGGTGGTGATCGCCCACTCACCCTCCTGACCGGCCGCGGCCGAGCCTGCCGGCAGGGAAAAAAGACCGGTCATTAACAAAATCAACAGCCCTTGATAAATCCTGTCGCGCATTTTCATTGTCCTTCCCTTTCTCTGGAGTTGATGGATAGTGGATCATGAACGATATTATTCAAAACGGGATGATTGTCAATCTGGAAATATAATGCGGACTTTACTCCATTTTGGTAAACAAGAACATTAAGTCACCTGTCCCCGGAAGGTCGAACCACGCTATGAATATCCTCAGATTATCTCTCGCCGCCTTGCTGGCGGTATTTCTGCTTGCCGGCTGTGAAAAACCGGCCGACCGCCCCACCCCGCCGAACGACAAGATTATACCCACAGGACATAAGTTTCGTACGAGCAGGCCGGCTGCTCAACTCAGCCTAATTGTTCTTGGCTATCACGGCATTGGAACGGACGCCGCCGGCTACAACCTCAGCGCGGATAAATTTAAAAACCAGGTCGGCTACCTCGCCGCGCGAGGATATCAACCGATCGGCATCAAGGAGTTATACAGCCACCTGTATAACAAGGAGGAAATCCCGGCTAAATCTTTCCTCCTGACCTTCGACGACGCCCTGATCTCAGACTACAACCTGGTCTTTCCCTATCTGGTCGAAAACGGGCTGAAGGCGATTTTTTTCGTTCCCACGGACCATATCGGCAGAGAGGGTAATCTGACCAAACAGCAGATCAGGGAAATGAACGGTCACGACTGTTGCGATTTCGGCTCGCACTCCCGAAGCCACAAAAACCTGTACACCCTCAACGCCGAGGCCCTGGCCGAAGAGCTGGGGGGTTCAAAAGAGATTCTGGAGGAAATAACCGGCGAAGAAGTCAAAGCCTTCGCCTACCCGAACGGCTTCTTCACCGAGAGGAGCATCACGGCTCTGCGGGACAACAACTACAAACTGGCCTTTACCGTCATGCCGGGCCGGAACGATTTTCCGGCCAGCCCCTTTGAAATCAGAAGGATTACCTTGTCGGAATCCGTATCCGACGAGAATTTCAAAATGATGGTGGATGGCGACCCGGACTTTTACCGGCCGTACTACTCAGAGATGTACGCCAAAAGCACCCGGAACAAACTCGACGGGATTGCCCATCTCTGCGAGGAAGAACTGCGCCGATACGAAGGCATCACATACTCCTTTCCAGATAACAGCCCTTCTCCTCGCTGATTCCGGCCGCCTTTCCTGCCTGGCGCTTATTTGCCGATAGTGAACAGAACATCATGATCCCGCAACAGATAAAGGGCGAGACAGGCTGCCAACATCGGCCAGGCGGCAAAAAACAGGATATTGGCACCGTCATAGGGGACCAGGTATTGCTTATAGGATGAAAATGTCGATATCCCGTGCAGTATCAGCACAATGCCGTATGAATAGCGTTTCATAATCCCGAAAAGGAAGAGGGTGACAATGGCAATTTCCATTGCGCCGATGAGATACATGACCTCGCTGCCCAGGCCGCCGAGAAGATAAAACTTTTCATACACCGCGGCAGCATGCCCCGGATTAATAAATTTATCAAGATTCCAGACCAGCATTACCAGGGCCACGGTCAGGCGCAGGGTGAAAAGCGAAACGGCAAGTCGATTTCCGTGAACTTTATAGCCGTTGTCCATCAAGGCATCCACCAGCCAATACCAGTTGAATG
>JARGFN010000032.1 GCA_029210665.1 Desulfobulbales bacterium
AGCTGCTCAACTCAGCTTTATAAAATCAATCGGAGAAAAACAACCCGTCCGGGCTCAGCGAATATCGGAGAACATCGCAATCCTGGTCTGGTGCCGCCCGCCGGCGAATTCGGTGGTCAGCCAGGTGCGGACTATCTCGCGAAGCAAACCGGGACCAACCACCCGAGCCCCGAGGCAGAGGACATTGGCGTCATTATGCTCCCGGCTCAAGGCGGCGGTAAAAAGCTCGTGACAAAGGGCGGCCCGGATCGCGGACGACCGATTGGCGGCCATCGACATGCCGATGCCGGTGCCGCAGATCAGAATACCGCGGTCGGCGCCTCCGCTTTCCACATCCCGGCACACCTTTTCGGCATAATCGGGATAGTTCACCGACCGCGCCGAATCGCAACCTCGATCAAGCACCTCATGACCCAGTTCGTTAACTACCTCGGAGATCTCGCCTTTGACGGCAAAACCGCCATGATCGCAGCCAATTGCTATTTTCATGATTCCATCTCCGGCAGGCCGAAACGATCAGCCGACGAATTTTTTCATGGCCAATACGGCATTGGTCCCGCCGAATCCGAACGAATTCGAGATGGCGGCGCGGACCTCGCTTTGCCTCGCGACATTGGGGACGTAGTCCAGGTCGCAACCGGGATCGGGATTGGTCAGGTTGATAGTCGGCGGAATCACTCCGTTTTTAATGGTCAGAGCGGTAAAGACCGCCTCAATACCGCCGGCGCCGCCGAGCATATGGCCGGTCATCGATTTGGTCGAGCTGATCGCAAGCTTCGCGGCATGATCGCCGAAGACCCGCTTGATCGCCCCGGTTTCAACCACGTCGTTCAGCGGGGTCGAGGTGCCGTGGGCATTGATATAATCGATATCCGCGGGATTGAGGCCGCCGTCCCGCAGGGCCATCTCCATGCAGCGCACCGCCCCGTCGCCGTCCTCGGGAGGGGCCGCCATGTGATAGGCGTCGCCGCTCAGGCCGTAGCCGACAATCTCGGCATAGATCCTGGCCCCGCGTTTCCGGGCGTGTTCAAGCTCTTCAATGACCATCATCCCGCCGCCTTCGGCAATGATAAAACCGTCCCGATCGCGGTCAAAGGGGCGCGAGGCCGCCTGGGGATCGTCGTTGCGTCTGGAGAGAGCCTTCATGGCATTGAAACCGCCGACCGCCAGGGAGCAGATCGTCGATTCGCTGCCGCCGGTGATCGCCGCGTCGCAATCGCCATGGATGATCGACCTGAACGCCTCGCCAACCGCATGAGTGCCGGCCGCGCAGGCGGTGGTCACCGACAGGTTGGGGCCCTTGGCGCCGAGAGCGATCGAAACCTGACCGGCGCTCATGTTGGAGATCACCATCGGAATGAAAAACGGGGTAATCCTCTTCGGGCCACGTTCGAGGGCTATTGCGTGGTATTTCTCGATAGTCGGCAGACCGCCGATGCCGTTGCCGGTAAAGACCCCGACCCGGGCCGCGTTGCCCTCGCCGATCAGCAGCCCGGCATCATCGCGGGCCATGATCGCGGCCGCCATCGCGTACTGGACGAACAACTCAAGATGCTTGGCCACCTTTTTATCAATAAAGGCCTCGACCTCGAAGTCCTTGACCTCGGCGGCAATCTTCACCCCATGATCAGTGGCATCGAATCGGCTGATAAGATCAACCCCGCTGCGCCCGGCACACAGACTTTCCCAGGTCTGTTTAACCCCGATCCCCAGCGGAGTGACCAGGCCAACCCCCGTAACGACAACTCTTCTTCTCACCTGTCACTCCTTGTCAAGCAGTGGCGGAAAAAAGGCTTAATGCCTGCCCCTTGACGATCACTCAACAACGATCCGACTTAACCGGTCACCTTTTCGACATGGGCGATGGCATCCTTGACGGTGGTGATCTTTTCGGCAACTTCATCGGCAATCTCGATATCGAAAGCCTCTTCCATGGCCATGATCAGTTCGACCAGATCGAGGGAGTCGGCGCCCAGATCGTCTACAAACGAAGCATTGGGCACAACCTTGGCCTTATCGACACTGAGCTGTTCCGCGATAATATCAATAAGTTTTTCCTGAACAGACATAGTTTTTTCTCCTTAATTTGTTATCTGAAAAACAACCCGCAACTATTAACCCATAAACATCCCGCCGTTCACGTGAATGAACTGACCGGTAACATAACGCGCATCTTCGCTGACCAGATAGGCAACCGCCCCGGCCACGTCCTCGACCGAGCCCATGGCCCGCATCGGAATCTCCGCCAACACCTTTTCCTTGACCTCTTCGGCGAGATCACGGGTCATATCGGTATCGATATAGCCCGGCGCCACCCCGTTCACCGTAATATTGCGGCTGGCGAGTTCCCTGGCGACCGAACGGGTCAAGCCGGTCAGCCCGGCCTTGGCGGCCGCGTAATTGGCCTGCCCGGCGTTACCGAGAAAACCGATAACCGAGCTGATGTTGACGATCCGGCCCCAGCGCTGCTTCATCATCGGCCGATTGACCGCCTTGATGCAGTTGAAAGCGCCCTTGAGGTTGGTGTCAAGGACCTGATCCCAGCTCTCTTCCTTCATCTTCATCAAGAGACCGTCCCGGGTGATCCCGGCATTATTGACAAGGATATCAAGTCGCCCGAAATCCTCAATAATTTTCGTAATACCGTCATTGACCGCCGCGGAATCGGCCACGTCGAATTTATAGAGAGCGCCTTCACCGCCTGCCGCCCCGATAGCATCGACAACCGCCTGGGCGGCATCGGGTTTGCTCACGTAATTTATGGCGACCCTGGCACCCATCCCGGCCAGACGCAGGGCGATGGCCCGGCCGATCCCCCGGCTGCCGCCGGTTACAAGAGCTGTCTTACCCTCAAGAATCATCCGCGGTTACTCCCCCCGGTCCGGCGCTCCCTGATCCGGTCGATTAGCTTCGGCAATATCTCGAAAATGTCTCCGACGAGGCCATAGGTGGCCACCTCGAAGATCGGCGCCTTCTCGTCCCGGTTGATGGCAATAATCGTGTCCGAGGACTGCATGCCGACCATATGCTGCACCGCCCCGGAAATACCGCAGGCGAAATAGATCTTCGGGCAGACCGTCTTGCCGGTCTGGCCGACCTGATGCGGATATGGAATCCAGCCGCTGTCCACGGCGGCCCTGGAGGCAGCGGTTGCCCCGCCCAATAATCCGGCAAGCTCCCGGACCATCTCGAATCCCTTGGCGCTTTCCAGGCCGCGGCCGCCGGCGACCAGGACATCGGCCTCGGTAATATTGAGTTCGTCCGATTCTTCCTTGACGCTGCGCAGCACCTTGACCCGGGACTGCAACCTGGCGGAATCGGGAGTATAATCGACGACTTCACCCCGGCGGCTCTCGTCACGACTGTTGGGCTTCATGACCAACGGCCGGACCGTCGCCATTTGGGGCCGGGTGGAGGGACATTCGATGGTGGCCATGATATTGCCGCCGAATGCCGGCCTGGTCTGGAGAAGCGCGCCATCCTCGGCCCTGATGGCCAGGTCGGTGCAGTCGGCGGTGAGACCGGTGCCAAGCATGGTGGCGAGGCGGGGGATAAAGGAACGGCCGATCGCGGTGGCGCCGGCCAGAACGATCTCCGGCTGATACTCGCGGACCAGATCCTCGAAAACATTGGCGTAGGCATCGTCGGTAAAGTTGGCCAGGGCCGGATTATCAACCTGGTACACCTTGTCCGCCCCGTGGGCGATCAGCGATGCCGCCGAATCGCCAAGGGCCGAGCCGAGCAGGACCGCCGACAGCATCACCCCCAGCTGGTCGGCAAGTTTGCGGCCGGCGCCCAGCAATTCGAAGGCGACCGGGGCAATTCGGCCGTGGCGGAACTCGGCGTAAATCCATACCCCGGACCAGTCCTCAAGGCCGGCCGCCGCCTTTTTTTCAACCTGGTCGATGGAGAGCGCTCCAACCTCGCAGACATCCACACAATTGCCGCAAAGGGTGCAGGTTTCGCCGACCACCGCCACGCCGTCCTCAACCTTGATGGCCCCGAAGGTGCAGGTGTCCTCGCAAACCCCGCACCCGATACATGCTTCCACGTCTATCTTCAGCATCGGAATCTATCCATTTTCTCTGACCGGTATGAACCGGCCGCATTCCTCTTAAAGAAGCTTGTCAAGCTTGTTCAGCAACTGGTCAACCATTTCGTCGGCCGTCCCGGTCAGCATGCATTTTTCCGCGGAGAACTCGGGCGAAAAGACCCTTACAACCCGGGTGGTCGAACCCTGCAGGCCGAGCTGGTCGGGATCAGCCCCGATATCGGCGGCCGTAAGCACGGTGGCCTGCATCTTCCTGGCCTTCATTTTACCCTTCAGGGAAGGCACCCGGGGTTCGTTGATCTCCTTGACCACCGTCATCAGGGCCGGCATCGCCATCTCGATCTCGTCATAGCCGTCATCCATCAAACGTTCGAGACGGATGGTGCCATCGACGCATCCGCCGATCTTCCGGGCATAGGCCACATAGGGAATGTCAAGGCGCTGGGCAAGCCCGGGTCCAACCTGGGCGGTATCGCCGTCGATCGCCTGTTTGCCGCAGATGATCAGATCGAATTCGCCAAGCTTCTCGATCGCCTTGGCCAGGGTATAGGTGGTGGCCCAGGTATCGGCGCCGGCAAAGGCGCGATCCGAAACAAGCACTCCCTCGTCGGCGCCGCAGGCCACCGCGTCGCGCAGGGTCTCCTCGGCCTGGGGCGGCCCCATGGTAATGGCGGTTACGGTGCCGCCGTACTGCTCCTTCAGGGCGACAGCCGCCTCAAGGGCATGGCGGTCAAAGGGATTCATAATACTCTCGACCCCCTCCCGGGAAAGGGTGTTGGTCTTGGGATCGAGGCGCACATCCTTGGCGTCCGGCACCTGTTTTACACATACGATAATCTTCATCAGCTTCTCGAATATTCCTTGTTAAGGGCCTGACCGATCACGTTGCGCTGGATCTGGTTGGTCCCTTCGTAGATTTGCAGAATCTTGGCGTCCCGCATCATCTTCTCAACCGGGTATTCACGCATGTAACCGTGCCCGGCCAGAACCTGGACCGCATCAACGGTCACCTTCATGGCCATATCGGTGGCCATTACCTTGCACATCGAGGATTCCTTGGAAATCTCCTTGGTGCCGGTATCGATATGGCGGGCCGCGGCATAGACCAGGGCCCGGGAGGCTTCAACCTGAATGGCCATGTCGGCCAGAATATGCTGGACGGCCTGGAAAGAGATGACCGGCTTGCCGAACTGGACCCGTTGCTTGGCGTAAAGCACCGCCTCGTCGAGAGCGGCCTGACCGAGACCGACACCCAGGGCGGCGATTCCGGGCCGCGAGAGGTCCAGGGTTTTCATTACCGTGAAAAAACCGGTGCCCTGACGACCGATCAAGCGCTCCTTGGGAATCCGACAATCCTTGAAAATCAACTCCCGGGTCGAGGAAGCCCTAATCCCGAGTTTCTTTTCCTTGACGCCATAGGAAAAGCCCGGATCGCCATCTTCGACCACGAACATGCTGGCCCCGCGGGGGCCCTTGCTGTGATCGGTGATGGCGATTATCGAATAGATCTGGGCATCGCCGGCATTGGTGATCCACTGCTTGGTGCCGTTTAAAACCCATGCATCGCCGTCCAGTACCGCCGTGGTCTGAATGCCGGAGGCGTCGCTGCCGGCGTTGGCCTCGGTAAGTCCGAAAGCGGCCCATTTTTCGCCGCTGGCGATGACCGGCATGTATTTTTCCTTCAGCTCCTCGCTTCCGGAAACCAGAATAGGATAGGCGCCGAGGGCGCTGGCCGCGAAACTTGTGGCGACCCCCACGCATCCCTTGGCAAACTCCTCAAGGGCCAAAACCATTTCAAAACTGCCGCCGCCGAAGCCGCCATACTCCTCCGGAATATAGAGCCCGAAGAGGTCGCCCTTGGCAATGGTTCGGAGAATTTCGGTCGGGAACTCTTCTTTTTCGTCGAGTTCAGCCCGTTGCGGAATAATCTTTTCCGCCGTGATCTGACGGGCCACGTCAACGATCATCTGTTGCTCTTCGGATAAAAAATAATTCACGATACTCCCCTTTATTATCTATTTAAATGTAAAACGTCATTTCCAAAAG
This sequence comes from Desulfobulbales bacterium, assembly GCA_029210665.1. Lineage (GTDB taxonomy): Bacteria > Desulfobacterota > Desulfobulbia > Desulfobulbales > JAGXFP01 > JAGXFP01. The sequence continues at coordinate 6,098 of JARGFN010000032.1, forward strand.
GGGGGACAATGATATCTCGCCAATCACCATCTGATGATCTCGGCTCCCCAGGTAAAACCACCGCCAAAGGCGCAGGTCAGGACTAAATCGCCCCTCTTGAGCAAACCCTGTCGATTCGCTTCATCGAAGGCTATAGGCACGGTCGCCGCCGATGTATTACCATACTTATGAATATTTATGAATATTTTTTCCTTGGGAACGCCGAGCCGTTCGCCAAGATTGTGCAGAATCCGGATATTGGCCTGATGGGGCAGGATCCAGTCAATTTCGGGACCGCTGAGCCCGGCCTCCTCAAGCACCTTATCGATCGAATCCTCCATGGCCAGCACCGCGTTTTTGAAAACCTCCCGCCCGGCCATCTTGATATAGGAACCCTCGTCATCCCGTGGAGAACCGAGCCGGGCCGGATCGAAAACTTCCGTTTTAGCGGATTTCCTCTTGTTATAGGGACTCCCGATATATGGATTCAGGCTCGGGGCGGCGTTCATATACAACAGGTCGCCCAGCCGCCCATCGGAAAAAAGCTTGGTGGCCAGGATGCCCCGGCCACTGTCATCCGCGCCGATCACCGCGGCGCCGGCGCCGTCACCGAACAGGACACAGGTATTACGGTCCTGCCAGTCGACCCGGGCCGAAAGATTTTCGGCGCCGATGACCAGAATCTTCCGATCGGGATAGGCCTTGATCATCTTGTCGGCCAGCTCCAGGCCATAAATAAAACCGGTGCAGGCCGCCGAGATATCGAAGGCGTAGGCGTTGATCGCCCCGATCTCCTTCTGGACCAGACAGGCGCAGGAAGGCATGGTCATCTCGGAAGTGATGGTGCCGACAATGATCGTGGCGATTTCCTCGGCCTCGACCCCGGCCATGGCCATGGCCCGACGGGCCGCCTCCGCGGCGATCTTCGAGGTCTCTTCCCCCGGCCCGGCCACGCGTCGGCAACCGATGCCCGTCCTCGCGGTGATCCACTCATCCGAAGTGTCGACCAGTTTTTCCAGCTGATCGTTGGTCAGCCGGTATTCGGGCAGATAGGAACCGGTTCCCTCAATTACTCCTCTGATCATCAGGCGGCTCCCGATTGATTGTACTCATCGTCCGGAAAGTCGTGATCGGCGGGATCGCCTGATTGCGCGACAAGTTCCATGATACGATCATTGACGCGGTTATGAACGGCCTCGGCCGCTACGAAGATGGCGTTCTTGATCGCCACCGCGCTGGAGCGGCCGTGGCAGACAATCCCGGTCCCCTTGAGACCCAGAAGCGGCGCCCCGCCGTACTCGGCATAATCGATTCTTTTCTTGAATCGGGCAAAGGCGCCCCGGGAAAGCAGATAGCCGAGCTTCGCCGGCAGACTGTTGTTGATCTCGGTCCGCAGCATGACCGTCATGGCCTCGGCCAGTCCTTCGCTTATCTTGAGCGAAACGTTGCCGACGAAGCCGTCGCAGACTATAACGTCGACATCACCCTTGAAAGTGGTGCTGGCCTCGATATTGCCCACGTAGTTCAGGGTGCTGTCCCGAAACAATTGATCGGTTTTGCGGACCAGGGCATTGCCCTTGCCCTGTTCCTCGCCGATGCTGAGCACCCCAACCCGGGGACGATCATTGCCGATTATCCCCTCGGAAAAGGCGGCGGCCATCAGGCCGAACTGGAAGAGATGCTTGGGGCGGCAATCGACATTGGCGCCCACATCCATCATGACCACCGGTTTTTTCAGGGTAGGGAAAATGCTCGCGATGCCGGGTCTGGCGATTTTATCCAGACGGCCCAGGGAGCGCACCGCGGCGGCCATGGTGGCGCCGGAGTTCCCGGCGCTGACCACCGCGTCGACTTCCCCGCTCTTGAGCCTTTCGAAAGCGACCACGATCGACGAATCCCGTTTGCGCCGGATCGCCTCGATGGGAGACTCGTCCATGCCGACCACTTCGGTGGTGGGGACGATTTCAATCCGACCCATGGCGCGGACCGGATGGCCTTTCAGGCTGGCGGCAAGTTTTTTTTGATCACCAAAGAGGATAACATTCAGGTCCGTTTCGGAAACGGCCTGGACGGCGCCGGCGACGAGATCTTCCGGCCCCCGGTCTCCCCCCATGCAATCAAGGGCGATTCGCACTTAACCTATTCCAGGTAATCTTCTTCGAGGCTGACAACCGTCCGATCATTATAGGAACCACAGCTGGAACAAAGGCGATGGGGCAGTTTGGGCTCACCGCATTTCGAACAGCTGGAAACGGTCGGGCCGGTCAAGGCATCATGGGAACGGCGAAGTCTGGTTCTGGAATGGGACTGTCTTCTTTTCGGTAAGGCCATTTTTTTTCTCCATTTACGTTGAAACCGTCAGGGTTTCCCCGCATATTCCTATCATAAATATTTATAAATATTTATAGCTGAGTTGGGCAGCTTGTCTGCTCGTACGAAACTTATGCCCTGTGGATATATAAAGGTAATCAACTGCCGGCGCAAAGAGAATCCGGCTTAATTGCTATTTTTTTGGTTAAGGAGGCCGCCGAGAACGTTAAAAGGTGAATCAACGCCGCCGCCCTTGCAATCACATCTTGTCTTATTCAGGTCTTCCCCGCATTCGGGACAAAGTCCCAGACAATCGCTCCGGCAAAGCCTCTTCTGGGGAACGGCCAAAATCACCTGCTGGGTCAGGAGATGGCCGAGATCGATAACCGGCTCACCGGGAAAGACCACATCCACTTCGTTAATGTCGCATTCATGCTCGCGATCCTGAAGGGCCGGATCTTCTCCGGCGAAATCGTAAATAACCTGAAAATCCATCTCCCGGGGCAACTCGAAACTTTCGAGACATCGGTCGCAAACGAAAAGCATTACCAGTTTGACCGAACCGGCGACAAACACCTTCTCGCCACTGCGTTTCAGAAAGAGTTCGGCCCGGATCTCCCCTTTGCAGGACACCTCGCGCCGGGGAAACCAGGACATGTCGGCAACTTTTAACGACAGCCCATCTTCAGGAATTTCGGCCGGATTCACCCGCAACATCGCATCGTCACCCAAGGAACTAAGACCCGCATATAAACCGCGTGATTATAAGTTATTATCTTCGGTTGTCAAGCAATTTGACAAGCAGTGCGTCGGCAAGAATCATCGCAAAACCGGGAGAAAACCGGACCGGCCATAAAACCGATCCGCCGCCGGTCACCACCGGCCCTTTTCGGCGAAATCGGGCGCCAGCGAACATCGCAGCCATATAATCAACGCCGCGGCAATACCGAAATTGGCCGCCCAACGATCATAATGCCGGACCGGATCTTCGAGGGCAAGCCAGGCGAACACCAGACTCATGGGCCGGCCCAGCAACAACGAAAAGATCAAAACCCCGGCCAGAAGGCAGGAGAAGAAGGTAAGGAAAACGGTCTGCGTGGTGCCGATCCTGCGCCTGATCCGGTGATAAAATCGGGGCAAAATATTACCGAGCAGGGCAAGGACGATGACGGGCGGAAAGGCGATCGGCAGGGCAGCGACCGCGATCCAGGGCGAGGTTTCATACACCGCCACAAAAAGGATGGTCATCAGTTCAACGGCGCCGACCCAGAAGAGCACCTCGGGACAGGCCGCGCCGATCCACCCGGACAACCGGCCCGGCCAGAGGTTCCCGAGTTTCCCCATGACCGGGCCGCGGCGTGAATGACGAAATTGTTTTTTTTTCTTGGCTCGACGATGCATTGGAAATAACGTGGCGCAACCGCTCAGCAGCGCCGAATGGCTCGCAAAAAGTCAGGAATTAGAATGGCTAGGGAGTCGGCAGGCAGGCCCCTTCTTTCGGCCCTGCCGCGGGCGGAGCCCCTGATCTGGTCTTGCAAGAAATGCCCGGGCTCAGAGCAGGGCCGAAAGACGATCGTATGCCCGTCTCTGCCTCAGGCTCAACACATGAATGATTCTCTTCAGCAACTTGAAGGCGATGGCCGGTTTTTCAACGATAATCCTCTCCATGTCGTCACAGGATAAAATCAGTAATCGGACATCTTCCATGGCGGCGACGGTGGCGGTTCGGAGGCCGCGATCGACCGCCGATATCTCGCCGACCATGGCGCCGCGGTCCAGAATAGCGATCAGGGTGAAACGCCCGGGGAAACTCGTCTCCTTCTTAACCGCCAGCTTGCCGTCCAGCACGAAGCCCATGAAATCGCCCTGTTCACCGTCATGCATCAGGACTTCACCTTTCCGCCACGCCCGGAACCGCAGATAAGAACAGATTTCGCTGACCTCTTCCTCGTTGAGGAACTTAAGAATGCCACGGAGAGTATCCCGTTCCAGATCGCAAACCGTCTTGACCGCCTCGCCCATTACTCTTCCCGCTGCGCTTCGTTGCTCTCGATCTTTTCCCGCATCCGCTTGACCAGCCCGGCGAAATCCTCCTGACCGAGAATCCGCCCGAACTCGTTCCGATAGTTGCGGACCAGACTCACCCCTTCGATAATCACATCGTAGACGAACCACTCATCCCCTTTTTTGACCAGGCTGTAATTAATCGGAATTCCGCGGCCGTTCTTGATGATATTGGTGTAGACCCTGGCCCGGTAGGGGTCGTTCTGACTGAAAAGCTCCCTGGCATACTCGATTTTCTCATCGGAATGGGCATCCACCCGGCCGATATAGGTGTTTTTCAACAACTCCGCAAAAAGATGCTGGAACTCTTTTTTTTCCGCATCGGTCCGATTTTTCCAGTCCCTGCCCAGGGTCCTTTGCGACATCTCGGCAAAATCGAAACGGTGCTGGACCAGGGCCATGATCCGTTCCCTTCGTTCCCCCCGCCGCTCCGGGCCGCTTAGTTCCTTATCCTGCATGACGGTCAGGATCGACCCGACGGTTTCCCTGATCTGTTCAAGAGGGGTGATCGAGGCGGCGGCGGTCGCTTGTCCCGAGGGGACAAGAAGGATAGACATAACCGACAACACGACAACCCGCATAAATGCACAGGACGCTTTCATTGCAACCGTTCCTTTAATATATAATCCGTCATATTTTCAATCACCGTGCTATCTGGATGCGGCGCCTTTGCAAATAGGCATCCCGCATGGCGCTGTAAGGGTCGAAGGACGCCGCCTTGAAATCCTCATAATCGCCGATCCGCAGAGAAGTACCGTTCACCGTCTCACCGGCTCTCAGGGCGAGTACCGTATCGCTCTCACCGTTCATCCCGAGATAAGAGACCGGGTTCAGGAAGTAATCTCCACCGGCCCCCAGGGTGTCCCGGATATTCGAAGGCCCCAGCAGGGGCCAGCAAATATAGATCCCCGCCCCCGCACCGTAACGGGCCAGGGTCTGGCCGAAATCTTCCTCGGCGGGCGCCAGATCGAACCAGTGGCGGGCCGGATCCCACAGCCCCCCCACTCCCACGGTGGTATTGACCATGAATCTGCTTAACTCGACTCCCCCCCGCCCCACCTTGCCCTGCAGAACATTGTTGACCAGCCGGACCGGGGTCTTAAGGTTATAAAAAAAATTGGCGACTTTAGTCCGGACCGGTTTCGGAACCACAAAACCATAGCCGGAGCCCAGGGGTTTCAGCACCCAGAAATAAAGTTTGTCATTGAACTGGAAAAACAGCCGGTTGACCGGTTCCAGGGGATCAGCAATCCGGGTCGCCATTTCCTCCGCCGGCCAGTCATCTTCGAAATATTCCTCTTCCTCCGCGCCGGCCGGGCCGGTCGAAGCGAGAAGAAGAATAAACAGCAGGATGAAAAAACGAAGATAATGCATCGGCGGCTAGAGGTCTCCAAATATATATTTGCCGACCATCTCCTCGATGTCGAGAGCCGACTCGGTTTCCGTAAAAAAATCGCCGTCCTGAAGGGTCTCGTCCGCCCCGCCCTGGATTATCCTGATGTATTTGTCACCGATAATCCCCTGGGTCCGGACCGAGGCCACGGCGTCTTCGTAAACCACAATCTCCCTGGGAAGCTGCATATACACCCGGGCCCGATCGTTTTCTCCCAACACGACCCTGTCGACCTTGCCGACATTGACCCCGGCAATTTCAAGAACCGCCCCTTCCTTGAGCCCGGAGACATTATCGAAGTCGGCCGCCAGGGTGTAGTTTTTCTGGCCGGCAAAAAAAGACACCTCGCCGAGCTGCAGGGCCAGATAGACAAAACAGGAAAACCCGGCAATCAAAAAGAGGCCGACAACAAATTCCAGATTAAACTTTTTCATGACACCAGCACTTTTAATGTTTCAAAAAACTAATCCATGAGTGTTCGAGAACGGCGCGGATGCAAGGCGGCAACCCGAGCCGTAACCAATCACGGCATAAGGCGACAAGGCACGGCCCATCTCCATCCAGTGAGCGATTGCAGGGTGCCGGAGCTATTCCAGATCGCTGCTGTGATAGAGATGGCCCATGGTGGCCTTGACAAATGCCTGAATCTCCGGGATTTCACACAACTGAATCTCTTCCGGCCGGTCGAAAGCAACAAGCTTGCCGCCGTTCAGAACCACAACCTGGTCGGCCAGGTTGAAAACCTTCGGGATATCGTGACTGACAATCACCGAGGTATAACCGAACCGGCGCTGGGTTTCGAAAAAAAGCTGGTAAATCTCCAGGGTTTTCTCGGGATCCAGACCGGTGGTCGGCTCGTCAAAAAGCATGATCTCGGGCTGCAATTGCAAGGCCCTGGCCAGACCGACCCTTTTTTTCATGCCGCCGCTCAGCTGGGCCGGAAATTTCTCATCATGGCCGACCAGGCCGAGTTGCACAAGGGTATTGATGACCCGGTCGCGGATTTCTTCCCGGCGCAACTTGGTTCGCTCCCGAAGCGGCAGGGCCACATTGTCAAAAACATTCAAGGAATCGAGCAGGGCCGCGCCCTGAAACAGGACGCCGAACACCGATCTAAGCTCGTTTAATTCCCCGCGGCCCATGGCGGTAACATCCCGCCCCTTGACCAGAATCGCCCCGGAATCCGGTTTGAGCAGCCCGAGAATAAGTTTCAGGGTAACGCTTTTCCCCTGACCGCTGCCACCGGCGATAACCGTGGTCCTGCCTCCATATATTTCCAAATTAACATGGTCCAGTATCCGTTGCGAGCCGAAATCCTTGACCACATCCACCAGTTCAATGATCGGCTCCGTCATAACAGCATCGCAGTCAGAATATAGTCCCAGACCAGAATCGAAATGGACGAGAGCACCACGGCCTGGGTGGTCACCCGGCTGACCCCTTCGGCCCCGTAGCCGGCCCCGTCGATCTTGTCGACGTAATATCCGCGGCCGGTGCAGATCCAGACAATCAGGACCGCGAAGACCAGGGCCTTGATTATTCCCATGCTGATGTCCCGATTAACCACGCTCGACTCCATGCCGCTGAAAAATGCGCCGGGATTTACGCCGAGCATCTTGACGCCGGCCAGATAACCGCCGCAGATGCCGACCACATTGAAAATCATGGTCAACAGGGGAACCGCAATCAGGATGGCGACGAATTTGGGGGTAATCAGATAGCGAAAAGGGTCGACCGCCATGCATTCGAGGGCGTCAATCTGCTCGCTGTTCCGCATGATGCCGATTTCGGCGCACATCGCCGAACCGGCCCGGCCGGTAACCATCAAAGCGGTCAGGACCGGTCCCATCTCGCGCAACAGGGAAAGGGAGACCGCCGAACCGAGCAGCCCCTCGGAACCGAACTTGCGCAAGGTATAGTAACCCTGCAAGCCGAGAACCATGCCGGTGAAAGCCGCCGTAAAAAAGATCACCCCCAGGGAATTGGCCCCGATCTCGCGAAGTTGGCCGAGGACGGCCCGGTAGCGAAACGGTCTTTTAAAGACGCCCGCCAGGACCCGGAACAGGAAGACCCCCATGCGGCCCAGATCGCTCAAATAATAAAGGGCCTTGGCCCCGAGATTTTCGATGAATTTAAAAATCATTTCCTGATTAAGATGTTAAATGCGGCTCGCGGCGGTGCGCCGATTTGCCGTTGAGTCATACTAATTACATGGTGCAGGTAAACGGTGTCAAGACAAATGGCCGGCTTTTGATCTAAACCTGAATTCGTGAGCGTTCGAGAACGGTTCGGATTCAGGTCTGAAAAAAACCGGCGGCAACTCCCCAGACCGGCCGAAACGGCAAACGGCAACACCCGCGCGAAGAACCTACCCGCCCGGGCGGGTGACCGCGACCAGGGTGCCGGTGAAGGAGCCTACCGCGACCTTGCTTTGCACCTTAACCAGCAAGCGTTGATCGTCATCGGTTATCCACAGTTTGAGTTTGGAGTCACTGCTTTTCTCGAAGACACCGCTTACATCCTTGAGATCCGGCTCAACCATGAAGGTGTTGTGATATTTCGTGCCGTCGATTTCAACGGTCTCGCGTTTAACGACCCGGGCCACCCCATGAACAAGTTTTTTACCATCGGTGACCGCTTTAATTATTTGCGGGCGCCCGGCCAGGGGCCGAGTCCTTACAAAAAAGAGCGAGGCAAGGGGGTCAAGGGTGCCCGCCGCGATTTCGACAGGCTCGTTAAGCTCTCCCCTGTTCGAGTAGACCGCGGTGCGGGAAACCCGATCGAATCGGACCACGACATCGCGATCGGTGCTCCCCTCCCGCTGCCTCTTTTTATAAAGCAGCGAATCGGTCAGGGATAGATCGGCAAACGACTCTATCCGATCACGGACCTTGTAAAACAGATCGACAAACTCGGTAGTCCGGACCGTCATGAGAAAATGCCAGGAGTCCTCGCCGTTGACCGTCGTAAAGGGCAAAACCTGCAATTCGGCATGGCCGGCCGGAATTATTCCCCAGCGCAGATCATACACCAGTTTCTCGCCAGGCTGAAAAGGAAAGCCGGGCGCCGGCAGTGGCGCGGCCGCCGAAGCGATGCTCCCCCACCAGCCAAGCAATCCGAGGACCATGAGCGGGACTGCTGCCCGCGCCGATCTTTTTTTGAATATTTCCATGGCGATAAATTTCCGGATGAAGAATTAAGCGCAAATTTGCCAAGTCCTGCACTAACGTTAAATCAATAAGTTACCCCGCTCATCCCGAGCCTGTCGAAGGAGGGTTTTCCCGACTTTTGGCGAGTTTCTCGGGATTGCCCTGATGTACCGTTGGCAAGCGTCGGATAATACCAGATTATCGAGCCGACCCCAAAACCATTTTAACATCAATACGGCAACTGACCAGGGAATATGCAAGCAAGGCCGGGGCAGGATTCCAACGGCCGGCAAACCGGCCGCCGCTAATGCGGCGGATAATGGCATACGGGGAAATGGGAGAGTCCACGGAAAAGAAAGCCCTGCCATCGGGGTAGAGAGAGGGGAGAGAGAGATGAGAACCGATGGCAGGGCCCAGTAGTAAGGATCCTACTCAGTTTGATAATACAACTACCACAACGTGGTTGTCAACAAAAAGGGGAACTGGTAGAAGAAACGTTGTTTTTACACGTTAATTCAATCCGATAGGCAAACAGGAATCGCTGGTAACTGACAGGGGAAATTGCCCAAAAGCAGGAAAGAGCCGGGTGAGCCGGCAGAGGTGCGGGCATGCAAGGGGCGCCGGGGTCCTGAAAAGCCGCGCATGGTATCAGGCGCCAACCGGTCATTCGTAACCAATCACGGAATGAGACGCCATTCTCCCATCCTGTAGGCGATTACAGGGTGCCGCGGGTTGCGGCAAGCAGGACGGCGATGCGTACATTTTGTACGTGAGCCGGGCCGATCGCCGCAAGAGGTGGTGGACTGTGATCGCTTACGGTCACTCAGTTCCCGGATTTATTGACATGTTCATAATAGAGGCAATTCTTGCAGAAAAATTTCTGGTCGCCGTCAATCTCCAGGCTTTCGCCATCCTCGACCAGCAGACATGATGTATCCGGCACATCCCAGCAGTTTCTCTCTTCCCCTTCGATGAACATCGGGCATTCCGTCTTTCTGCAATCAAAAAAATCATAACATTTGTCAACCATGGTTCCCCCCGTATGAGTCCATTGCGACACCGGAAATTATATCGATAGATCCGGAAAAAATCGGGCAACTCACTGTGTTTTAAATATGACCTGACCGGACCCATCCCGCTTAATACGGCCGCCAACCGGCCCCTCTTTCCATAAATCCGGAACAATAAATCCTCGCCATCTTCGCGATAAGGTCAAGCAATAATCGGGAGAAAGGGCCGGTCCCGGCATACTGGAATGACCTGGTCACTCACCCGTTCAAAAATTTAAGAAAGCTGCCGGCGCAGTTCGGGCAGCACGGCTGCATTACAAAACCATCATTTTTTTTTACAATGATTTTACATTCCTGACATTTGCAACAGAAGGTGGAAAGACAATCAACGCATTGGGCGTGGTTTTCACTTAACCCGCACCGACACTCATAAAACCGATTCTCCAACATTGCTTTCGTCATTTGCATCCCCCACCAGCCTACCACAATGTAGTAGTTCGGGCGACATAAGTCAAGAAAAACAACCAACCAAAAAAAAATTTGAAGGCGAGAGTAGGTTATGCGGCGAGAATGAAAACGCCGGTGGCAGACAGGCAAAATGGACGCAGAGGTGGCCTCCCGGGAAGATCAGCTTAAGGTTTTCTTGCCAACTAAATTCCCACATGTTATTGTATTGTACAACATCTTGTCATTATGGAGGTTATTATGCAGGCCATTACCTATAGCGAAGCACGTCACGATCTAAAGAATGTCATGGACGAGGCTTGCAGTAACCACGAACCGGTTTTGATCACCCGGCGCAGAGGGGAGAGCGTAGTCCTTCTTAGTCTTGATGACTATGAATCCATCATGGAAAGCGAATACCTCCTTTCCAGTCCGGCGAATGCCGCTCGATTAATGCAATCGCTTGAGGAATCCCGGACCGGCCAGAGGACCCCCATGGATGCCCTGGGGCTGTGAATGTCTCTTTCACCCCTACCGCCCTTGACGATCTGCGCTATTGGCTCAAGACCGATAAAAGGCAGGCGGATCGAATTTTAGCGCTTCTGGGAGAGGTTCGGAGAACACCCTTTGCGGGGGCCGGAAAGCCGGAACCTCTCCGTTTTCAGCTTTCCGGTTGCTGGTCCCGCCGAATCGACCGCGAACATCGGCTTGTCTACCAATTGGAAGAAAAAGAGATTGTAGTTATTGCCTGTCGCCATCACTACTGAATGAGATCATTAATAGCAAATCATTTCCGTCATTCCCGCGCGGATCGGCGTCTTCTTTTTTTACAATTCATGGATAAGTTTCAATGTAACCTGAATCCGTGAGCGTTCGAGAACGGTGCGGATGCAAGGCGGCAACGATGTTGATAATACAGATGGTCGCCGACGCGCCAAAGCCGCTAAGGCGACGGAGCGTATATCAACAAGTTGCCAACGCGGCACCCCAAGGGTTCTGTTCAATCCCCCTTTGGGGGGGCACTTCTGCGGGGCGCAGATGCGCGGTTATCGGGCGCCCCGCAGGGCGGCGTGAACCATGGCAATTCAGTTCCCCACTTCGTTGACTCATGGTGTCGGTTCCGTTCTTTCCAGTCGTTTTTTGATATCTACCCCTATTGCTTCAGCGTCTTTCACTGGCACCTCGCATTCACTAAAAACTGAATTCCACGTCGCCACGGAATTATGAACTTCGCCGGCAATTTCTAGAGCCTTCCGCCGACGTTTTATTCCAAAATACTTTGCTTCAGCCAGAAGGGTTTCAATATCGGGAGGCTTGCTGTCAGATCCGATACGTAAGACATGTTCGCGGTTCAAGCCGATATTCGGAACCAGATCAAAAGCCGGGCTGAGCCTCCAGCCCGTTTCGTCATGCAGCATGCAGAAGTTTTTCAAGTGGTCATCGGTGTTGCCCAGCATCATGTTGAATATCATTTGCCTGTAGAGCATGTGCAGATCCCGTTGCGGC
>JARGFN010000033.1 GCA_029210665.1 Desulfobulbales bacterium
ATCTCCTGATGTGCTGAGGGGGGTGCCTTTTATATGATTATCAGGTCCGCTTTTGACTTTTGGGAATTTACCACCTTGGAATCCTCTCTGTAAAACATTGTTTGAGTGATTAACCACCATTGGTCGAAATGACATTATGGCAATCCCGACCTTTTGTGACGCCATCAAACAGTCAGAGGGAAAACAGGGGGCACTTTACCAACCCCCTATCGAGCTTTATTTCAGAACTCGATCTCTTCCTTGAGGCTCCGGGTCAACAGGATCCTGACCGCTTCATCGCAGTCCATGTCTTCGTAGATCACCCGGTAGACCTGTTCGAGAATCGGCATCTCTACCCCTTCGCGCTGGGCGAGATTCCAGGCCGACTTGGTGGTCCTGACCCCTTCGGCAACCATCTCCATTTCGGCGACGATCTCGTCGATCTTGCGGCCCCGGCCGAGCTGCAGACCGACCTGGCGGTTCCGGGAGAGGTCGCCGGTGCAGGTCAGGACCAGATCGCCCATCCCGGCCAGACCGGAGAAGGTCAAGGGTTGGGCGCCCATCTTGACCCCGAGCCGGGTGATTTCGGCCAGACCACGGGTAATCAGGGCGGCCCTGGTATTGGTGCCGTAACCTAAGCCATCGCAGATTCCGGCCCCGATGGCGATGGGGTTCTTGAGGGCGCCGGCCAGTTCGATGCCGATCAGATCGGTGGAGGTGTAGACCCGGAAGAGGTCGGTGTTGAAAAGCTCCTGACAGTAGCGGGCCTCGTCGAGATTGGCGGCGGCAACCGCTACCGCGGTCGGCACCCCGGCCGCCACTTCTTTGGCGAAACTGGGTCCGGCCAGGACCGCCATATGGAGGCGGGGTGGGACGGAGAGTTTACCGAGCTCATCGGAGACGACCTGGTCCATGGTCATCAGGGTATCGTTTTCGATGCCCTTGACCGCCGAGATCAGATAGGTGTTATCGGATAAATGGGGCAGGAGTTGGCGGAACACTTCGCGGAATCCATGGGAGGGGACAACCATCAGGACCACCGGGTGGCCGGCGGCCGCCTCGGCCAGGTCGCCGGTGACGCTGAGGTTGTCGCCCAACTTGAAACCGGGCAGATAGGTGAGATTCTCCCGGTTGGCGGCGATCTCCTCGAAATGCTCCGGCCGATGGGCCCAGAGGTTGACCCGGCAGCCCTTGTCGCTTAACAGTTTGGCCAGCGCGGTGCCCCAACTGCCGGCCCCGATCACTGCTACCTGCTGGACGGGCATATTCGCTTCCTCGCTTGATTGATGAACTCGCAGAAAGTCGAGATTGCGATCATGTCATTTCGACCAACGGGAAAAATCTTATACCGCAAGGGCATAGCAGACAAGCTGCTCAACTCGGCTTTAACGGTTCCGGCTGGTTAGAGGATAAGAGTTCTCAAATGCGTTCGAAATGACAAATTTTCCTTCGAAGCCGTTACGGATTCAGGTCGGTTCCTTCCTCACCGTCCGCATCCGGCTTCTCGTCATCGCCGGCCCCGCTCGGCTCGGCCATCCGGCCCATGGCCACGACCTTCTCGCCTTCGCCGAGGCGGAAGAGGTTGACCCCTTGGGTGTTTCTGCCGATAACCCTGACATGCTCCATCGTGGTCCGGATGATCTTGCCGCCGTTGGTGATCATCATGATCTCGTCTTCATCGGTGACATGGAGGGCGCCGACCGCCTTGCCGTTGCGCTCGCTGGTCTTGATGGTGAAAACCCCCTTGCCGCCACGCCGCCTGAGCGGGTAGTCGTCAACCGCGGTCCGCTTGCCGAAACCATTCTCGGTAACCGACAGGATCGAATAGGCATTCTCGTCGACCACCACCACCCCGACCACGGTATCGCCGCGATTGAGGGTCATGCCTCTGACCCCGGCGGCGATCCGGCCCATCGGTCGGACATCGGATTCATGGAAACGATTGGCCAGACCGTTGCTGGAAAAAAGCATGATATCGTTATCGCCGTCGGTCATCACCGCCGAGATGATCTCATCTTCTTCCCGGATGGTCAGGGCGATCTTGCCGCGCCGCATCGGCCGGGCGAATTCCTTGAGGGGGGTTTTCTTGACAATCCCCTTTCTGGTGACCATCATGATATAGCGCTCCTCGCCTGCGGCAAGTTCGAAACTCTTGACCGGCATAATCGCCGCCACTTTCTCGCCCGGGGTCAGATCGAGCAGATTGACCAGGGCCTTGCCCCGAGAGATCCGGCTGGCCTGTGGAATCTCGAAAACCCGCCGCCAGAAAACCTTGCCGTGATTGGTGAAAAACAGGAAGGTATCGTGGGTAATGGCCAGATATAGTGAGCTGACGAAATCATCGGCGTTGGTCTGCATGCCCTTGATGCCCTTGCCGCCGCGGCGTTGAGCCCGGTAAAGGTCGATCTGGTTGCGCTTGATATAGCCCTGATGGGTGACGGTGACCACCATCTCCTCCTCGGCGATCATGTCTTCGGGCAGGATCTCGTCCGGGGCGTCGATAATTTCGGTGCGCCGTTCGTCGCCGTACTTTTCGATAATCTCCACGAATTCATCGCGAATGATTTTCATCACCAGGTTTTCATCGCCGAGAATCTCCTTGAACCAGGAAATCTGCTCCATCAGCTCTTTATATTCGGCAATGATCTTTTCCCTCTCAAGTCCGGTCAATCTCTGAAGACGCATATCGAGAATGGCCTGGGCCTGGATGGCGGTAAGCGCGAACCTTTCCATCAAGCCATCCTTGGCCTCTTTCGGCCCCGGCGATTTTTTGATCAGCTCGACCACCGCATCGAGATTGGTGATCGCGATCTTGAGACCTTCGAGAACGTGGGCCTTCTCCTCGGTCTTGCGTAAATCGTAGGCGGTGCGCCGGTAGACGATGGTCTTGCGGTGGAGGAGGAAGTGGAGCAGGATCTGGCGCAGGTTTAAAACCTCGGGCCGGCCATTGACGATCGAGAGTAAAATGACCCCGAAACTCCTCTGCAGGGGGGTCATCTTGTAGAGCTGATTCAAAATCACCTCGGCAATCTCGTCTTTTTTCAGTTCCAGGACGATCCGCATGCCGCGCCGGTCCGACTCGTCCCGGACCTCGGAGATCGAATCAATCTTTTTATCCTTGATCAGGATGGCGATTTTTTCGATCAGGCTGGCCTTGTTCTGCTGGTAGGGAATCTCATCGATGATGATCGATTCGCGGTTGGCCTTTTTGCTCTTTTCGATATGGGTTTTGGAACGCATCAGAATCGACCCGCGCCCGGTCTCATACGCCTCGCGAATCCCGGCCCGGCCGCAGATAAAGGCGCCGGTCGGGAAATCCGGCCCGGTGATATGGTCCATCAACTGATTGACGGTAATATTGGGATCATCGATCAGGGCGATCAGCCCGTTCATCACCTCCGGCAGGTTGTGCGGGGGAATGTTGGTCGCCATGCCGACCGCGATTCCCGAGGAGCCGTTAATCAACAGGGCCGGCACCTTGGTAGGAAAAACCACCGGTTCCATTTGCGAGTTGTCATAGGTAGGAACGAAATCGACCGTCTCCTTGTCGAGATCGGCAATGATCTCCTGATCGATCCGGGTCATCCGCGCCTCGGTGTAACGCATCGCCGCCGGGGAATCGCCGTCGACCGAACCGAAGTTGCCCTGGCCGTCGACCAGGAGATAACGCATCGAGAAGGTCTGGGCCATCCTGACAATGGTGTCGTAGGCGGCGGTGTCGCCATGGGGGTGATATTTACCGATAACGTCACCGACGATCCGGGCCGATTTAAGATAGGGGCGATTATGATAGTTGTTGAGTTCGCGCATCGCGAAAAGGGCGCGGCGATGAACCGGCTTCAAGCCGTCGCGGACATCGGGCAGGGCCCGGCCTACGATGACGCTCATCGCGTAATCCAGATAGGATTTCTTCAGTTCGCTTTCAATGGAAATTCCGGGGAAATGTTCCGCTTTTTTTTCTTTGGTTTCGTCGGCCATCTTATCTTTACCTGTCTGTGTTTTTCGTGCCGGGTTGGGAAGGGGTCAATCAGATATCGAGTTCTGAAACTTCCATGGCGTGGTTCTGGATGAAATCGCGGCGCGGTTCGACCTTATCGCCCATCAGGGTGGTGAAAATTTCATCGGCCTTCTCGGCATCCTCGATTCCGACCCGGAGCATCACCCTGCGCTCCGGATCCATGGTGGTTTCCCAGAGCTGCTCGGGATTCATCTCACCGAGACCCTTGTAACGCTGGAGGTGACTGCCCTTGAATGATTCCTTGCGGACCTTTTCGAGAAGTTCCTTCCAGTCGGCGACGTCGATATTCTGGTTGTTGCTGTCAAGCAGGTAGCGCCCCCGCAACAACTCCTTAACCTGGGGATAAAGGGTGATCAGGTTGTGATATTCGGGGATCAACGGAATCTGCGGACCGACGGTAACCATCAGATGAGCCTTGTCCTTGATGGCCGCATCGAATTCGTAACAGCTCGCTTTCCAGGGGCATGGTTTGATGGTGCCGACAAGGAAGTTTTTCTCTTTCAGATAATGGCGCAGCTTTTCGACGAATGATTCCTCGGCGAACTGATCGGCCGAATTGACATCGTTGTCGAGCAGGAAGGTGATCATATCCTCCCAGACCCCCATCCGCTCGAGATACTGGACGATCCTCAGGTAATGCGAGAGCTTGCGGAGGGTATTGACCATTTCGATCCCGCTGATCCCCACGGTTTCTTCGTTTACGATCTGTTTGACGCTCATCGTGTCGGCGGCCTGTTCAAAGAGGAATTTATTAAGCTCTTCGTCATCGGCGAAATACTTTTCCTTTTTACCCCGGCCGAGCCGGAAAAGGGGCGGTTGGGCGATATAGACGTGCCCCGCCTCGACCAGATGATGCATCTGCCGGTAGAAGAAGGTCAACAAAAGGGTCCGGATATGGGCGCCGTCGACGTCGGCATCGGTCATGATAATGATTTTGTGGTAACGCAGATGGGCCGGATCGAACTCATCCTTGCCGATGCCGGTGCCGAGGGCGGCGATGATCTGTTTGATCTCCTCGCTGGAGAGAATTTTATCGAAGCGGGCCTTTTCCACATTCATGATTTTGCCGCGCAGCGGTAAGATCGCCTGGAAAACCCGGTCCCGGCCCTGTTTGGCGCTACCGCCGGCCGAATCACCCTCGACCAGAAAGATTTCCCGGAGTTTGGGGTCCTTGGTCTGACACTCGGCCAGTTTGCCCGCCATCATCAGATCGATACTGCTGCCCTTCTTGCGGGATAAGTCCCGGGCCCGGCGAGCCGCCTCCCGGGCCCGGGCCGCGTCAACCACCTTGCCCAGGATCTTTTTGGCTTCATGGGGATTTTGCTCAAGATATATGGACAGTTTTTCGCTGCAGATCGAATCGACGATCGAACGAACTTCCGAATTACCGAGCTTGGTCTTGGTCTGCCCTTCGAACTGGGGGTTGGGCACCCGAACCGAAACGATACAGGTGATGCCCTCCCGAACATCGTCGCCGCCCATTTTTTCCTTCATATTCTTGGGGACCAGATCCTCTGTGGCGTAGCGGTTGATGCATTTGGTCAGCGCTCCCCTGAAACCGGAAACATGGGTGCCGCCTTCCCGGGTATGAATGTTGTTTACGAAAGAAAAGAGCCGTTCCGAAAAACCGGTGTAGTATTGGAAACAGATCTCGACCTGGACCCCTTCCCTTTCTCCCTCGATAAAGATCGGTTCCTGATGAATGGGGGTGCGGTTCCTGTTCAGATAAGTGACGAACTCCTTGATCCCGCCCTCGTAATGAAACTCGTCGTCGGCGCCGTTTCGTTCGTCATGGAGGACTATCTTGACGTTTTTATTAAGAAAGGCGAGTTCGCGGAGGCGGGTTCGGATAATATCGTATTTGAAAACCGTCGTTTCGGTAAAGATCTCCGGATCCGGCATAAAGGTGATTCTGGTCCCGGTTGTCTTGCTGTCGCCGATCACCTGAACCTCGCTGTTCTTGATCCCGTATTCATATGACTGCTGATGGATCTTGCCTTCCCGCTTGATCTCGGCCGTGGTCCATTTACTTAAGGCGTTTACCACCGAAACCCCTACCCCGTGCAACCCGCCCGAGACCTTGTAGGAGGAGTGATCGAACTTGCCGCCGGCATGCAGGGTGCACATGACCAGTTCCAGGGCGGAGATACCCTCCTCGGTATGCATCGTGACCGGAATGCCGCGGCCGTTGTCCTCGACGCTGACGCTGTTGTTCTTGTGGATCGTTACCTTGATTGTGTCGCAATGGCCGGCCAGGGCTTCGTCGATACTGTTATCGACGATTTCATAGACCAGATGGTGCAGCCCTTCCTCGCCGGTATTGCCGATATACATGGCCGGGCGCATTCTGACCCCTTCCAGGCCGGAAAGAACCTTGATCTGGTCGGCGCCGTATGCTGACTGATTGGTTTCGCTCACTTTCTTCTATCCTTTTTTTTATTTACTAAATTTTCATCGGCATAATAACGCTTACATAACCCGGATCATCAATTCCCTTAATCAGACAGGGACTCTCCTGGGAATTGATATAGGCCTGTACGGTATCGCTCCGCATAACCTGCAAGGCTTCCATGAAATATTTGCCGTTGAAGCCGAGCTCCATCATCTCATCGGTGTACTCTGTTTTTATGATCTCCTTGGCATTGCCGATATCCATGCTCTCGGAGGAAAGCATCAAGGTGTTATTTTCTATATGAAATTTAACCGCGTTAAAGCGGTCTTCGGTAAAAAGAATCATCCTTTTCATCGAGTTGATCAGAGACTGGCGATCGATCGCGATAAATTTATCCTGCTTGATGATGTTTATGATGTTCCGGTAGTCGGGAAAATCGCCGTTCATCAGTCTGATTATCAACAGGGTTTTTGCCGTTTTCAGGACCGCCTGGTTTTTTTCAAAACCAAGTAATACTCCATCTTCACCTTCACAAAATTTACTGATCTCCTGAACACCCTTCCGGGGGATCAGGGTTGTGACTCCCATCTTGAGCCGGTCGAGATTTTTATTCACCTCAATTTCCATCAGAGACAAACGATGCCCGTCCGAGGAGACCATTCGCAATAAAGCGCCCTCTTCATTTTTTTCCTTTTCCAACAGGACACCGGCCAGGTTGAATTGACCTTCCCCTTCCTGGGCCACGGAAAAGATGGTGTGTTCGATCAGCTCCTTCAGGGTGTCGGATGGAATTTTGACCAGGCTTTCCTCATCGTATTCAGGGAAGTCTGGAAATTCCTCGGCCGCCATGCCGGCTAGGTTGTAATCGCTTGAATCGGCCGATATTTTAACCCAGTTATTGTCGTGCAATTCCAGATGGAGCAGATCAACCCCGGATTCCCGCACGATCTCGAAGAGTTTGCGGGCCGGCAGGGTAATCCTTCCCCCTACCAAAATTTCGGCCGGAATGGTTACCTTTACTCCTACCTCTAGATCGGTGGCGGTGAGAATTATCCGATCATCGTCGGTTTCAAGCAAAACATTGGAAAGAATAGCGATGGTGCCCTTTTTCCCGGTAATGTTTTGCAACGAGGCCAATCCGCTCAGGAACTCATCCTTGGAAACATTAACAGATAAAGACATAATAGATTCCCTGTAATATTAAGTTTTTAAAAAGATCTTTTTTATTAAACTTAAAGTTGTTAATTTGTTTAAAACTAAGATAACTATTTAAAAAAACTAATAAAATAATGATGAAAAAAACAGCGATAAAAGCCTGAAAAAAGAGCATCGCGAAATATCAAGAGCCAGTTAATAAAACAGCTGTTAATAAAAAAATAGAAAATGCTAAAATAAACTGCATAATAATAATTTATTATCTGCAAAAAAGCAACAAAATCAATTTTTATTTAGTTGTTTTAAGTAGTTGTTTTTATTGAATAAAAATAGAAAAAATAAAGATCCGGCCGGCGAAGATGTCTTTCTGTTATAACTAATTAAAATTATTGGATAATAATTAAAAAATATGTCCATGGAAAAAAAAATAAGCGGATTTATTGAAGAAAATATAAATAATAATGTGTTTCCTTCTATTTCTGTGGGTATATCATCTAAAAAAGGTAAAAATAAAAAAAGGTATATAATATCATCTTCAAAAGATATTAATCAATCTAATAAAAAAGAATTAAAAAAGAATATTATTTTTGACCTTGCCTCTCTGACCAAGCCTTTTGCAACAGTATTATCTTTATTGTCCCTGATCAAGGAAAGTAAAATTAGAACCGGTTCCCAACTACGTGATATTTTTAAAGAAGAATTTAACAATGATAAAAAAAACATAAGCATAGAACAGCTGCTTTCCCATAGCGGCGGTTTGCCCGGCCATCGTGATTATCATAAAAAACTGGTTGAAGTAGACAATGAGCACCGGAAAAAGTT
This sequence comes from Desulfobulbales bacterium, assembly GCA_029210665.1. Classification (GTDB taxonomy): domain Bacteria; phylum Desulfobacterota; class Desulfobulbia; order Desulfobulbales; family JAGXFP01; genus JAGXFP01. Next base: position 8,367 of record JARGFN010000033.1, read on the forward strand.
GCTCCTTGATCTGTTAATTAAAGAACCTTTAGTGGCAAGGCCCGGCACCCAAACGTTATACAGCGACCTGGGTTACATGCTGCTTGGCCTGGTGATCGAGAAGGTAGCCGGGCGCGAACTGGATGACTACTTCAGTAAGATGATCATGGCGCCGATCGGTCTTCAAGAAAATATATTCTTTAACCCGGTCGGCTCGAAAAAACATCTTAACCGCGGATTTGCGCCGGCGGAATATTGCCCCTGGCGGGGGCGGGTTTTAGCAGGCGAGGTAAGCGACGAAAATTGCTGGTCCCTCGGTGGGGTGGCCGGCCATGCCGGTCTCTATGGGGATATCGAGGGGGTTCTTTCCCTAAGCGAGCTGATCCTCGATATCTGGCAGGGCAAAAGGGATCATCCGAATATAAACCGCCGCGATCTTGTCCGTTTCCTTACCAGAAAATCCGCCAGGGAAGGTGACACCTGGGCCCTTGGTTTTGATAGGCCGAGTCCAGGCCGGGCAAGCTGCGGCAAATACCTATCACCGGAAAGTGTCGGGCATCTGGGCTTTACCGGCACATCATTCTGGCTTGACCCGGAACTGGAGCTGGTAATCGCAATCCTCACCAATCGGGTTCATCCCAGCCGCGACAATGAGCGGATAAAAAAATTCAGACCAGAATTTCATGACAGGGTTGTGGAATGGCTGGCACAATGAGAGTTTAGGGCTGTTCAACTCGGAAAGGATTTAAAGAGATACTGCAAATTCTTCAGGGAATCTTCGATCTGGTACGGCATGGTGTGGGCGTACATATCCAAAAGGATCATGGCGTTTACCGAGGTATCGGTGCCGTCGGCCGCTTGCAGTCTTTCAGCCATGGTCCGGTTAACGATCTGCAGCTCCTCGTAAATATTTTTCAATCCCCGCAACTCCAGATCGGGCTGCTCGCCCTCCTTGAATTTAAAATATTGGGAAAGAGTGTACATGGAGGCCGCCCGCATCATGGTTTCATTTTCATTGGATAAGGGGATGTGATAGCGAACCATCGGTCTGAAGTAGACGGTCCGGGGGCAGCCGGAAGAGGCGAAAAGAACGCCGATTACCGAGCTGATGGCGCGCTGGGCCGGAGCCCTTTGAGTTATGCGGCGGTCGGCGATAATGGTCTCGACCTCCGTGTCAAGTTTGGGAGAGACGCTGGAAAACTGATTGACCACCGGCACGAAACTGGTGGCGGCGGGACAACGCGGCGTCGTTGCCGAATTCAAAGGGCAATTCATACACCTGCAATAGTCAAGGTCGGTCCAATCGGGTAATTCGGCGGCCGGCTTGTTCAGCAAAACCAGTGAATTCTCATCCAGATCCAGGTTGAAATGGGCCTTGCCGCCTTGCTGCCAGCTAATATTATATGTTATTTGAAATACACCCATATTTTGCAACCGGCCGATTATGGATATTGGTAGATTTCAAATATTTTTATAACAACATCTTCGGATGTTTGCCAGTGATAAAAACCTGAATCCGTGAGCGCCCGAGAAGGGCGGGGCAAATCCCTTTCGCTCTCAACCTCCTTGCTTACCGGGAGTCCCCCTTTTTTCCGGATAGAGGCCGAGAATCTCCGGTTCGGCGGCTTGACATACGCCCCTTTCGGTGATCAGGCCGGTAATCAGGCGGGCCGGGGTGACATCAAAAGCGTAATTAGCCGTTTTGGTCGCCGGCGGCGCGATCGCGACCGTTTCGATTCGGCCGGAAGCGTTGCGCCCGGTGACGAATTTTATCTCATCGCCGGGCCGTTCCTCGATCGGGATCTCCCCGATTCCGTCTCTGATCCGCCAGTCGAAGGTGGAGGAAGGCAGGGCCACATAGAAGGGGATATTGTTGTCGCGGGCGGCGAGGGCCTTCAGGTAGGTGCCGATTTTATTGGCCACATCGCCGGTGTAGGTGGTCCGGTCGGTGCCGACGATAACCAGGTCGACCTGCTTGTGCTGCATGAGATGACCGCCGGTATTGTCGGCGATCAGGGTGTGGGGCACCCCCTCCTCTTTTAATTCCCAGGCGGTGAGCTTGGCGCCCTGCAGCCATGGCCTGGTTTCGTCCACCCAGACATGGACCTTGATGCCCGCGCGGTGGGCCGCATAGATCGGCGCGGTGGCCGAGCCGTAATCGACAAAGGCCAGCCAGCCGGCATTGCAGTGGGTGAGAATGTTGACCGGCTCCCCCTTCTTTCTAGTGCTGATCTCCCTGATTATTTCAAGGCCGTGTTCGCCGATCCGGCGGCAGAAGTCGGCATCCTCATCGGCGATCCGGATTGCGGTTTCAAACAGTACCGCGCTCTTGTCAGCCAGATCGCCATCACCCGACACCGCGGCCAATTGCCGGTTGACGGCCCAGGCCAGATTGGCCGCGGTCGGTCTGGTGGCGATCAGTTTTTTTGCCGCGGTCCGCAGAACCTCATCGACATTGTCCCGGGTGGCGCATAAAATGGCGCTGTACATGCCGAACCCGGCGGTGGCGCCGATCAGACCGGCACCCCGTACGTGCATTTCACTGATGGCTTTGGCGAAATCCTCGACGTTTTTCAACTCCTCGATCACCAGCCGGTGGGGTAGATGGCGCTGATCGATGATCCTGATAATCTTCGGGTTGGCGGGATCGGGCCAGATGGTCCGATAGTCGATATTATTTATCTTCATGGCGTCGGCTTAGAATATTTTGGAGAGCAGGACGTAGGATATGAGACCCATACCCAGGGAGGCGTAGAGGGGCAGTCAGGCCGGGCATTCCGGTTCCTTTTTTTTGACGATCACCGCCAGGCTGACCCCGGCGACGATCATGGAAAGGGCTATTTTCAACAATTCAAGCATTACTCCAATCTAATGCTGGTTTATAGAGCTTGCAAGGATATATGATCAGAGGGGACATATTGATACCTGAATCCATGACGGCTTCGTGGTAAATTTTACTCAGGAGGTAAAACCATGCGGGCTTGCTTTGTCGTATGAGTTAGGTTAAGTTCGCTCGAAAATGTTTCGCGGCGATAGTTGGATGCGGGGGTTTTGGGACCATGCCCACGGGATCGGGAGGAGAAAATGAGTATAATCCAGGATATGTTCAGTGGTTCGCCTTTTGGGCCGCTCGTCGAGCACACCAAAAAGGTTCATGAGTGCGTTGAGGTGGTCAGACCCCTGATGGAGGCCCTGGCCCATGAAAATTATACGGAACTCCATACTCTTCAGGACAAGGTTTCCAGGCTGGAATACGAGGCCGATCTTCTCAAGCAGGAGATCCGTTCCCGCCTGCCCCGGCGGTTCTTTTTGCCGGTCGACAAGTCGGAGCTTGATAGTTTCCTGCGCAATCAGGACAAGATTGCCGACCGGGTCGAGGATTTGGCGGTTATTCTGACCATTCGCAATACCAAGATTCATCCCGAGTTGATCGACGACTTTTTCGAGTTCGTCGATCAGATCTTTCAGGTCACCGGCTCCCTGCTCACCGCCGCCGTCGAACTGAATAATCTTGCCGAGGTGTCCTTCGGCGGGGCCGAGGCCAGGGTTGTTCTTGGGCTCATCAAGGGACTCGGTGAGGAGGAATGGAAGTCCGACCGGATGGCCCGGCGTTTTTCCAAAAAACTTTACAGCCTGGAAGGAAGATTGGATCCCATCTCGATTATCTTTCACGAGAAGATTCTCCTGGCCCTGGGCTCTATTGCCAATGAGGCGGAAAACGCCGGCGATATGCTCAGGATGATGATCGTCAAGTAAAACCGGCAAAAGATTTCTTAATAAAATCCCGGAAACGATTATGGATTTACTGGTTATCTCCGTCGCGGCCCTGCTGGGTCTCTATATGGCGTGGAATATCGGGGCCAACGACGTGGCCAATTCCATGGCCGACGCGGTCGGTTCCAAGGCGCTGTCGGTCAAAAATGCCGTTATTCTGGCCGGGCTCTGCGAATTTGCCGGCGCGGTCCTGGTCGGTTCCCATGTTACCGATACGGTCCGCAAGGGCATCGTCGATCCCATGGTGATCGCGAAAATCCCCGGCCTCTTGCCGGGGGAGGCGGCCGCCATGATCGTGGTGGGGATGACCGCCGCCCTTTTGTCGGCCGCCTTCTGGCTCCACTTCTCTTCCGCTACCGGCATGCCGGTCTCCACCACCCATTCGATCGTCGGGGCGGTGGCCGGTTTCGGGATCATCGCCGCCGGCATCGATTCGGTCAATTGGGTTAAAATCGGGCAGATTGTGGCCAGCTGGTTTATTTCGCCACTGGCCGGCGGGATCATCGCCTATGTTTTTTTCAAATTCATCACCGTCTTCATCCTCGGCCAGGAGCGGCCGGTCGCCGCCGCCTCTCGTTATGTGCCATTTATCGTCTTTATCGTCAGCGCCACCGTGATCCTGGCCACGGTTTATAAAGGCTTGAAACATGTGACCGGCGAGATCGACTGGCTCACCGATAACGTCACCATGATCTTTGCCCTGGCGGCAAGCCTGTTCTTTGCGGTAATTTCGAAAATATGGGTGAAAAGAACCTTGCGCGGCAAGGAGACCCTGTCGATTTCGCAACAGCTGGAGGAGGTCGAGGGGGTTTTCACGCCGCTGGTGATTATCAGTTCCTGTTCGGTCGCCTTTGCCCATGGCGCCAATGACGTGGCCAACTCGGTGGGACCGCTGGCCGCCGTGGTCCATATCCTGCAGAACGGCACCATTGAGATGAAGGTCGGGGTGCCCTTCTGGATTCTGGCCCTGGGCGGCGCCGGGATTGTTCTGGGACTTGCCACCTACGGGCATCGGGTCATGAGGACGGTGGGCACCAAGATCACCGAGATCACTCCTTCCCGAGGGGTGGCGGCCGACGTGGCGGCCACCGCCACCGTTCTGGTCTGCACCAGGATGAGTCTGCCGGTTTCCACCACCCACACCCTGGTCGGGGCGATCATGGGGATCGGCTTGGCCAGGGGCTTGAGCGGAATCAACCGGGCGGTGGCGAAAAAGATCTTCAGTTCCTGGATCATTACCGTGCCGGCGGCGGCTTTTCTGGCGATGATCCTCTTCGTGGTCGGACGGCTGCTGTTCCTTGAAAAGGTCAGACTGCTGATCATCGGGATTTGAGCCGCCGGTCCATTTTTGGCGGTAACGTCTGGAAACGGATTCAGGATCTAATCAACCCGGGCCAGGGTCAGGACCGCGACTTCTTTCGCCCCCGCCTTTTTCAGGACCGCGGCGCATTCATTAACCGTGGTGCCGGTGGTAAAAACATCATCAATCAGCAGCACCCTTTTCCCCGCGACAACTTCAGAATTTTTTACCCGGAAGGCCTTTTTTAGATTCTGCCGGCGGGCCTTGCCGCTCAGGCTGGTCTGCGGCGCGGTATACCGCTGTCGTTCCAGAACCGCGAAATCAATTAAGGAACCGTGGTCGGGATAAAAGGCGCGGGCGAGGAGCAAGGCCTGATTGAACCCCCTTTCCCGCAAACGTTTACGGTGGAGGGGAACGGGAATAATCAGGTCGGGCCGGTCAATTAAGCCGGGGACGGGGATCTGTTCGTGAAGGGTCCGGAAGGTTTTCAGGGCGGCGGTCCGGCCGTGGTATTTGAAGCGGGAGATTACCTTGGTGATCGGCGGGGTGTAGCGGAGCAGGGCCCGGGCCATGGTGAAGTGATAATGGTCTGACAAACACAGCCCGCAAAGGTGGTTGCCGCCGCCGCTGTTACGAAACTGTTGACCGCAACAGGTGCAGAGCGGTTCGGTTATCGGTTCAATTTCGTTCCGGCAGCCGCGGCAAAGCATTACCGCGCGCTCTTCTCGTACCGGCGGTTGACCGCAGGCCAGGCAACTGGCCGGTAAAAAGAGTTCCAAAAGCGAAGCGGCGATCTCGTGACCGAGTTTGCGCATGGGACCATGGGCTTTTGGCGAATTTGCCAACTCTTCCGGTTAACGGCGTCTTTGCGGCCCCCGGCCCTTTCGGTTGGGACGCGGTTGACTCTGCCGAAAGCTTTCTTTTTCAGGTTTGACGGTGCCCTTCGGCGGTTCCCTGAGGAGTTCCGGGTCCGGGGTGGTGCAGGGCAGCTTGGCGCCTAAAAAGGCTTCGATTTCCGGGATATAAAAGGCGCCCTCCTCGCAGGCGAAACTGATCGAGATGCCCGTTGCCCCGGCCCGGCCGGTCCGGCCGATCCGGTGGACATAGTCTTCCGACTCGTAGGGCAGGGTATAGTTGATCACGTGGCTGACCCCCTCGATATGGATGCCCCGGCCGGCCACGTCGGTGGCGACCAGTACCCGGATTTTACCGTTCCGAAAATCTTCCAGGGTCCTGATCCTTTTATTCTGGGGAACTTCGCCGGAGAGCATTTCGCAGGAGATGGCGTTTCTCTTCAGGCGTTCGGTGAGCCGCCGGGTTTCGTCGCGCCGGTTGGCGAAGACCATTACCCGTTCGAGGTTGTTGTCGACGATGGTGTTGTAAAGCAGATTGTACTTTTCCCGGGCGGTGGTCAGGTAGACAAGCTGTTCGACGGAGTCAACCGCCACCTGTTCCGGTTCGATCTCGATGGTGACCGGCTTTTTGGTCCACTGGGCGGCCAGGTGGTTAACCTCCGGAGTGATAGTCGCACTGTAGAACAGGGTCTGGCGACGGTCCTTGTTCGGCGTGGCGTTGACGATCTTGCGGACATCGGGGATAAAGCCCATGTCGAGCATCCGGTCGGCCTCGTCGATGACCAGGGTCTTCACCTTGGAGAGATCGACGACCCGGTTCCGGTTGAAATCGAGGAGGCGGCCGGGGGTGGCGACGACGATGTCGACTTTTTTACCGATCAACCGCTGCTGCTGCTTCTGGTAGTCGACGCCGCCGTAAACCGAAACGACGTTGATGCCGGCGTACCTGGCCATGGCCTCGCCGTCCTTGGCGATCTGCATGACCAGTTCCCGGGTCGGGGCGATGATCAGACTGTGGGGGGCGCCGGCGGGCCGCTCCTCGTTTTTGCCGCTGAGAATATCGACCATAATGGTGATCAGGAAGGCGGCGGTCTTGCCGGTGCCGGTCTGGGCCTTGCCGATGGTGTCGGAACCCTTCAGGGTGTGGGGCAGGGATTCGGCCTGGATCGGGGTGCAGTACTCAAAGCCGAGATCGCTGATCGCGTGCATGATTTCAGCGGGCAGGGCAAAGTCATGGAACCTGCTCTTGCCCTCTTCCGGGGTAACCGTGAAATCGGCCGGATTCCATTTTTCCTGCTTCGGTGCGGCGCCGATGACGGCGGTTTGGCCCCCGGCCGGTTTTTTTCGGGACCGGCGGCCGGTTTTTTTCAGGCCGGGCGAAGCGGGACCGGCGGAAGGTTTGGTTGCAACCGGGGCCGGGCGGGCCGCCGGTTTTTTCCGGTTGGCGGTTTTGGCGAGTCGTTTACGGAGAAAGTCAACTATTTTGATTATCATATTGAATGGGCGGCACGGGGCGGGCCAGAATCTTCATGGAACCGCTTCGCAAGGCTTTTTTACTCCCTGTTTTTATATCCACGCAACAACGGGCAAGGCAACGGCAAGCGATTACGCCGTCGGCAGCCACCCCATTACGTAAATCTTATCGGGTTAGGTCGATGATTAACTTCTCCTTTTAGACGAAAAGGCAAGTATAGTCAAGGATATCCGCGGATTAAATCAAATTGCTCAACCGGAATGGCGAGGGGCAATCCTCGTCCCGAAAAAATTCAGGTTACGGGCGAGAACCGTTTGCCAGACGGGCAGCCTTCTGGCAGAATTAGACAACGAGCATAAACTACTTTTGCCGCATGGACTGACAATGACAACCATACCCGATCTTATCACGCTGGCCCGCGAGCTGATCATGATTCCCAGCGAATCCTCGGACCCTGTCGCCACACCGGCTGCGGGCCAGGAGCGCGGCGTCGTCGAATATCTCCAACCGATCTGTCGGGCGGCCGGAGTCGATCATTACACCATGGAGGCTCTGCCTGGCCGGTCGAATCTGGTGGTCCGGCTGCCCAATCCCGGCGCGGCCCGTTTGCTGATCGTCGCCCATATGGACACGGTCAGCGGCAGCGGCATGGAAAACCCCTTCAGCGGCGAATTGCGTGACGGGGTGATCTTCGGGCGCGGGGCTTGCGACGATAAGGGTCCGTTGGCGGCGGGTCTGGCGGCGGTACTCGATCTTCATCGCGAACTGGGAGTCGCCCCGGCCTATGATATTACCTTCGCCGCCAGTGTCGACGAGGAGTGTACCATGAGCGGGGCGAGGAAACTTGCCGCGGAACCGGATGGCTGGGACCTTTGCCTTGCCTTGGAGCCCACCGCTCTGAAGATCATCCGGGCCCATAAGGGTGTTTTCCGATGCCGGATCACCACGAGGGGCAAGGCCGCCCATTCCTCCCATCCCGACAAAGGGGTCAACGCGATCACCGGGATGATGCCGATCATCAAAGACCTTGAACTGTTGGGCCAGGAATTAAAGGCCAGGCGGGACCCCGAGCTGGGCCGGGCCACACTGGCGGTTACCAGGATTCAGGGCGGCGGTTCCGTAAACACCATCCCCGAGCAATGCGAGGTGTTTATCGATATCAGGGTATTGCCGGTGATGACCTTTGCCGAGGTCAAGGGGCTGGTCGAAAATTGCGTGGGCGACCGGGCGACGATCGATCAGATCTACAGCTGCGACGGGATCGATACCGATCCTGGCAATCCGCTGATCGAATCATTAAGCGCCAGTATCAGGGCCGGCGGTGGAGATCCCGGGCCGATCACCGCCTCTTTCGCCACCGACTGCTCTCATCTGCACCGGAAGGGGCCGTGTATCGTCTGGGGACCAGGCAGCATTCACCAGGCCCACCAGGCCGCCGAATATATCGAGGTGGCCCAGCTGGAACAGGCCTATCATATTCTTAAAGACTTTCTGGCCGGGTAAGCAGGGATGGGTGGTGAAAATTCAGGGCAGCTGCGGATCTTCCTCTTCGATTACGGCGGGGTCTTGGCCGAGGAGGGTTTCGCTGCCGGGCTCAAGGCCATCGCGGTTGCCAACGACCTGGCGCCCGAACTCTTTTTTCACCGGGCCACCGAAATCATCTACGATTGCGGATATGTTACCGGCAAGGGTACCGCCGACGATTACTGGCGGCTGGTCCGGCGCGAGTTTCCGCTCAGGGAGGATGGCGACCAGCTGACCGGCGCTATCCTCGACCGCTTCGTCCTGCGGCCGGGAATGATCGCCAAGGTCCGGGCCATCAAGATGCGGGGGATGGGGGCAGCGATTTTAAGCGACCAGACCGACTGGCTGGATATTCTCGACCGGCGGGACAATTTTCTGGCCGAATTCGACCCGATCCTGAACAGCTATTATCTGGGCGCCACCAAGCGGGACCCCGCAACCTTTATCGAGGCGGCGCGAATCATCGGGGTTCCGCCCGAACATATCCTGTTTATCGACGACAATCCTGGTCATATCGACCGGGCCGCCGGACTAGGCTTGCAGACCCATCTGTTTACCAGCGAAAGCAATTTCGGCCGGGAGCTGGAAAAGCGGGGCGTCACCCTTGATGCGTTCGCCTGAATCCGTGACGGCTTAGCGGGGGATTTTGCTTTCTCCGTTTGTTGTTACGT
>JARGFN010000232.1 GCA_029210665.1 Desulfobulbales bacterium
TGGAACTCTGTGAAAAATTTCTGAATTCGTGAGTGCTATTGCCGCACCCTCCCGGTATGTTCGTTATTGTTATTCCCGCCGAGTTCCTTTATTATTGCTGGACACCGCCGCCAGGCGGTGCGGCGGCCGGGAGCACCCTTTTGCCGGCAATGATGATCGGGGATTTACGGATAAAGATGCTGACACTCAGTACCAAAAGCAGATACGGCTTGAAGGCGGTTTTGGCCCTGGCCGAAAACGAAGGCCGGGGGTTGCTGCAGATCCGGGAGATCGCCAAGCTGAAGAATATCCCCCGGCATTATCTGGAGCAGATCTTCAATCAGTTGGGCAAGGCGGGGATTATCCGCAGCGTACGGGGCAAAAACGGCGGATATAAGCTGGCCGCGCCCCCCCGGGAAATCCTGGCCTCGGAGATTATTACCCTCCTGGAGGGCGGCATTGAATTCGTCGCGGAGGGCGATGACCGCGACGAGGTTATCGACGGTCTCTTCCAGGCGGCCGAGGAGCAGCTTCTTGAGGCCTTCGCGGTAAGTCTCGAAGAGCTGGTCGCCCGGCGGCGGTTGAGCCGCAATGTCTTGAACTTCGATATATAGATTTTTTTAAGGTTCAAGGTTCAAGGTTCAAGGTTCAAGGTTCAAGATGCAAGCCGGAACTAACTTACTACTCCTCCTGACTCCTAGCTCCTGGCTCCTGGCTTCTAAATTCTGACTTCTAATTTCTGACTCCTTTCCCCGTTCCCTACGCGCCTCGGCGTAAATCTTCCCTCACAATTTCCCTTAATCGCCGGATCTCTCCGGGTCTCGCCGCCAATTTTTTTGCGATGTTTTTTCTTGACAGCGTCTTCCTTCATCTCTATACTTGACTAATAAGACCAACTTGGTCAAGTATAGAAAATGTTCAACTCAAAACAGGTGAAGACAATGCAGATCTCGATAAACGGTGAAAGGCGGCAGATCGACGTTGAGGAGCTGACCGTCTCGGCTCTCCTGGCCATGGAAAAAGTGGAGGCCCCGGAAATGGTGGCGGTGCAGGTCGACGGCCACATCATTGACCGCCGGGTTTTTCAGCAAACCAAAATCGGCGCAGGGGCCGAGGTGGATTTTCTCTACTTCATGGGCGGCGGTGACGGCTCATGGTAACGGGCTTTGCCACCAGGGCTATCCATGGCCCCGCTTCCCTGCGCGATCCGAAAGGCTCCCTGCGGACCCCGGTTTATGACAGCGCGGCCTTCGAGCACGAAAGCGCTGAGGCCCTGCGCCTCACCTTTGCCGGCAACAAAGCGGCCCATGTCTACAGCCGCATTTCAAATCCGACCGTCCACGATTTCGAACAGCGTCTGGGCCTGCTCTCCGGCGGGATAGGGGTGCTGGCCGTTTCCTCGGGAATGGCGGCGATCAGCAACACCATCCTGGTCCTGGCCGGGGCCGGCACCAATATTGTCGCCTCAAGGCATATGTTCGGCAATACCCTCTCCCTGTTCGAGCGGACCCTCAGGCCGTGGGGGCTTGAAGTGAAATACGTCTCCATGGACGATCCCGCCGCCCTGGCCGGCGCGATTGACCCCGAGACCAGGGCGGTCTTTATCGAGACCATGAGTAACCCCCAGCTCGAGGTCCCGGACTGCCGGAAGATTTCGGCGATAACCAGGGGGCACGGGGTGCCGCTGATCCTGGATAACACTCTGCTGACCCCCTACCTGTTTAACTCCGGGGATAGCGGCGTCGACATCGAAATCCTGTCGAGCACCAAATACATTTCCGGGGGCGGCACCTCGGTGGGCGGGGTCATTATCGATAACGGCAATTTCGACTGGCGGCAGGCGCCGCGGTTGCGGGAGCGGGCGGAAACCCTGGGGCGGATGGCCTTGATCGCCGCCCTGCGCCAGGAGGTCTACCGCAACGTCGGGGCCTGCCTCTCCCCCCATAACGCCTATCTGCAGAGCCTCGGCCTGGAGACCATGAGCCTGAGGATCGACAAGAGCTGCGCCAATGCGCTGGCCACGGCCGAATATCTGGAAAATCATCCCCTGGTAAAAAGGGTTAACTACCCGGGCCTGGCGAGTTCGCCATATCATGAGCTGGCCGGCAGCCAGTTCGGCGGCGGATACGGCGGGGTCCTGACCTTCGACCTGGAGAGCAACGGGCAATGTTTCGCCTTTTGCGACGCCCTGCAGCTGATCAGGCGGGCGACCAATATCAACGACAATAAAACCCTGATTATTCATCCCGCCTCGACCCTCTTTGCCGAATATTCGGACGAGGAAAAAGTTGATCTCGGCCTGCGCCCGACCATGCTGCGGCTCTCGGCCGGGATCGAGGATCTTCCCGATTTAATCGGTGATCTGGATGAGGGGTTCAAGGCCTTGGCCTGATTGGCGGGGGATGCCTGAGAGACGGCCGGGGCTAATCAGAAAGTCGAGTTACAGATTGATCAGGGCAAATTCCTGAATCCGTGAGCGTTCGAGAACGGTGCAGATGCAAGGCGGCAACGATGTTGATAATACTGATGAT
>JARGFN010000034.1 GCA_029210665.1 Desulfobulbales bacterium
GCTCAAACGAAACTTATGCCCTTGCGGTATAAAAGCAGGATCAGGGTCAAAATCGTATTGCCGTTGCTGGTCTTTCTGGCTGTTTCCGCCGCGCTACTTGTCTATGGTGTTTATTTAATCGAGAAGAAGCATTTTACCAGTGAAATAAATTTCAGAACCGCGGAAGTCCGCAAATTGCTTGATGGGCTCATTTATAAGGAAACGAAGTTCATGAGAGCTCAGCTTCGGTTCCTCGATGACGATCCCGTTTTTCTTGAGACGTGGCGCGCCCGGGACAGGGAGGCCCTTTATAATCGGGCGCAACCGGTTTTTGAAGAAATGCTTGCCGATTTCAATGTAACTCACTTCTATTTCATTGAACCTGACGGCACCTGCTTTTTGCGGGTCCATGCCCCCCATAGATATGGCGACCGGATAAACCGGTTTACCTTCGAGAAGGCGGTTGCCGACTCGGAAACAGCTTACGGGGTGGAGCTGGGTCCTTTGGGCTCTTTCACCCTGCGGGTCGTCTATCCCTGGATTAAAGAGGGCCGGCTGCTGGGGTATCTCGAGTTGGGCGAAGAAATCGAGCATCTTGTTCCCCGGGTCAGTGAAATTACCGGCGTCGACCTTGTTTACACTATCGATAAGTCATTTCTGGATAGAGAGGCTTGGCAGGGCATTGCCGAGGGTGATATGGTCCGGAAAGGAGACTGGGACAAGTATGAGCAGTTTGTCCTGATCGAAAACACCCTTGCCTCGCTGCCGCGGGAGCTGGAAGAATTCATTGTCGCCAATCATTTGCTGACCAATTTAAAAAACATTTCGGTCGATGATCGTCTGTTTAGTGTTTGCGTGCATCCTCTCCGGGATGCCTCCGGTCGGCAGGTCGGTTCCACCATGCTGATTGTCGATATCAGCGAGATAACTTCCGAGACCAGGGAAACCATCTTTTTCCTGTCCGGTCTGATCATGATCATTTCTCTTCTGTTCTTGATTTTTTATTACATCTATTCAGGCAGGATCGGGAAGCAGATGTTCTCCTATCAGCATCGGCTCGAGGATCTGGTCAGGGAGCGCACCAGGGATTTGCAGATAGCGCTTGACGAAGTGAAGGTCTTGAGCGGCTATCTGCCGATTTGCGCTTCCTGCAAGCAGATCAGGGACGACAATGGATATTGGACCCAGCTGGAATCATATATCCGTGAACATTCGGAGGCGGAATTCAGCCACGGCATCTGTCCCGATTGCGCCGAGAAACTCTATCCCGATTTCAATTCAAAACTTAAGTAGTTTCAGTATCAAGATTCCCAGCTCATAGAGCAGATAGAGCGGCACTCCCATCAGCAGCATATTGACAATGTCCGGCGTCGGGGTGAGAAGCGCGGCGACAATACTGATGGCGAGCACCGCGTAGCGGCGGTTTTTCTCGAAGGCTCGCCGGGGAATCAGCCCGGCCCGGGCCGTAAAAACCATAAAGATCGGCAATTCGAAGATGAATCCGAAAGCGAGGATGAATACCGCCACGAAATTAACGAACTTGCCAACCGCGATCATCGGGGTTAATTCGGCCGACTGGAATTCCAGGAGAAATTTTACCCCGAAGGGCAGGGTCACCGAATAACAGAACCATGCCCCGGCATAGAACAGCAGGCAGGTGGCGATTATGAACCAGCAACCGGCGGTCCTGGTAAGCTTGAATGGCTTTGCCAGCCCGAGCCAGAAAAAACAGGCGATTACCGGCATCAGGGTGAATACGGCGGAAATCAGGGCCAGCTTGACCTGGGCCAAAAACGGCTCGGCAACGGTAAAGAAGGTGAGTTGCTGGTCGAGATGGTTCTGGAAAAAGAGCAGGATGGCCGGCGCCCACAGGTAAAACAGGAAAGTCGTCGCGACGATTATTAGCAGCAGGCCGAGCAAGTAGCGGCGGGCATCGTTGATAACCAGGAGTAGCTGCTGGATCGGCGGTCTTTCCGAGGCGTTGTCCATCTCTGTTCCGGTTATGGCTGAGTTGAGCAGCTCGCCAGCTTTTATGCCCTTTAGGGTGCAAACGAAACTTATGCCCTGTGGGTATATGGGGCTAGATAAGATTTTTCCTGATAAAGTCGACCGCGTTCCGGAAAAGGACCACTCCCTGGCCTTCTTCGGGCAACTCTTCCCTGGTCCAGCGGGGGTGGTTGGTCCGATGGAGAAAGGCTTCGGGATGGGGCATCAGACCGAAGAGGCGGCCGGTCGGGTCGCAGATGCCGGCGATGCTGTCCGGCGATCCATTCGGGTTGTTCGGATACTCCATGGTGGGTAACCCGGTTTTCGGGTCGGCATAGCGGAGGGCGACAAGTTTTTCCCGCCTGATCCGATCGAGTTCCGAATCGGTCATGGTGACGAATTTACCTTCGCCGTGCCGGATCGGATAATAAAGTTTTTCGACCCCTTTAGTGAACACGCATGGCGATTCCGGGTCTACCCGCAGGGTGACCCAGCGATCCTCGAAGCGGCCGGAGTCGTTGTAGGTAATACTGACCAGACGGTTGTCATGGCAACCGTCGAATCCGGGCAGCAGCCCGGCCTTGGCCATCACCTGGAAGCCGTTGCAGACCCCCAGTACAAGTTTTCCCGCCCTGATAAAGCGCTGTAATTGGTCAAACAGTTTTTCGCCGGTGCCGATGACTTCGACGTGCTTGATGCGATGGGCGCCGGCCTGGCCCGCCCCAAGATCGTCACCGTCCAGAAAACCGCCGGGCAGGTTGAGAAAATGATAGTCGTCCAGCGAGTATTCGTTGTGGACCAACTGGCTCATATGAACGATATCGACCCGGTCGGCGCCGCCCAGTTTGCAGGCGTGGGCCATTTCCGTTTCGCAGTTGGTTCCGTATCCGGTGATGACTATTGCCTTAACTTCCTTGGACATCTGGTACTCCTCCGTTTATTTCGCTTTCAAGGCGGGCGAAAAATATTTTCATAAATTGGTGGCGTTCCTCGGCCAGTTGCCGACCAAGCGGGGTCAGCATCCGCTCTCTGATCTTGCAGAGTTTAATCCGGAATTCCCGGTAGGCCGTGTCTTCGACGGTGTAAGGGACGGTAGAGTCGATATCGATATTCGGGTTATGAAGTTTTGCACCGATCCGGCCGGCAAAGAGAAAGGCGCGACCGATGCCGACGGCGCCGATTGCATCGAGTTTGTCGGCATCGAAGAGGATTTTCGCCTCCAGGGATTGGGGCGGGTTGGCGTCCCGGTATCGGTGGGTGGCGATGCAGTGGCAGATTGCCGTCACGTCGTCTCCCTTGAACCCCAGATCACGCAGAATCTTTTCGGCCAGCGCGGCCCCCCGGGCGGCATGGCAGAGTCCCCCCCGGCTGCGCGATTCATCCCGGCGCCCAATGTCGTGCAGGATGGCGGCGCCGCTCAGAATATTCAGGCGACCGTTCATGGCTTTGCCGATGGCCACGGCGGTGGCATGGACCCGGTCGACATGCTCCATGCCGTGGCAATCGCCCGCCCCCTCGCAGTAACCGGCGGCGATTTCGCGAAGCCGGGCATCCGGCAGAGGCGGAGGGGCAACGCCCCGGTTTTGCCGGGCGCCGGTTGCAAATCCTTTGTTAACTGAACAGTTCATCATCAAGCAGCAGGATAGCCGATTTCAGCAGATCCGGATCGGCAACATTTTCCAAGGCGGCACTTTTCAGGCGGAAGTCGTCGAGATTGTATAGCACTTCGAGGTACCTTGCCTGTTGGCGGCCGTCGGGGCGGAATCCCTCCTTTATCCGGCGGTGCCGCAAGAGCGGCAGGAGCAGGTCGTTGAACTCGTTGTAGACGGCCAGGTCCTGGTCGTCCAGCCAGTCGGCGACGCTGATTCGCGGCCCGGCTTCGAAACCGCGGCAGTGCGGTTCGCTTAGCAGGACAAAAAGTTCCGCCGGCCGGCCTGTTCCATCGAGATAGGCGCCGCGGCCGACCGGATAGGTGCGGCAGGCGCCCGGCCGGTCCCGATAAACGGAGCAGCCGTCTTCGGTGACGAAGGGGCAGGCGGCCCGGCCGTCATCGATCATGGCCAGGAAAACCGTCGGGAAAAGGTCTTCCCCGCCCTTTTCAATCACCGTGTAACCGTCGAGAAACTCGGCGGCCGCAATCCCCAACCCCTTCCGCAATCTGAGGACGTCATAGGGGGTCAGGGCCAGATCGAGTTGGCGGCAGCAGTCGGTGAAGCAGGGTACCCCCGGATGGCAGCTGAACCGGAAGGTCTCGCCGGCGCCAAGCCCGCGGACATTTTGGGGACTGCCGATTCCGGCCATGTCCGCCTCTAGCTCTTACGCCAGACGTAGAGCAGCGGGCTGGCAATAAAGATCGACGAGTAGGTGCCGACCAGCACCCCCAGCAACAGGACCAGGGCGAAATCGTGAATCACCGCGCCGCCCAGGATAAACAGGGCCAGCAAGACCAGCAGGGTGGTCAGCGAGGTAATCGCGGTCCGGCTTATCACATCATTGATGCTGTTGTTGATGATCTTGACAAACGAGGTCGTGGAGCCGAACTTCTTGACGTTTTCGCGGATCCGGTCGAAGACCACCACCGAGTCGTTCAGGGAATAACCGGCCAGGGTCAGGAGGGCGGTAACTATCAGCAATGTAATCTCGACATTGAACAGATAGCAGAGCCCCAGGACCACGACGACATCGTGAAAGGTGGCGAGGGCGGCGGCCACGCCGAAGCGGATGTCGAAGCGCAGGGCCAGATAGCAGATAACCCCGATAAGCGAGATGAAGATGGCCAGCATGGCCTTGTTACGCAGGACCTTGCTGACCGATGAGCCGATGGCCGACTGGCTTTCCATCGCGAAACCGGCCTCCGGCAGCTCGGTGGTGAGCAGGATTGTGACCTGCTCGCTGATCTTGCCCACCGTTTCCCGGGACTCCTTGACCTTGACGATCAGCCGGTTGTCGTCTTCCACTTTCTGGGGGACGGCGCCCTCAATATCGCCGGCCTTCAGAATCTTCCGGACTTTTTCGAGGGCGAAGGGCTGGTCCGCCTTATACTGGACGATGGTGCCCCCGGAGAAATCAACGCCGAGATTGGCCTCGCCCCTTAGAATCTGGACAAAGGCAAAAAGGCCGATCAGAACCAGCACCCCGGAAATCGTGAAGGTGGTATTCCTGATCTTCATATAGTCGAGTTTCGGTTTTTTGACGATTTCGCGAAACCGGAGAGACTTCAGCCAGCCCTTGCGGTGCATCACATCGTAGGCGAGTCTGGTACCGAACAGGGTGGTGAACAGGTTGAAGGTGACGCCCAGGGAAAGGGTTACGGCGAATCCCTTGATCGGGCCGGTGCCGAACAGGAACAGGGCCAGGGCGGTGATCAGGGTGGTTACCTGCGAGTCGATAATGGTCGAAAAGGCGTTGCTGTAGCCGCCCTCCACCCCCGACCTGACCGACTTGCCGAGGGCGAATTCCTCCCGCATCCGCTCGAAGATCAGGACGTTGGAGTCAACCGCCATGCCGATGGCGAGAATGATGCCGGCGATGCCCGGCAGGGTCAGGGTGGCGTTCATGGTGGCCAGGCCGGCGAACAGCAGAAGGACATTGAACAGCAGGGCGGCATTGGCGATAACCCCCGAAACCCGATAGTAGATGGTCATGAAGATCAGGACCAGGAAGGTGCCCAGCAGACCGGACATCAGGCCCTTGTCGATCGAGTCCTGTCCCAGCGAGGCGCCGACGGTCAGGTTCTGGATGATATCGAGCGGGGCCGGCAAGGCCCCGACCCGCAGGACGATGGCCAGGTCCGAGGCCTCCTCGTAGGTAAAGTCACCGGATATCTGGGCGCGGCCGCCGAGAATCCTTTCCCGGATCACCGGCGCCGATTTGATGATATCGTCAAGGATGATCGCGAAACGCTTGTTGACGTTCTTTTCGGTAACCTCGCCGAAAATCCTGCCGCCCTGACCGGTCAGATTGAGGCTGACGTAAGGTTCGTTGAAGGTGCCGCCGATCTGGGGTTGGGAATCCTTGACCATGTCGCCGGTCATCATTACCGGGCTTTTAATCAACAGGGGGGTGACGGTTTCGATTTCATTGCCGGTATCGCGCCTGGTCCTTTTCTCGAAATAGATTTCGGTATTGGGTGGCAGACGGTTGCGGAGGGCGGCGTTCAGCCGGCGGCGTCCTTCGCCCTGAATATCGCCTTCCGCCCATTGCCCGGCCTGTTTGGCCTGTTCGATCAGGCTGTTCAGATCGACGTCGGCCTGGTCATAGAGAAGCTTGAATTCTAGTTGGGCGGTCTGGTCGAGAAGGGCCAGGGCCCGCTGGGGATCCTTGACCCCGGGCAGCTGCACGACAATCTTGTCGGCCCCCTGGCGGATGATGACCGGTTCCGCCACGCCGAACTGATCTATCCGGTTCCGGATAATCTCCAGGGACTGGTTCACAGCGTTGTTTTTGATAAAATCGACCTTGCTTTCGGTGAGACTCAGGATGATTCGCGGAAAGGAACCGGTCTCGGTTATAATCTCGATATTAAGATCTTCCGCGAAATCGCCCTTGACGGTATCCTCGACGGTGCCGAGCGCGTTCGTATTAGGCAGGGTGAGCACCACTTTGGTCGGATCGTCGGTGGGGGTCCTGACCACGGTGATCTGCTTGTCCGCCAGTTGCGTCTTGAGGTTCTGGGCGGCCAGATCGAGGCTGTTCTCCATGGCCTTTTCAAGGTCGACCTTCATAACCAGGTGCATGCCGCCCTGGAGATCGAGACCAAGACGCAGGCCGGCCGGGGCAAAATACTTCTTCCACCACCCCGGGACATTGTCGGTGAATGAGGGTACGACGGCAACGCCCGAAAAAACGACGATGGACAACAGCAGTATGATCTTCCATTTCAAGGACTTATTCATTAAAATACCCCTTTGAGTCAAAAAAAAAGCCGGGCGCGAGACTGACGGCTGTATGGTTTGCCGGTATGGACAGGTGGGCGATTATACTCTACAACATTGATATTTGAAAGGGTAAAACTGGGTAATTGTCATCGGATTTTTATTTGTCGAAATCGCTTTGCTTTTACAATAGCATGGGTTCGGATACCCGTTTTTTGTCAAGTTTGTTGTAAGATTCGAAAACGGTATTATTATGACACCACTTTTCGATCATGCCCGGACAAACAATGTCAACCGGATTTAAATAAGGAATTAGCTTTCCTCTTGTGGAGTATAGATGAAAAAAGTACAGCAGCAGTATTCTGATTTGCCGACCGAAGCGCTTGTCAAGTTAATCTGTCGGGCGGCTCTCGATCAGAAGGCGGAAAACCTGATCGCCCTCGATGTCCGGAAAATTTCGGATTTCGCCGATTATTTCGTGATCATGAGCGGTACTTCAACCCGGCATGTGAGCGGCCTTGCCGAGGCCATCGATCAGAAAATCGGCAGCAAGCGAACCATGACCGGCAACACCGAAGGCCTCAGCCAGGGCACCTGGGTGCTGCTCGATTACAACGATATCATCGTCCATATCTTTCATAGCGAGACCAGGAGGTATTACGATCTGGAGGGATTGTGGCACGACGCCCCACGTCTGGATCTGAGCGATCTGGACTGAGGGACCCGGCAAATCTTTGTCTTGCGGGGCGGCGGGGTGAATTCCAGCCACCACGGATTACTGTCTATATTTGACGTAAAAACAACCATATATTGTGAACCAATGCACTAAGCCGTCACGGATTCAGTTTATGAAAAATCGAGGACCGGTGCTGCTTGCCATTCTTGACGGCTGGGGGATCGGCGCGAAAACTGCGGGCAATGCCGTATACGTGGCCGATACCCCTAACATCGACGGCTGGTGGGCCGCATATCCCCATACCACCCTGGCGGCCCATGGCGGCGCGGTCGGGCTGCCGGATGAGCAGATGGGCAATTCCGAAGTCGGCCATCTGAATATCGGCGCCGGCCGAATCGTCTATCAGGATTATACCCGGATCAATCTTGCCCTTGAATCCGGTGAGTTTTTCGAAAATGAAGTCCTTGGCCGGGTAATTGAAACGGCCAGGGCGGAAGGCTCCGCCCTGCACCTGATGGGGCTGGTTTCCGACGGCGGCGTCCACAGCCACCTTAAGCACCTGTTCGGGCTGGTGGAAATGGCCGCCCGGGCCGGCCTTGAAAAGGTCTTCATCCATGCCTTTATGGATGGCCGCGATACGCCACCCAAGGGCGGGATCGGCTATATGGAACTATTACAGGGCGAGCTTGCGCGGATCGGCGTTGGCCGGGTGGCCACGGTTTCCGGGCGTTATTACGCCATGGATCGCGATAACCGCTGGCAAAGGATGGCGCTGGCCTGGCGGGCCCTGGTCGACGGCGAAGGGGTTACCGCCTCCGAGCCGCTGGCGGCGATTCGCGACGCTTATGACCGCGGCGAGACCGACGAGTTTATCAAGCCGGCGGTTATTGTCGATCAGGACCGGAAGCCGCTGGCCAGGGTCGGCGACAATGATTGCGCGATCTTTTTCAATTTTCGGGCCGATCGGGCCCGCCAGTTGACCCGCGCCTTTACCTCGCCCGGCTTTGACGGTTTTGCGATTGAGCGCCGCCCCGCCCCGGCTGTTTTTGCGACCCTGACCGACTATGGCAAGGAGTTCGGGCTGCCGGCGGCCTTTCCGCCCGCGACCCTCGAACATATCCTCGGAGAGGAGGTCAGCCGGTACGGCCTTCGTCAGCTCCGGATCGCCGAGACCGAAAAGTATGCCCATGTGACATTCTTCTTCAACGGCGGCCGGGAAGAGCCTTATGCGAACGAGGACCGGGTTTTGATTCCATCGCCCCGCGAGGTGGCGACCTATGATCTTAAGCCGGAGATGAGCGCTTTCCAGGTAACCGACGCCTTGTTGCAAAAGCTCGCTGAAAATGAATATGATCTGATTGTTCTCAATTTTGCCAATTGCGACATGGTCGGCCATAGCGGGATCATTGAGGCGACGGTGAAGGCCTGTGAAGCGGTCGACAGTTGTCTGGGCACTCTGGTTGAGAAGGTGACCCGGCTGCAAGGCACGGTTCTGATCACCGCCGACCACGGTAATGCCGAACAGATGCGGGATCCGGACAGCGGGGAGTCTTTCACGGCCCATACCGCCAATCCGGTGCCGTTTATTATAATCGACGAGAGGTATCGCTCCTGCAATCTCGGGGAGGGCAGGGGCTTGCGGGATATTGCCCCCACCGTGCTTGAGCTCCTTGGTCTGCCGGTCCCGCCGGAGATGGACGGCAAAAGTCTGCTTTGCTGACCGATTAATTTCGTGGCGGTCCGGAATATGGACCGCCGCCAACCCAAACCACAATTACCTGACATGAAATATATCAGTACCAGGGGCGGTATCGCCCCGATCTCATTCAGTGAAGCGGTGATGATGGGGCTGGCTACCGACGGCGGCCTCCTGTTGCCCGAGGAGATCGATCGGGTCGGCCGGGAAACCCTTGCCCGTTGGCGGGCTCTGCCGTACAGGCAGCTGGCCTTCGAGGTTATTTCCCGTTTTGTCGATGATATCCCGGCGGACGATCTGATCCCGTTGATCGACCGCTCTTATGATTCATTCAACCATCCCGAGATCACCCCGCTGGTCAGGGTTGACGGTCTCCATATCCTGGAATTGTTCCACGGCCCGACCCTGGCCTTTAAAGACGTGGCCCTGCAGTTTCTCGGCAACCTCTTTGAATATCTGCTGAAGAAAAACGGCGGCAAAATGAACATCCTGGGGGCCACCTCCGGCGATACCGGCAGCGCCGCGATTTACGGGGTTCGGGGTAAGGACAATATCAACATCTTTATCATTCATCCCCATAAGCGGGTGAGCCGCATCCAGGAATTGCAGATGACCACGGTGACCGACGCCAATGTCTTCAATATCGCCCTGCGCGGCTCCTTCGATGACGGCCAGGCCATCGTCAAGGCCATCTTCAACGATATTCCGTTCAAGGATAAGTACAGTCTGGGCGCGGTCAACTCCATCAACTGGGCCAGGATTCTTGCCCAGGTGGTCTATTATCTGTACGCGGCCTTAAGGGTGCGAGGCGCGGCTGGTTCCGGGAAAGTCGATTTTGCGGTGCCGACCGGCAATTTCGGGGACATCTTTGCGGGCTTTGTGGCCCGGCGAATGGCCCCGGACCTCATCGGCAGACTGGTTCTGGCCACGAACGAGAACGATCTGCTGAGCAGATTTGTCAACGATGGTGAATATGCGGTGGGCCAGGTCACCCATACCAGCAGTCCTTCGATGGATATCCAGGTCGCCAGTAATTTTGAGCGTTATCTGTACTTCCTTTTTGAGCGGGATCCGAAACGGACCAGGGCGGCGATGGAGAGTTTTGCTTCCTCCGGGCGCCTGGAATTTGCCGAGAAGATCCGGGAGAGAGTCGCCTCGGAGTTTTCCGCGAGGATGGTCAGCGAGGCGGAAACCGCCGCCGTGATCAGAACCTATAATGAAAGGGGTTATTTGCTCGATCCCCATACCGCCGTCGGGGTCAGGGCCGCCCTCGATTTTGCCGAAAAAGACACGCCGATGATCTGCCTTGCCACCGCCCATCCGGCCAAGTTCGGCGATGCCGTCGCCAGGGCAACCGGCTCTGAACCGGCTCTTCCGCCCGCCCTGGCCTCCCTGCTTGATCGGGAGAGCCGATGCGACTTGCTGGATGCGGATCTGGAAACGGTCAAGGCTTACATAGCCGTCCGGGCCCTGGGGTCCGCCGGGAACAGGGCATAAGTTTCGTACGAGCAGACAGGCTGCTCAACTCAGCTTTATTCTTTACTTTATTGCATTGCTCGGGAAACCGTATTAGAAAAGAGTTTATAACATATTCCGTAGTTCGGGTACATCATGATTATGAGAGGCGCCGATGAGGGTTGAAGATCGGATTAAATATTTAAGTTCCATGGATCTCTTTCAGCAATTTACCGAGGGGGATCTGTACGAGTTTTTTGCGGAAAATGTTTCGGAAATAGAAGTTCCGGCCGGCGAGGTTCTCTGTCGGGAGGGCTCCAAGGGCGAGGACATGTATATCCTGCTGGTCGGCGAGCTGAAAATTTCCAAGGATAATAAATTCATAACCACGATCAAGCCGGTCGAATATATCGGCGAAATGGCTCTGATCGAGACCAAGCCGCGGTCCGCCACAGTCGAGGCCTTAACCGACTGCACTCTCCTGAAGATCACCCGGGACCAGTTTCAAGAGTATTTTTCCAAACGGCCCGATTCCCTTTTTGCCATATTGCAGACCTTGAGCCGCCGGATCAGGCTCAATACCGAGATTATCGCCGAGGAACTGGAAAAAGCGAATATCATGATTCATGATATGAAAAACCAGATGGCCCCCTTTCTTTTCCTCGATATGCTGGAGAAAAAGATCTCCGATGAATCGGCCTTGCGAATGATCAAGGTCATGAAGGGGGGACGGAACAACCTCAACGACATGATGACGGAGGCCATGGCGAGGGCCAAGCGGATCAGCAATACAAGGAAAGTCGGCAGCAACTCCCTCCAGGAATTACTCGATGACATCAAGTGTTCCGAGGTGAAATCCCACCCCGATCTTCGTGACAGAGCGATTGCGTTCGGCATTAAAAAAGAGGTCCCGGAATTTAATTTTTGTCGCCTGGAGATCCGCAGGGTTCTGGTCAATCTCATCATCAATGCCGCCCAGGCCGACCGCGAAAACAAGACAATCGAGGTCGGCCTCGATTTCAATGACGAGAACGCCATTGTCTACGTTATGGATCGAGGTACCGGGGTTTCGGAGGATGACCGGGAAAGAATTTTTGATTCCAACTTTACGACCAAGGAGCACGGCAACGGTTTGGGGCTGACTTCATGCCGGCATATCGTTGAAGAGCTGCATGGCGGTAAATTGAGCTTTGCCGCCCGCGAGGGCGGCGGTACGATCTTCACCTTTACCTTGCCGCTTCACGGTGATTCCTGAAGGGTACGGATTACCCCGGGAGTTGAATGGATAACGATATTTATTCCTACCGCCTTCGGGTGGAAGCGGCGGTTGCCCACCTGGCCGAAAGAGTTGGCGATCCTCCTGAAATTACGATTATCCTCGGTACCGGGCTCGGCGATCTGGGCGACCGGATCGAACCATCCCTGATTATTCCGTACCGGGAGATTCCCGGTTTCCCATGGACAACGGTGGCCGGTCATGCCGGCAACCTGCTCATCGGCCGCTTGGCCGGCCGGGCGGTGGCGGTTCTGCAAGGGCGCTTTCATTACTATGAGGGTTATTCGGCCAGGGAGCTGACGCTGCCGGTGCGGGTCATGGCCTTGCTCGGCGCCGGGGTCCTGGTGGTGACCAATGTTGCCGGCGGCTTGAATCTCGATTTTGCCCCCGGTTCGCTGATGATCATTCGCGACCACCTCAATTTGATTCCGGACAACCCCCTCAGAGGCATCAATATCGATGAATGGGGCCTCCGCTTTCCCGACCTTTCCGCTGCCTATGATGAGGATTTGCGTAAGCTTGCCGGCCGGGTGGCCGGCAAGCTGGGCCTGGCCGACGTCGTTACCGGGATCTACGGCGCCATTCCCGGCCCCAGTCTGGAGACGCCTGCAGAAACCCGTTATCTTCGGCACTGCGGCATCGATGCGGTCGGCATGTCTACGACCCCGGAGGTCATTGTTGCCAACCATGCCTCGATGCGTGTTCTGGGGGTATCGGTGATTGCCAATGTCAACGATCCCGACGATTTCCAACCGATCCGCCTCGAAGATGTTATCACCAACTCCCGCTTGGCCTTGCCCCGTTTGGCGGACTTTTTGACCGGGATCGTTGCCGAAATATAGCGGCCCGGCCCGGCCGCCTCGCCCGATTTTTTGTAACCGATCACGGGATAAGCCGCCCAGGATTGGCCAATCTCCCGGTCGGTAAGCGATTACAGGGTGGTGGAGATGCAAGGCATCACCCTGTGATCGCTTACGATTTTTTTTGCCTTCCGCGGCACTTTTAGGTAGAGTTCAACAACCAGCGCGCCATCACAATTATTGGAGATAAAAAATGTTTGGACTGGGCATGCCTGAACTTATCGTTATTCTGGTGATTATCGTGATAATCTTCGGGGCCGGGAAATTACCGGAAATCGGCGCCGGCATCGGCAAGGGTATCAAGAATTTCAAAGAGGCCACCAAGAACGAGGATAAGGACGAGCTTGAGGATAAAAAGGACGAAAACTCGTCCGGGAGCTGAGTTTTTAAGCAAAAGGCGGCTTCGGGCGCCGCAATGTTTTTTAAGGGTGACATTATGTTTGGTTTGGGAACACCGGAACTTATCGTGATCATGGGCATCGCTTTTCTGGTCTTCGGCGGCAAAAAACTGCCTGAAATCGGCGCCGGACTGGGCAGGGGCATCACCTCGTTCAAGAAGGGTTTGCGGGAGGTGGAAGACAGCGTCCCCGGCGTCAAGGAAGTTGCCGAGGTAAGGGATGAGGTCGACAAGGTCAAGAACCTGTCTAAAATTATCGGTAAGTAGTTTTTGCCGGTTTCACGGAAAGGCGAATTGCAATGGGACTGCGAAAGGTCGAGAGCCCGGCGGACCGTGAGCGTAACCGCATCGATTAAGCGTCGTTCGAAACGGTTGATTTTTTCATTGTTGCGACGGCATTATTTCGGCCCGCATGGCCGGCAATTAAAAAGGGAGCCCCTCACCGCGGGCTCCCTTTTTAATTGCCGGCCATGGGTGAAGTTTTTCCGGTCCGGCAGGGTTTTGTATGGGTTTTATGGCTGATTCATCATCGGATAAAATCGATCCCGGCGGCCGGCGTCGTCGCCAAAATCAAGGGATGACCGTAATAGAGCTGATGATATCCATCTGTATCATCGGGGTCGTCGCCTCCTTCGCAGTGCCTGCTTATATCTATTCCGTCCAGCAGGGCCGGATTGTTGCCCTGGTCCTGCCGCGATTGCATATAATCGAGAGCCGGATCAGCCTTTTCTATACCCTGTACGACCGGCTGCCTTCCGGTGAGGACGTCAAGGAGGTCCTGGAGGATATCGACACCGAGAATCTTGACATCAGTCTGGTGTCGGGAGTGGTCGTTATGAAGATCGTCGCCGATGATCCGGCGTCCAAACTCGATATCGTTGACGGCAAAATTCTGATCGCCTCTCCCGTTATCGGTAAGAATGGAGTCGTTTCGTGGCATTTGGCCGGGGAGCTGGCCGACCGACTGCGGATCAGTTATTGACCGTTCCTGTTGACAGGATTTGCCGACTCCCTAAAACGTAACCGATCACGGGATAAGGCGACCAGGATTGGCCAAGCTTCCAGCCGGTAAGCGATTACAGGGTGGTGGAGATGCAAGGCGTCGGCCTGCGAGGTGTGCCGGTGTACATGAGCAGGTCGATAACACAGCAGGGTCGGTATCCTGTGATCGCTTACCCTAACCTGAATCCGTGACGGCTTAATGCATTTATTCACGATATATGGTTGTTTTTACGTCAAATATAGGCAGTGATCCGTGGTGAGTGGAATTCACCCGCCGCCCCCCTGCGGGGCGCCCGAGAACGGCGCATCTGCGGCGTTGGCAACTCGTTGATATACCATCAGTATTATCAACATTGTTGCCGCCTTGCATCTGCACCGTTCTCGAACGCTCACGGATTCAGGCCTAAAACTCCTCGATACGGCATCTGAACCAGCGAATCAGCTTTTCCTTGGCCTTTTTCATATCGAGATAATAGATTTCTCCGGGGAAGAGAAGTTCGGCGACTCCGGAATCGAAGATCCTTTTCACCTCGTACTCGTCGTGAGCCACATCCTTCTGGTACATATAGTTCAGATAGCTTTCATTGGTATGGATGATGAATTCGACCCGCATGCCGCTCATTTTCGCGAAAAATTTCAACATGGAAGTCTTTGCCGAACTGCCGTGGTTGGAACTCCGATGCGAGCCGCCCGACAGGGTGTCGCTGACCTCTTCAAGGGTCATGAATGAATCGGCGCTGATGGCGCTCTCGGTAAGATGCTTCTGGAATATCTTGACCTCCATCACCGAGTCCACCACACCCATCAGACCCAGTTCGTCATCCACCGCCACCGCCGGGTTTTCTTCATTCTTGCGAAGCAGTTTCAGCACCTTGGCTTCCGGCGGTTTTTTTCTGATGCTTACGTAGATCGGAATTTCCCTGCCGTTCGCCAGGAAACTTCGGCGCTTCAATAGAGTCAGTTTGAGTCCTTTTTTCGGCGCAACCTCGGCGGCCTCCCTGGGGCTGATGATGCGCAGATCCCGGCAGGCGAAATCGGCGGAGTCGTGGTGGCTCAGCAGGTAGACGGGATTGAGTTCGCCGATCAGATTGCTCTTGCTCCAGACGTAGTCATTCAAGAAACTCAAGAAGTCGGCGAATTTAGCGCCGATATCGGTTTCCCTTTCCCGCTGGTCGATTGAGCCGGCCAGCAGCATCAGAAGCAATTTCCGCTTCGCCTCGAATCTGGCTTTTTTGTGATATCTGCCGTCGTAGGTAATCAAAAGCAGATCGACGGGACTGACGGCTATATCGATTTCGTTGGTGATCTCGATATGGGAGGCGTAATTGGCCAGGACCTTGTTCCTTAAATAGCGGATCACGCCGTCGGCGGTCTGGGAGTAGCCGTCAACCCGGGAAATGATTTCGCGGTCGATCCCTTCGATGCCGAACATATTGCCCAGCAGCTTGTAGGCGCGTTCGTTGATCCCCTTCCGCAAGGATTTATCATGGAGCAGTTTTTCGATATCGCTGAAGCCGCCGACCTTCAGGAACTCGAATATCTGGTTGCGAAACACCCGGTAGTGGGCAAGGGAGCCGCCCGACCTGATTTTCCTGATTATTTCGCGGTTTTCCCTGGAAAACCGCGCCCCGCTGGGCGGGGTGTCGCCGGTCGCGAAAGGGCCGTTCTGGTCGAGCAGGGCGAAGATATTGTCGGCGGGACTCATGGGCTTCCGTCTCGGGTTCCGGTTTTTTGTGGTTATGGGCTTTTAGTACCCCGTGTACCATAAACCATTCATAATGGGTGAAGGAATGAACGTGTTTTCAGCCGCGTCGCAATCAAGGGAGTGGTGATCCGGGCCAAAGGGGCCGATCCCCCGGCGAGGGCGAGGCGGGCGGATTATTGCTTCATAATTGCCGGAGTGGCAGAGGGGCCATCAATCGTCAAAGTCGCCTTCCGGGCCTTTATCCGTATCGAGTTCACCGGCCAGGGCGGCGATTTTTTCGCCGGTCCAGTCGGCCGGGTTTTCGATCCTGGCGCCTTCCGGGCCGGGGTCGGGCGAGCCGGCGGCAATGATGGTCTGGATGGCCAGCGGCGCGGTGTCTTCGGCATTAAAGACCTCGACCAGCAATTCGTAGACGAAGTCCTCCACCCGTTTGGCCATTCTCTCCCGGACCGCCCGGGGCTGGCCCATGATTTTGGGCTCGAAGGGCAGGTTAAGTTTCTTGTAGTTGCCGGCGCTCCAGCCCTGCCTGGCCGCGTAATCGCGCATTTCCTGCCAGAGCGCTTCGGTTACCCCTTCCGACTTCAGCTTGATGAAGTTGCCGCTTTCGTCCAGTTTGGCGTTGCCGTAATCGTTAACCTCTACCCCCCAGGAGATCATCTGCAGGGCGGTAGCGACGTTGGCCTTGGTCGTTCGGGTGGTGGCGGCTATGGCCCGGAGCCGGTCCGAGCTGTTGCCGGAGGTGCCGTGCTGGGCCCCGGAAACTCCGTATGGCTTTAATTTCTCGTGGATTTCGGCGGTCAGTTCGACCTGGATGCCCTGGTCGCTCGCCTCGATCCCGTGGCTGGTGCCGTTGTTCAGGGCGATCCAGTCCGGGAAAATATCGAAGGCGTTCAGCCCCCTGACCAGAAAGAGGGCTTCCGGGGCCGAGGAAAGCCCCTCGCTGCCTTTGATTTCGCCGATCTCGGTTTCAAGGCCGGCCCAGTCGGGGATCACCTGATTGAGAGCGAGGTTGGCCAGGAGATTTTTATCGTCCGGCATGTGCGAGGCGTCGATAGCGATGGAAGTAATCCCGGCCTCGAAGAGGGTTGGGATCTCAACCTTGGCGAAATCGAGGTCCGCTTCCTTCTTGATCCCGTAATGGTCGGCATGAATCGCCACGGGCACCGTGATTCCCAGTTCATTGCAAAGACAGTCGACCTGCCGGGCGATATTCCAGTAGTTTACCGCGCAATAGGCGTTGGCGCCGCCCTCGGAGCGGGCGATTTCGATGATGATCGCGGCGTTGGCCCGCTGGGCGGCCATCAGCGCCCCCCTGATCACCAGGTGGCTGCGGCCGTTGGCGGCAATGGTCATCGCCTTGCCCTTGGCGAGCAGGGCCCGGTCGATCACCTTGCCGCTGACCAGCAGGGCCCGGGAGTTGGGGAAAAGTTTAACGATATTCGGTGGCCTTCCGATCTCCAGGGCTTTTTTGAAATCCGCCGGCATCTCTGGCATCCTGATCCTCCCTTTGAAAAAATTTGCGGATTATAACAATCCCGCCATAATGATTTGCACGATTGTTGAAGCGCAAGCCGCCCGTCGGTAAACGATCGCAGGCTTGGGCTTGTGCCGTGGTTCGGTTTGCAAGGGCATCATACTATAAATGATATCCAAGATTAACTAAAATCCTGAATCCGTGCCGACTTAGTGGGGAATTTTGCTTTATACCCGCAGGGCATAAGTTTCGTACGAGCAGGCAAGCTGCTCAATGCAGCTTTATACCCGCAGGGCATAAGTTTCGTGCGAGCAGACAAGCTGCTCAACTCAGCTTTAT
>JARGFN010000233.1 GCA_029210665.1 Desulfobulbales bacterium
TTTCACTTATCAGCTTGTAATTTCATTAGATAATCGTTTTTCCCTGGATTGCCAGATTTACCCCGCCGCCCTACGGGGCGCCCGATAACGGCGCATCTGCGCCCAACGGAAGTGCCCTTGGGGTGCCGCGTTGGCAACTCGTTGATATACCATCAGTATTATCAACATCGTTGCCGCCTTGCATCCGCACCGTTCTCGAACGCTCACGGATTCAGGGTTTTGTTTTGAAAACGAACGGAAAAATCCGCGACAAAAATGAAACAAAAGTCGGGATCAGACTTTTTCGGCGCAGAGTTCCACGGGATTTTTACGATAGGCGGGGCTGGGTGCGCCGTCAACATAGATGCCTTCCAGGTAGGAGAGTTTTCTCGGCAGCTGTTTCACCGAGCATCTTTTCCCAAAAAACCTCCGCGCCGGGCTTCGGCTTTCCCGGCGCCACATAGCGCTGGGAGAAACGGCAACAGACATCCCCGCCGGAGCGCGCCCCGGCCAAACCATTCTTGGCCCGCAGCAGGCCGGGCATCCACAACAAATCCTTCTCCGTTATTTTTCCGGAGATTGTCCTTCGTGAATGTCTCCCGCTCCCGGAAATGAAGTTTTTCAAACGGACGGTTACGGTCAGTGGGCCACCACGTAGGCCTCCGGAAAGCCGCTTCGGTTGAGAGTTTTCTCGACCAGTTCGGCTTCGTCCAGGGTAGTGCCCGCTTTGACCTGGACCCGGAAGAACAGCTGATCTCCCCGGTCGAATTTCTGGATCACGACGATTCTTCCCCGGGTCGACATTTTATCCCTGAGCCGCCGGGCATTTTTCTCATCGACGAAGGAGCCGATCTGCACATAGAACTCGCCTCTCCGGAAGTCGGGGTGATCCTTGAATTTCTTGACGGTCTTGCCGGCCTCGCCATAGGCGGCCGCTTCGCCGAGGGCGGTGATCCTGACCCGGGTCGTGCCTTTATCGATAAAGCCCAGCTTTTCGGCCCCGGTCCTGGATATGTCGATAATCCTCCCCTTGTGAAACGGGCCCCGGTCATTGACCCGGACCGTCATCTCCCGGCCGTTTTCCAGATTTTCGACGAGCAGGAAGGTGTTCATCGGCAGGGTCTTGTGGGCGGCGGTGGTGCCGTGCATGTTGTAGGTTTCGCCGTTTGAGGTCTTGCGGCCGTGAAAATAGCCGCCGTACCAGGAGGCGAGGCCGGTTTCCCGGAACCCTTCGGAGGAGGGGATGGGATAATAGGTTTTGCCTTTGATCCTGTAGGGTTTCTGGGTCGGCGGCGCCATTTGTTTTTTTGTCGCGGTTATCGGAGGATAGGGCTCGGTGCTCGATACCCGCGGGGCCTTGAGTTCCCCGCAGCCAGAGAGAGCGGTCAGGATGATCAACAGACCGCCGCCGAAGAGGAAGAGGTGTTTCATGGCTTCCGGTCCTTCAGGTTCGGTTCCCGGGGGAACAGTTTGGCGATTCGCCGGTGATAAAAGGCGCCGGCCTTGCCGATGGTATGGGGGGTATACGGCTGCAAGGTTGCGGTCTCGCCGGTTATCGAATCGAATAAGGTTTTCCGTTCGGCGTCGATCCAGGAGATATGCAGGTCGAGGATCGGCCGCATTACCCGGAGCCGGCCGTCGCGGGCAAAATCGATCGGCGGTTCCGCCCATCTTCTGATGTTGTAGCCCTTCAGCCACAGGCCCGGTTTCTCCCGGCTGTTGAGCTTGTCGCTCATGACCGGATCGCGGATCTCATCGCCGTAGATGGAGTTCAGCAAGAGAACCTCCACCTCGGCGCTGTCCTGGATGTATAGATCGTCCCACTCCTCATACTCACTGTGGTCGATCCTGAGCAGATGAGTGCCCTGGTCATTGTAACTCCATTGGGCATGGCAGACCGCGCAGGCGGCCTTGTCGATATATTCGGCGTGTACCGGGTTCGTGGCCCGGGGAACCGGGAGTTCGCGGCCGGCCTGCCTGGTGGTGACGAGCAATTCCCCGTCCCTTATGGAGAGATGCTTTGCCGCCGGCGGCAGGTCCCGGCCCAGATGGCAGGTCGCGCAAGCGATGGTCTGCATGGTCTTGCCGCCATGCAGGTCGAAATGGCAGTCGCCGCAGGTCATCCCGGCCGCCTGGTGGATGTCGGGGGCGAGCCTGTGCTGCTCGACCGCGTAGGGCCGGTCGGGGTAGTATCCTTCCGGCCGGTAGGGGGTGCGATACTCAAGCTTGAAGTCGTGATCGAAGCGGCCGTAATAATCGCCGCCGACCCGGTTGGCGTAGTGGCAGCTCAGGCAGCGGTCGTCGGTCGGCAGGGCAAGAAACTCGTGGGATACCGGCTTGCCGTCCCGGTATTCCAGGTGACAGGCGGCGCAGCCGGTGCCGTGCAGCACTTGCGAGTAGTCGTCGCCCTCATAATAGACATGGCAGCGCAGGCAGCGGCGGCGGAGGAGATCGTCGGCCAGTTCGAGGGGAGTGGCCGGCCGGTCGGTTGTCGGGATGTCGAGGAGGCTT
>JARGFN010000035.1 GCA_029210665.1 Desulfobulbales bacterium
CGGCACCCCAAGGGCACTTCCTGCGGGGCGCAGATGCGCCGTTATCGGGCGCCCCGCAGGGCGGCGGGGTGAACCCTGGCAATCCAGGGAAAAACGATTATCTAATGAAATTACAAACTGATAAGTGAAATTTACCACGAAGCCGTCACGGATTCAGGGTTAAAAAAGGGATGGTTTAGTAAAAAATTGGGAAAAGCTGCCATTTCGAAAGCATGTGGAAAATCTCGTTCTTTAACTCACTGGAACTATTAAGATTTCTCCCGTTGGTCGAAGTGACATTATGGCAATCCCGACTTTTTGCGACGCCATCGGGTTTGTATTCCGATGAAACACTTGTTTGGTCCGGTTAATTCAAGGCGATTGGGTTTGTCTCTGGGCGTTGATCTGGTGCCGGCAAAGATATGCAATTTCGATTGCATTTATTGCGAGTTGGGGGTCACCACCGGACTGACCGTCAAACGGCGGGAGTACACGCCGACCGCCGAGATTATTGCGGAACTTGAAGAATTCTTCGCCGGTCTGGATAGCAAGTCGCCGGGCTGGCCGGATTTCGTCACCCTGACTTCTTCCGGGGAGCCTACCCTTCATACCGGGATCGGCGATGTGATCAGGTATGTCAAGCGGCAGCTGGAGATTCCGGTCGCCGTTCTGACCAACGGCGCCCTGCTGTCCGATCCGCGGGTCCGGCTTGATTTGCTGGCCGCCGATGTCGTGGTGCCGTCCCTTGATGCGGCCCGGCCGGAAACCCTGGCCGCGATAAACCGGCCGGCGGCGGAATGCGCCGACCCCCAGCGGATCATCGCGGGACTGGCCGCTTTCGCCGAAGAGTTCGGGGGGGAGATCTGGCTGGAAATTTTACTGGCCGAGGGCGTTAACGACAGCGAAGAGGACATCGACGCCCTGATCGCGGCGGTCGCGCGAATCGGGCCGGACCGGGTGCAACTGAATACGGTCGTCAGACCGCCGGCCGAGTCGTGGGTCCGGCCGCTTTCCGAAACGAGGATTAAAGAGATCGCCAGCCGCTTTAAGGACTGCCGGGTGGAGATCATTGCCGATTACAGCGGCAGGGCCGCGGTCCGGCCGGCCCGGCCCGAAAAACAGGAAATCCTGGAAATGCTTAAGCGACGCCCTTGTACCGAGACAGATATCCGTGAAGCCACCGGTCTGGACGGGAAAGACGTTGACAGATTACTTAATGAGCTTGCCGCGGCAAGCCTGATCAGAGAGACGATACACGATGGCAGAAGATACTACCAAGCCGGAAAACGGCGATAAAGTTGTAAGTGATGGCAAGGAGGGCCGTTCGGTGCTGGCCAAGATAGGCAAATGGCTGGCCGGACCCAAGGAGGAGCAGGGCGCTCCCGGTATTTCGGCCCGGGAGACCGAGGTTCAAAAAGAAGAAAAAACAGCGGAAACCACCAAGCCGTCCGCTCCGGCCGCCCGCCGGAAACGTTCACCTGGGCGGGGGCGGGCGGCCCGTCCCCGGAAGACGGGGGCTGTCGGAGAAGCGCGGCAGAAGCCGCAGGCCGGCAAGGGCGGCGCCCCTTTAACCGACAAGGGTGATGTTGCCCCGGCCGACAAGGCAACGGCTGGGGCGGCGCCTCAAAAGGAAAAAAAGACGACCGACAAGGGGAAAAGCGTCATCCGCAAATTGTTGATCAATACCGATGAGCCGGAGGAATGCAGAATTGCGATGATCGAGGACGGCCGGGTCGAGGCCTTCTATGTCGAGACGCTCCTCCATACCCAGACCAAGGGCAATATATACAAGGCGCGGGTGGTCTCGGTTGAACCGAGTTTGCAGGCTGCCTTTGTCGATATGGGCGGCGATAAGAACGGCTTTCTGCCCTTTGGCGAGATTCATCCCGAATATTTTCACGGCACAGTCGATCCGAACACCCACTGGAAAGACCTGCCGGTGCAGAAACTGGTCCGCAAGGGTGATCAGCTTCTAGTTCAGGTCGTCAAGGAGGCCACCGGCAATAAAGGGGCCAATCTGACCACTTTCCTCTCCCTGCCCGGCCGTTATCTGGTCCTGATGCCGGGCAGCGACAGCCACGGGATTTCGCGAAAGATCGAAAGCGAAGCCGAACGCAAGAAGCTGCGCAGCCTGGTCGAAAGCCTCACCCTGCCGGAGGGAGTCGGTTATATTGTCCGCACCGCCAGCAAGGAGATAACCAAGAATGCTATTTCCCAGGACCTTAAATATCTGTTGAACCTGTGGACGGAGATTAAAAGCCGCGGCCAGAACTCGCCGGCGCCGGCGCTGATCTACAAGGAGCAGGATATCATTGCCCGTTTTCTGCGCGATCACTATACCTCGGATATCAGCGAGATCATGGTCGACAACGAGGATGCCTTCGGCAAGGTCAAGGAGTTTCTCGGCCTCATCCCGGCCCGCCAGAAGAAGGGGGCCGCAAGGCTGCACAGCGGTCCCAGGCCGATATTCAATCACTATCAGGTCGAAAAACAGATCGAGCAGATCTACCACCCCACCGTCAGTCTGCCGTCCGGCGGTTCGATCGTTATCAACCCGACCGAGGCCCTGGTAGCTATCGATGTAAACTCCGGGCGGACCTCCAAGGACAAGAATTTCGAGGAATCGATTTTTCTGGCCAATATGGAAGCGGCCGAGGAGCTGGCCAGGCAGCTTCGGCTCCGCGACCTGGGCGGCTTGATCGTCGTTGATTTTATCGATATGCGTTCCTCCGCTCATGGCCGCGAGGTGGAGAAGAAGGTCAAGGAAAGCATGAAGGAGGATAAGGCCAAGGTCGACATCAGCCGTATCTCCAGATTCGGGCTTATGCAGATTTCCCGGCAGAAGCTGGCCTCCCCGGTGCAGCGCGGCAGCTACAATATCTGCGAGCACTGCCAGGGGCGCGGGGTGGTGCAATCGGTCGAGACCCTGGCTCTTGTTTATCTGCGAAGAATCCAGACCGGGGTGACTAAAAAGCATGTCCGCCAGGTGGAGTGCCGGCTGCCGATCGCCGTGGCCGAATACCTTCAGAACAAGAAGCGTCAGGAGTTGCTTGAATTGGAAAACCGCTACGAGGTGGTTATAAATATCGAGGGCGACCCGGCCATGTCGCCCACGGATAACAAGCTTGAATTCGTCAGGGACAATTAGGCTTTGTTTTTCGCCAAGCTGAACAGAGTGGCGCGGCAACCCGCCTTGGTCCACGGATTTTCGCTGGATTGACTAATGTTAAATCTTAAATTCATAAAATGGCTGATCTTTCTGGCCTTTTTCGCGGTGCTGCTTCTACCGCTTTACATCTATTTGTATCTGAGCCCCTCCCTGGAAAGGTATGTGGCCGATGATACCAGGGTGCAGGCCGTTCAGATCGCCACTCATCTTTCCACCATGTTTTCCCGGGTCGAGGAGGTTTCCGCCCAGTCTCTGCCGGACAATGTCGAGCAGATTTTTTTTGATGCCAAAAGCGATTTCAACCTGCTTAAAATCAAGCTTTTCTCACCCCTTGGCGAAGTCGTCTATTCAACCAGTCCGGAGGATATCGGGGTAATCAACCGCCACGGTTATTTCCATGAAGTTGTCGCCGCCGGCCGGGAATTCACCAAAGTCGTCGCGAAGGAGACGGCCTCCCTGGAGGGGCAGACCTTCACGGTCGACGTGATGGAATCCTATGTGCCGTTGATGCGAAACGGTAAATTCATCGGCGCCTTTGAAATATACTACGACATTACCAGCCAGCTCGAAAAGATGCGCGGCATGACCACCACCTTTTCCCGGACCGTTTTCCCCCTTCTTTTTTTACTGCTGACGGCAATGCTTTTTGTTTTGACGCGCTTCCGGGATAATTTCAAGAAGCGCCTGGTTGCCGAACGGCGCCTGCGTGACAATGAACATCGTTATCGGGCCCTTTTTGAACAGTCCAACGATGCGATCATGGTTTTCGATCGAAAGGGGTCGATCACCCAGGTCAACGCCCTGGCTTGCCAACTGCTGGGGGCCGGGCCGGAGCAGCTGCTTGGCCGAGGCGTTTACGAGTTCATGGCCGCCGCCGAGCAGGATCTCTGGCGACAGTCGATTGCCCAGGTGATGACCGGCGAAAATGCCTCCTTCGAGTCGAATTTTATTAACGAAGATAAGGTTCTGATGCATATTGAAGTCAGGGCCGGACTGGTCGGCGGGGAAACTGAGCTGATTCAGGTGATTATTCGCGATGTCACCGAGCGGAAGCGCCATCAGATTGCGATCAAACGTGGTTACCAGACCCAGACCGTTCTTAATAAACTCCTGCACCTCTCCCTGGAAAACCTGACCCTGACCGAGACCATGGAGCTGTTCATCTATTATATCACCTCCTTTCCCTGGCTGGAACTGGAACCAAAGGGGGCGATTTTTCTGGTCGGTGAAAAACCGGGGGTTCTTGAGCTCAAGGCCCAGCGCGGCCTGAACGAAAATCTGTTGCCCATTTGCGCGGAGGTGCCTTTCGGCAAATGTTTATGCGGCCGCTGCGCCATATCGGAGGAGATCCTCTTTGTCAACTGCATTGACGACAAGCATGACAATCAATATGAAGGCATCGCCCCCCACGGCCACTATTGTGTACCGATCCTTTCGGTCAATCGGCGGCTGGTAGGGGTCTTTACCCTGTATGTGCAGCATGGGGCCGTTCGTGACAAACTGGCCGAGGAGACCCTTGAAGCGGCGGCCAGTGTTATTGCCGGGGTGATTCAGCGGAAGAAGGCCGAAGAACAGCTGCAGAATTCCCGTGATGAGTTGGAGATAAGGATTCAGGAAAGGACGGCGGAGCTCAAAAACAGCAACATCAGCCTTGCCCAGGAACTGGTCGAGCGCGGCGAGGCGGAAAAGGCCCTGGCGGCCGCCAATCAGGAAAAAGACGATCTTATCGTCAATCTTTTCGAGATCATGTACGAGATGTTGGCCAACCGCGATCACTCCACCTTCGAGCACGCCTTGCGGGTTGCCGAGATATCGCGGCGGGTGGCGATGGAACTGGATGTT
Source organism: Desulfobulbales bacterium (assembly GCA_029210665.1). Classification (GTDB taxonomy): domain Bacteria; phylum Desulfobacterota; class Desulfobulbia; order Desulfobulbales; family JAGXFP01; genus JAGXFP01. The sequence goes on from JARGFN010000035.1 coordinate 4,991, forward strand.
TCCCCCGAAGAAATGGAGGTTCTGCAGCTCGGTTGCCTGGTGCACGATATCGGCAAGGTGGCGATTCCCGACGATATCCTGTTGAAACCGGGGATCTTCGACCGCATGGACCGCAATATCATGAAAATCCATCCCCTGGTTGGGGCCAGTCTTTTCGCCAAGCATCATCATGATTACCGAATCCGCAAAATCATTCTCCACCACCATGAACGATTGGATGGCTCCGGTTATCCCTACGGTCTCAAGGGGGACGAGATCGGCCAGTTGGAGAGGATTGTCGCCACCGCCGATGTATTCGAGGCGCTGGTTGCCCGCCGGCCATACAAAAAACCGGTATCAAGGGACAAGGCCATTGCCATTCTCTGGTACGAGGTGCAGCAGGGGCGGCTCGACCATGACATCGTCGCAATAGTCGAAAGAATTACCGAGGACTGGAGTCCCCTGGAGGTTATCAGCGAGTTCCAGGCCGAATACAGCCAGGATCTCGAGATTTTCCGGCAGATGTCCTATTTTCGGGAGCCGCTCAGTGATTTTTATAATTATCGCTATCTGCTCTATCTCGATGACGCGAGACTGCTGGCCAAGAGCGATCAGCCCTATCACTTGATCGTTGCGAGTTTCCCGGGGATCCGGGAATTCAATAAGGAAATCGGCTTTATCAAGGCCGATCAGATTTTAGACGAGATCGGCCAGCTGCTTTATCTGACCGCCGAGGAGTTCGAAGGTAAGTGCGGCAATGGCGAGAACACGGTGATGCTGCTCAGGAAAAGTTCGGACTTTCTGATCTATACCGAGGGCGATGATGAATTCTTTGCGGAACTGCTGGCCGAAATCAAGAAACATCTCGATCACAGCAAGGAGGACTGGGGGCTTGAATCACGCCACCATCACTTCAAGTTCAATCACGGTTACCCGGCCGAACTGGCGATCAACAAGATATTTTCCAGCCATTGATTCATCGGTGCCGGTAAAAGCCGGGGGACGGGAAATTGTTCAATTCGGCGAGGATCGCCGGATCGGGCTTGAAGGGGATTTGCGGCCGGACCGGCGGCGGCAGGCGCAGTTCTTCCCGGAAAGGGGTGAGGCCCAGGTTGCGATTGTAGGCCTCGACCAACAGTGCTTCCAGATTAACCGTATCCATAATATTGTAAGCCAGTAAAGTTTCCAGGGCGCGGCGCTCCCCGCTCCGCCGGTAAAGATTCCACAGCAGCACGGCCTGATAGCCGTCGACGCCATCCAGCCCCTCCCGGCTCAAGCCGAGCTGTTTCTCGCATCCCTTCAGGCCCCCCTTGAATCCCAGGTTGTAAAGTATATAACGCAGATCGAGATGGGCCTGGTCGATGGTCAGGCCGAAATAGCGCTCGATGATCGGGACATCGAAGCTTTTACCGTTGTAGGAGACCAGGACGTCGTATTTCGCCAGATCGGCCGGGAAATCATCGAGGTTTTCGCCCTGGACATAGTATTTGATTGTCGCCCCGTCATAGAGGGCGATGGTGGTGATCTCGCAGTAATCGGATAACCCGGTGGTTTCGATGTCCAGGTAGGCCGTGCTTTTCCGGAAAGCGGGGAAAATCCGCCACTGTTGGGCGGCGGGCAGCAGTTTGGCAAAATAATTCGGGTCGGTCGAATTGTCCAACGACTCTGCCAAGGCGTCGGCGATATAGGCTCCCCGGCCCGGCGAGACCGTAGCCGGGGTGTTTTCAAGAAAATCGTGCCAGTCGCGAATGCCGGATTGCCAGAGGTCCGATTCGGTTCGGGGGCCGATGCCCTGAATGTGGATAAAGGTATTGATAAGCATGAAAATATATCCGACCAGTGATTAAAAAAGGGAACCGGCCAATACCGGTCCCCTTTTTTAATTTTATGAAACCAATGCGGAAGGAATTATTTGACGAATTCCTTGCTGCCTTCCACCAGGGTGTCCACCACCGAGGGATCGGCCAGGGTTGAGGTGTCGCCGAAATCATGCTCTTCGGTCATCCCGGCCGCGATCTTGCGGAGAATACGGCGCATGATCTTGCCGCTGCGGGTCTTCGGCAGCCCCTCGGCGAACTGGATGATTTCCGGGGTGGCGATGGGACCGATCTCGGAGCGGACATGCTTGCGGAGCGCGGCGCGAAGTTCATCGGTAGGTTCCACTCCCGATTTCAGGCTGACATAGGCGTAGATCGTCTGCCCCTTGATCTCGTGGGGGGCGCCGACCACGGCCGCCTCCGCCACATCGTGATAGGCGACCAGGGCCGATTCGATCTCGGCGGTGCCTAACCGATGGCCGGAGACATTGATCACGTCGTCGAGTCTGCCCATGATCCAGAAGTAGCCGTCCGCGTCGATCCGGGCGCCGTCTTCCGGGTCGTAAATCCCGGGGAATTTTTCGAAATAGGTTTTCTTGAAACGCTCGGGGTCCCTGTAGACTCCGCGCAGCATGCCCGGCCAAGGTCTTCGGACGGTCAAGCGGCCGCCCTCGTTGACCGCGGCGGGCTTGCCTTCGTCATTGACGATGGTCACCTCGATGCCGGGCAGTGGCCTGGTGGCCGAGCCGGGCTTGGTCGGGGTGGCGTAGGGCAGGGCGGAGATCATGATGCCGCCGGTTTCGGTCTGCCACCAGGTGTCGACGATGGGCAGCTTGCCCTTGCCGATATGCTCGTGGTACCACATCCAGGCCTCGGGATTGATCGGCTCGCCCACCGAACCCAGGATCCGGAGGCTGGAGAGATCGTGCTTCTCGGTCGGCCCGACCCCGTCGCGCATCAGGGCGCGGATGACGGTGGGGGCGGTGTAGAAGGTGTTGACCTGAAACTTTTCGACGATCTGCCAGAAGCGGGATGAATCGGGATAGGAGGGGACGCCTTCGAACATCAGGGAAGTGGCGCCGAGGGCCAGCGGACCGTAAAGGATATAGGTGTGGCCCGTGATCCAGCCGATGTCGGCGGTACACCAGTAGACGTCGTCGTCTTTCATGTCGAAGACCATCTGGCAGGTGTGGGCCGCATAGGTAAGGTAGCCGCCGGTGGTATGGACCACCCCCTTCGGCTTGCCGGTGCTGCCGCTGGTGTAGAGGATGAAGCTCAGGTCCTCGGCATCCATGCTTTCCGGCTCGCATCGGCCGGAAATATCGTCGGCCCGGATTTCATCCTCGAACCAGAGATCGCGACCCTCCCGCATGGGAACCTCGTTGCCGGCCCTCTTGACCACCAGACATTTTTCGATGGAAGGGCATTCGGCGAGGGCCTCGTCGGCATTGGGTTTCAGGGGAATGGTTTTGCCGGCCCTGATCACGGCGTCGGCGGTGACCAGTACCTTGGCCTCGCAGTCCTGGATCCGGTTTTTCAGGGCCTGGGCGGAAAAACCGGCGAAAACCACGCTGTGGCCGGCGCCGATCCTGGTGCAGGCCAGGAGGGTGATGGCCAGCTCCGGGATCATCGGCAGATAGACCGCGACCCGGTCCCCTTTCTTCACCCCCAGCTTCTTCAACATGTTGGCGGTGCGGCAGACCTCGGTATGGAGCATCTGGTAGGTATAGACCTTGACGTCATGATCGGGCTCGCCCTGCCAGATAATCGCTGCCTTGTTGCGGCGGCCGTCGGTCAAGTGGCGGTCGAGGCAGTTGACCGATATGTTCAGCTTGCCGTTGACAAACCAGTTGATCTCGGGTTTGTGCAGGTCGGCATCGAGGACCTTATCCCACTTCCTGTCCCAGGTGAGCAGCTCCCCGGCCCGGTCGCCCCAGTAGCCTTCGGGATCTTCCATCGAACGCTTGTACTGGGCTTCGTATTCTTCCATGCTCTTGACAAAAGCCTGGTCCCGCCCTTCCTCGGGGGGAGGAAAAACCCTTCCTTCGGTTGATAGACTGGTTATTTTCTCGTCGCTAGCCATGTGTCCTCCTAAGATCATTGTGAAAATTAACCGTTAAATTTGTGGCAGCCTGTATCGTGCCGCCAAAGGGAATGACAAAACAGTAAGTGGCTCTATATGCAACTCAGCTTCAACTTCTTCCCGCTAAAAACGTGCGGGAATGACGGCCCCGGCGTATTAAATGTCATTCCGGCCGAACGGGAGAAATCTTAATAGTTTCAATAGTTTGAAGAATAAGATTTCTCACATGCGTTCGAAATGACAGCTTTTTTCGAGTTGCGATGCCATCAAGGTTAAGGGTTAATGATAAGGATATTTCAGCTGGGCATAAAAATCCACTGAAAAGGGTTATTAAAAAAACGGCGTGACTGCCGTTACGCAAACACGCCGTTCCACTATTCTGGCAGAAGTACAGATTTCGTCAATTATACCCACAGTCCATAAGTTTCGAACGAGCAGACAAGCTGCTCACTCAGCTTTAATGGTCGGCAGCCAGATCGGCGCCTCTCGGTACGCGGATATCTTCAACCATCCGCTGGATGTGTTCCGGCGGATCCTCGGTCAAACCGGAAACGAGCAGGGCGACGGCGAAGTTGAACAGGGCGCCGACCGCGCCGAAGGAACCCGGCGAGATGCCGAACCACCAGTTGGCCGCGTTGTCCGGGGCCATGTTGGTCCCCGGAATAAAGAACCAGCCCTTGAACCAGAAGATATAGATCAGGGTGGTGCCCAGGCCGGCCAGCATGCCGCAGATCGCGCCTTTGCTGTTGACATGCTTGGCGAAGATACCGAGCATCAGGGCCGGGAAGATCGAGGAGGCGGCAAGACCGAAGGCCAGGGCCACCACCTGGGCGGCAAAGCCCGGCGGATGGAGACCGAGGATACCGGCGACGATGATGGCGCCGGCCATGGCGATCCGGCTGGCCAGCAGTTCCTGTTTCTCGTCGATCTGGGGCATGAAGATGCCCTTCAGCAGGTCGTGGGAGATGGCCGAGGATATGGCCAGGAGCAGCCCCGCCGCGGTCGAGAGGGCCGCGGCGATGCCGCCGGCGGCGACCAGGGCGATCACCCAGTTGGGCAGTCCGGCGATCTCGGGATTGGCGAGAACCATGATATCGCGGTCGACTTTGACCATTTCATTGCCTTGCCAGCCGTAACTTTCGGCTTGGTCGGCAATGCCCGGTCCGTAATATTGGATCCGGCCGTCGTTGTTTTTGTCCTCAAATTCAAGGAGGCCGGTGTTTTCCCAATTCTTAAACCAGCTGGGCGCCGCGGCGTAGGAGAGATTACCCTCGGCCGCGCCGATCTCGCCGGTCTGGATGGTTTCCATCAGGTTCAGACGGGCCATGGCACCGACCGCCGGGGCGGTGGTGTAGAGAATCGCGATAAATACCAGGGCCCAGCCGGCCGAGGAGCGAGCGTCCCTGACCTTGGGCACCGTGAAGAACCGGGTGATAACATGGGGCAGGCCGGCGGTGCCGATCATCAGTGACATGGTCAGGAGGAAGATATCCAGGGTCGAACCTTTCTGGGCCGTATATTGGGCAAAGCCCAGATCCTGGCAGATCAGGTCCAGTTTATCGAGGAGATACATACCGCTGCCGTCGGCCATGGTGCTGCCGAGACCGAGCTGGGGAATGGGGTTACCGGTCAGCTGCAGGGAGATGAAGACCGCCGGCACCGTGTAGGCGAAGATCAGCACGCAGTACTGGGCGATCTGGGTATAGGTGATCCCCTTCATGCCGCCGAAGACGGCGTAGATGAAGACGATCGCCATCCCGGCGAAGAGACCGGTGGCGAAATCAACCTCGAGAAAGCGGGAGAAGGCGACGCCGATCCCCTTCATCTGGCCGATAACGTAGGTGATCGAGGCGGTGATCAGGCAGATGATCGCCACCATTCGGGCGCTGTTCGAGTAAAAACGGTCGCCGATGAATTCCGGCACGGTGAATTTCCCGTATTTCCTCAGGTATGGGGCGAGGAGCATGGCCAGCAGCACATAACCGCCGGTCCAGCCCATCAAATAGGCGGAGGCGTCGTAGCCGCTGAAGGCGATCAGTCCGGCCATGGAGATAAAGGAGGCCGCCGACATCCAGTCGGCGCCGGTGGCCATGCCGTTCAGGACCGGGTGGATCCCCTTGCCGGCCACATAGAAATCGGAGGTGGTTATGGCCCGCGACCGGATCGCAATCCAGATGTAGAGGGCGAAGGTGGCGCCGACAACCAGAAAAGTAAGTGTTTTGAGTTCCATTTTTTATTGTCTCCCCTGGTTAGTCTTCGTGAACGTCGAATTCACGATCGAGTTGATTCATTTTCTTGACATAGAAGAAGATCAGGCCGACGAAAACGTAGATGGAACCCTGTTGGGCGAACCAGAAACCAAGCTTGTAACCGCCCAGGCTCATGGAATTCATGGCGTCGACCAAAATAATGCCAAACCCGAACGAGACGACAAACCAGACGATAATGCAGGCTATGACCAGCCTGAGATTTCGTCTCCAGTATTCACTGGCGCTTTTCATAAGTTACTCCTCCTTAAAATTTACTGGTTAGAAAACCGAAAATCGGGGGCACGGACCTGGGGACCAGGAGATGGGCCTCGCGTCACGCCACCCGGAAAGACCTCTTTTATTCCCGCAAAGCTACCACAATGTGGTATTTCGCAGTATCGGGGATATCCTGATTTTACCCGGATAAATCCCTGATTTGTCAAGCGAGCTGCAGAAGGAATTATTTATTTACCGGTTTCGAGAGGGGAAAACCATCGGGGGAACCCTGAAATCGGGGTGGGGAAACTCTGATTCTGCCTGGCGGGCGGTATCGGTGAGGGGTGAGGAGTCAGGAGACAGGAGTCAGGAGACAGGAGACAGGAGGCAGTAGTGAGGAGTGAGGAGTCAGGAGTGAGGAGTCAGAGGGGACGGGCAAGGGGCAAGGGGCAAGGGTGAAATGATGTCATATCGTGCATGGCAGCACTGGGGTATCCTGCCGTTCTATAGGTCCAGCGAGGTCAAGCCTTCCCGAATGGCGTATTTGGTCAGATCGGCCACGGTGTGGAGGTCGAGCTTTTTCATGATTTTCCGCCGGTGGGATTCCGCGGTTTTGATGCTGACATAGAGATGTTCGGCGATGTTCTTGGTCGACCAGCCTTCGGCGATAAGCTGCAAGACCTCCCGCTCCCGGGCGGTCAGCTGCGAAGCGGCGCCGGCCGGTTTGCTCCGGAAGCGATCCAGGTAGTCCCCCAGCAGCACCCCGGCAATCTCGGGACTCAGGTAGCATTGCCGGGCGGCGACGGTCTTGATGGCCTGTTTCAGCTCCCCGGCGGCGCAGTCCTTGAGGAGATAGCCGACGGCGCCGGCCTGGAACATCTCGACCAGAAAACGTTTGTCGGAGTGCATCGACAGGGCGATGATCTTGGTCTCGGGCAGCTCGGCCATGATCTGCCGGGTTGCCTCGATGCCGTTCAGCTTCGGCATCGAGACATCCATGACCACCACATCGGGGCGCAGTTGGCCGGCCAGCTGGACCGCCTGCCGGCCGTCGTCGGCCTCGGCAACCACCGAGACCTCCGGGCTTTTTTCCAGTAACGACCTGAGCCCGGCCCGCATAATCTTGTGATCGTCCGCCAGTAACACCGAAATAATGGTCATGATGCTGAAATCTCCTCCGTGCTTTTCCCGGCCGCCCGGGGGACTTCGAGGATAATGACGGTGCCCCGGCCCGGTCCGGAATTAACCCGCATCCCGCCGCCGAGATGGGATAACCGCTCCCTGATACTGAACAGGCCATAGGCGTTGCCGGGCGTGGTCAGCGTTTCGATGATATCGGTCTCGAAGCCGATGCCGTCATCCTTCACCATTACCTGGAAAGAGTCCCGGCTCAGGCTGGTGCGGACCTCCACCTGCTGTGCTTCGGCATGCTTGTAGACATTGAACAGCAGTTCCCGCGCCGACCGGAAAAGCACCCCGTTGATATCGTCGCTCAAGGCGGCCCCGGTAGCCGCTTTAACCGTACAGCCTATCCCGGCCATTTTCCGGAAGCGTTCGGCCAGCCACTCCAGGGCCGCTTCCAGTCCCAACTCGTAGAGGACCGGGGGGCTCAGTTCCAGAGTCAGGGAGCGGGTATCGCGGATGGCCTGGTCCAGGAAGCGGCGGGCCTCGTCAAACTGCTGCCCGGCCGGCCGGTCGGGCAGATGGTCGCGCAGGCCGTGCAATTTTATCTTGACCAGCGACAGGGTCTGGCCGATCTGGTCATGCAGTTCGGCGGCCAGATTGCGCCGTTCGCGCTCCTCGGCCAGGGAGAGCTCGGAGGCCAGCGACTGGAGCTGGCGTTGATAGCGGAAGAGTTTCTCCTCCGCCCGCTTGCGTTCGGTAATATCGTCGTAGACATTGACGATCTCGCCGGAGGGGAGTTTGTAGATATAGTTCTCCTTCCACATTTCGATCCGCTCATCCCGGTAGATTGCCACCGGGTGCCGGGCGGGACTCCCGTCGGCCCATACCCGCCGATAAACCTCAAGCAGGCCGTTGCTGACGGTTGCGGGCAGGGCCTCGGTAATGTCGAGGCCGATAAGGTCCTGGCGTTTTTTCCCCTCGATCCTTTCGGCGGCCCGATTGAAGTTGACCACCAGGAAACCGTCGCCGGCGGCGGAAGGTTCGAGGACCACGACGCCGCTGCTCATATTGTCGAACAACTCACGAAAACGCGCCTCGCTTCGGGCCAGCGCCTCCCTGGTCTTTTGCAGGGCGTCGAGGTCGCGGATCACCAGCAGGAGATGGGGGGCGGCCTGGTGGTGCATCCGCATGGCGGATAGCTTGCCGAGCCGGGGCTGGCCGCTTTTATCCTGGAACGCCACTTCCAGGTCCATAACCGCTCCCCCCCGGTGCAGATCGGTGATGAGCCGGGCGAGGATCTCCGGTTTGTACCAGATCGGCAGACCGGTAACGGCGCGGCCGACCAGCTCTTCGCGACTGAAACCGGTAAACCGGGAAAACCCCCCGTTGCAATCCACCACTTCGGCGGTCGCCATCCGGCAGAGGCAGACGGCGTCGTCACTGGTCTGAAAGGCCTTGTAGAAACGCTGCCGGCCGGCCTGAAGTGTCTCCTGTTCCGCCTCCAAGATTGGCTCCTTAGTATGCGTTATCGCGCGGTGGTCCGGAGGGTGAAGATTTTCATAGTGTCTTCTTGATACAATATAAGCCTGAAAATTCAAAAGCTTTTAGGGCTTGCCCTGTTAAATCGCCGGGGGTTTGAACCGGGCGGCGCCGCTTGCGATCGCCCCTCCGATCGGGTACATTGGCCGGATATTGCAACTCGGCAAGTTTTGAGTTGATAGCGCCCCAGACGGGAGATATCCGATGCCGCCCAAGGTACTGCTGGTCGATGACGAAGCCAATATCCTCTTATCCCTGCAATTTCTGATGCAGCAGGAGGGCTACGAGGTGCTGGTCGCCAGAAACGGGGACGAGGCCATGGCGATTGCCCGTCGCCACCTGCCGGATCTGGCTATTCTCGATGTCATGCTCCCCGGTCCCAATGGCTACGAGGTGTGTCAGGCCATGCGGGCCGAGCCGCGGCTGGCCGGGCTCTATATCCTGATGTTGACGGCCAAGAGTAATCCCGCCGAAAGGGAAAAGGGCTTGGCCATGGGGGCCGATGACTATGTCAGCAAGCCCTTCTCGAACAAGGAACTGGTGGATAAGGTCCGGGCGGTTCTCGGCTCGCAGGCCGCCGCTTCCCGGGACGAACGGCACAAGGCGCCATGACCGCTTCCTTCTCCCTGGAATCCCTTTCCGGACTGCTGGGCGACCTGTTCGACCAGGTCAGGGAGGGGGTGATATTAGCCGATCCGGCGGGCAGGGTCCTCGCCGCCAACCGTGCGGCCGGCCGGGAGCTGGAGAGAGATGCCTTCGATACCGCCGGACTTGACGATCTCTTCGCCGGACCTTACCTGGCCCGGGCATCCGCCTACCTGCAACAGTCTCCCGGCCGGATAATCGATTTTCTCTGTCCGGGGCGGGATACCAGACATCTTTTCGCTTGCCGGCTTTGCCGGTATGGTGACCCGGCCGTGGATGCCCCCTTTTTCCTGCTGACCTTCAGCGCGGCCCGTTATGGCGGCAATTCGCTGATCTCGGATACCAGACGCTGCGACTCGATCGGCAAATTGCGCGGCCCTTTGGCGAATCTGAAGGCGGCTGCCGAAAATCTTCTGGCCCATCCCGATATGTCTCCGGTTATGCGGAGCGCCTTCGAGAATGTCATTGCCGAGGAGAGTGTCGGCCTGGCCCGCACCTTTGACAATCTGGAGGAGCTCTGCCGGGAAATCCCGGCCGGCCGGACTTATCAAAGCCCGGTCAACGGGGCGGCCCTGGTCGGCCGGGTGCTGGCCCTGGCCGGCGGTGACCCGGAGTTGCTCCGGTCCGGTCCCGGCAGCTACCGGCATGTCCTGGCCGATGAACGCTGGCTCCAGCAACTGCTGCTTTCCCTCTATGATTTCCTGGCTGCAAACGGGATAATCCTCACCGGGATCCAGTGCCATCCCGCCCAAACCGAACGGTTTGTCTACCTCGATTTCCTCTGGGAGGGGGCGCCGTTGGCCGCCGCCGACATCGAGAAATGGCGGCAGCGGCCGCTCAGCGAGGTGGCCGGCAGCCCCAACAGCGCCGATATCCTCCGGAGCCATGGCAGCGACCTGTGGAGCCAGAAGGGGGAGAAACCGGGCCGGGCCCTGGTTCGTCTGCCCCTGCCCCTTGCGCCGGGATCCGGAGATGGCTGAGCGCAAGAGGATAAACGAACGGTTGATCGGCCTGGTCTGCCTGGGGATTATCGCCCTCAACTACCCGTTTCTCGACCTGTTCAGCAAAAACCGCTTCCTTTTCGGGGTGCCGCTTCTTTACCTCTATATCTTTTCGCTATGGCTGCTGTTCATCCTGGCGCTGGGACTGGTAATCCGGCGCCGCCGGCCGCCGGCCTCGGTGCCGGGCCCGGGCCCGGACAAGCCGGATTAGGAGGGCGACATGCTGCCGGAATGGCTGATCCTCCTGATCTCGCTGCTCTACCTCGGGCTCCTCTTCGCCATCGCCTCCTATGGCGACCGGCGGGCCGACGCCGGGCGCTCCATTATCAGCAACCCCTATATCTATATCCTCTCGATCGCGGTTTACTGCACGGCCTGGACCTATTACGGCAGCGTGGGGCGGGCCGCGACGACCGGCATCGGTTTTTTGCCGATCTATCTGGGGCCGACCCTGATGGCGGCGCTCTGGTGGCTGGTTCTGGGCAAGATCATCCGGATCGCCAAGGTCCAGAGAATCACCTCGATCGCCGACTTCATCGCCTCCAGATACGGGAAGAGCGCCCTGGCCGGCGGCCTGGTGACGGTTATCGCCATGGTCGGCACCGTGCCCTACATTTCCTTGCAATTAAAGGCCATCTCCCGGACCTTTACCTTCATGCATATGTACCCGGAGCTTGAGGAGCTGCAACGCCAGCCGCCGAACATCTGGCACGATACGGCCTTCGCGGTCGCCGTCATCCTGGCGGCCTTCTCGATCCTGTTCGGCACCCGCCATATCGATGCCACCGAGCGGCACGAGGGGATGGTGGCCGCCATCGCCTTCGAGTCGGTGGTCAAGCTCCTGGCTTTCAGCGCCGCCGGTATCTATATCACCTTCTTCCTGTTCAACGGCCCCGGCGAGCTGTTCGTCCGGATGGCGGAGGTCCCCGAACTGGGCGATCTGATGACCTTCGGCGCCCTGCCGGGGGGCTATGTGAACTGGTTTACCCTCACCTTCCTGTCGATGTCGGCGATCATGTTCCTGCCCCGGCAGTTTCAGGTCCTGGTGGTGGAGAATGTCAACGAGGAGCACGTCGCCAAGGCGGCCTGGCTCTTCCCCCTGTATCTCTTCGCGATCAATCTCTTCGTGCTGCCGATCGCCGTGGCCGGGCTCCTGCGCTTCGGCGCGGTAGGGGTGGATCCGGATATCTTCGTCCTCATGCTGCCGATGGCCGCCGAGCAGAAATTCCTCAGCATCCTGGTCTATATCGGCGGGCTGTCGGCTTCGACCAGCATGGTGATTGTCGCCACCATCGCCCTGTCGACCATGATCTGCAACCAGCTGGTGATGGCGACCCTGTTGCAGATCCCCCTCCTCCGGCAGAGGGATCTGAGCGGGCTGGTTCTGGCGATTCGGCGCGGCTGCATCATCGTCCTGCTGCTCCTCGGCTATATTCATTTCCGAATCATCGGCGAGTCGGTGGGGCTGGTTTCCATCGGCCTGGTCTCTTTCGCCGCCGTGGCCCAGCTCGCCCCGGCCCTGCTCCTCGGGATCTTCTGGAAGGGGGCCGGCCGCCGGGGCGCCATTTACGGAATGGCGGCCGGGTTCTCGATCTGGGCCTATACCCTGTTCATCCCCTCCTTTGCCGGCTCCAGCCTTGCGGTCGCTTCCTTTCTGGCCCATGGCCCCTTCGGCATCGCCATCCTGCGGCCCTATCAGCTTTTCGGGCTCGAAGCGTTCGATCCGATCACCCATTCGGTATTCTGGAGTATGCTGGCCAACCTCGGTCTCCTGGCGGCGATGTCGCTTTCCGACCGCCAGAGCGCCATGGAACGGATCCAGGCCTCCCTGTTCGTCGATGTCTACCGCCATAGCGGCGGCTCCCATATCTGGCAGGGCAAGGCGATGATCACCGAGTTGAAGAAGCTTCTGGCCCGCTTCATCGGGGCAGGGCAGACCGAGAGGGCCTTCCGGGATTACGGACGCAGCCGGGATATCGAACTGGCGGCCGGGATGCAGGCCGATATCGATCTGGTCGAGTTCGTCGAGAAGCTCCTGGCCGGGGCGATCGGGGCCGCTTCGGCCC
>JARGFN010000234.1 GCA_029210665.1 Desulfobulbales bacterium
AATTACAAACTGATAAGTGAAATTCACCACGAAGCCGTCACGGATTCAGGAATATATCACCAACTTGCATAACCTGTGGTAATTGTCGTTGTGATTAGTTATAATCGGAATTTTTTGGAATTCTCACCGGTTACGGTGAAGGGCTTTATCCTTTTTGCGAGTTCATCATTTATCTGAGGGTGTTGTTTTGGTCAAAAAAATGACCGAGTCCGACTATTCGGAGAATCAGGAGACCATCGAGGCGGACGCTTATCGTCCCCTGACCAGTCTGCCGGATGATGAAAATCTGCCGGTGGCCGCCCAGACCGGCCTCCATCGTTACCTCCAGGAGATCAGCCAATATAAGCTTCTGACCAGGGAGGAAACGGAGGAACTGGCCGCGCGTTATCAAAAGGATAAAGATCCGGATGCCGCCTACCGGCTGGTTACCGCCAATCTTCGTCTGGTGGTCAAGGTGGCGATGGATTTTCAGAAGTACTGGATGCAGAACTTTCTGGATCTCATCCAGGAAGGCAATGTCGGGCTGGTCCAGGCGGTCAAGAAGTTCGATCCCTATCGCGGCGTCAAGTTTTCCTATTATGCCGCCTATTGGATCAGGGCCTATATTCTTAAATCGATCATGGATAACTGGCGGCTGGTCAAGATCGGGACCACTCAGGCCCAGCGCAAACTGTTTTTTAATCTGAACAAGGAACGCAAACTCCTTGAGGCCAAAGGGTTCAATCCCGGGCCGAAACTGCTGGCCGAGCGCCTCGATGTCAAGGAGAGCGAAGTCATCGAGATGAGCCAGAGGATGGGGGGCAATGACCTTTCCCTCGAAACTCCGGTCCGGGACGATTCCAGCGAAGAGCAGAAAGACTTTCTGGCCCAGCCCGGGCCTTCCCTCGAAGAGATTGTCGCCGAAAGAGAGATCAAGGTCAGGGTCGCCGAAGTTCTGGAAAAACTGAAATTCGGCCTGAACGACAAGGAAAAGGCCATTCTGGCGGACAGATTGCTGAGTGATGACCCCTTGACCCTTCAGACCATCGCCGACAAGTTCGGGGTGTCCCGGGAGCGGGTCAGGCAGATTGAGGCCAATCTCCTCGGCAAGATGAGAAACTTTTTTGAAGAGGAAGTGCCGGACATCCACAACTTTCTTGACGAGATTCTTACCGGTTGGCGCGGGAATAAATAAAGCGTTTAAATAAGGAACGACACGGCATGCAGGTACCTCTGCTGGATTTAAGTAAACAGCTTGACCCGTTGCGGGACGAGATCATCGAAGCGGTCACCGAGGTGATCGACTCCACCGCTTACATTCTCGGGCCGCGGGTGGAAAGGCTTGAAGATGAAATCGCCGCATACTGCGGCGGCGGGATCGGGATCGGAGTGGCAAGCGGCACCGACGCCCTCCTTGCCGCCCTGATGGCGCTCGGGGTAGGTCCGGGGGACCTGGTCTTGACCACGCCCTACAGTTTTTTCGCCACCATGGGCTGCATAGTCAGGTTGGGGGCCACCCCTCTGTTCGTCGATATCGATCCCGTCTCGTTCAACATCGATCCCGACAAGATCGATGAAGCCCTGGCCATGGACCCGGCGAGGACCGCCAAGATCAAGCTTATTCTGCCCGTCCACCTTTACGGCCAGTGTGCCGATATGGAGCGGATCATGGCGGTCTCCCGCCGGTACAACATCCCGGTTCTGGAGGATGCCGCCCAGGCAATCGGCGCCTCATGCCCGATAACCGATAACGGCGCGACCTCCTGGCACCGGGCGGGAAACATCGGCACGGCCGGCTGCTTCTCCTTTTTCCCCAGCAAGAATCTCGGCGGGATCGGCGACGGCGGCATGGTCATCACCCGCGACGAGGCCCTGGCCGAACTGATCAGAATAATCAGGGTCCACGGCGGCGCCCCCAAGTATCACCATAAGATCATCGGCGGCAACTTCCGCCTCGATCCGATCCAGGCCGCGGTCCTGAGTGTCAAGCTGCCCCATCTCGACAGCTGGCACGAGGCCCGGCGCGACAATGCCGATTTGTATGGCCGGCTCTTCAGCCGCAAGGGGTTGGGCGATTTCATAATCCAGCCGCGGGCGGTTTATCGTGCGGCGGCCGAACTTCTTGAGCCGGTCCCGGATTTTCATATCTATAATCAATACGTTATCCGAGCCAAGGATCGTGACGGACTCCTGGCTTTCCTGGTAAATGAAGGGATCGGAGTCGAGATTTATTATCCGATTCCCCTGCACAAGCAGAAATGTCTCGAAGAATTGGGTTATAACGACCTCTCCTTTCCCGAGGCGGAAAAAGCCGCCGCGGAGACCCTGGCCCTGCCGATCTATCCGGAAATGACCGACTCGATGCAGGAGTATGTCGTCGACCGGATCGCCGCCTTTTATGAGAAAAATCGAGATTAAAGCTGAGTTGAGCGGCTTGTCTGCTCGTACGAAACTTATGCCCGGTGAGGAT
>JARGFN010000235.1 GCA_029210665.1 Desulfobulbales bacterium
GATTTGCAGCAACGCATGGGGCGATGGCTAAGCAAAAATCGTCAGATCCAAGGCGCGCAAATTTCGAGGAATGAGGCGTACCCCTGTACGCCGCAATGACGAGATAATTTGCAGCAACGCAGGAGCTGGCGATTTTTGCGACGCCATCAGCCTTCGGCCGCCAGTTCGGCCATATGCTGCTGCGCGAAGGCGATCGAGGGATCAAGGGAGAGGGCCAGGGCCAGGGATTTCATCGCCTCTTCGTTCTTGCCGAGTTTCCGGTAATTCACCCCGAGGTTCGCGTAATCTATCGCCGAGTTAGGGGCCAGGTGCACCGCCCTGGAAAAGTGCTCGACCGCCGCTGCGTGGTCGCCCAGCTTGAAGTAGCAGAAGCCCAGGAGATTGTGCAGGTCGGGACGCTCGTCGTCGTGCTCGGCGCCCTGCTTGAGGGTGGCGATGGCCTCGTCGTACTGTTCCAGATCCTTCAGGCAGCTGCCCATGAACGAGTAGATATAGGGGATGTCTTCTTCGTCGGGATTAAGCTCCAGAGCCCTTCGCAGCCGGGGCAGGGCCTCGGCCGGCCGGCCGGTGTTGTACAGGTTCTGGCCCAGGTAGAACTCGATGAAATAGGAGGCCGGGGCCAGTTCTTCGAGGCGGCTGAAGTGGCGGGTTTTTTCCTCGGGATCGTCGATCAGTTCGTTGACCAGTTTGGCGGCGAACAGCCCGGCGTTACTGACCATCGAGCGCTCCCGGAAATGGGCGCCGGGCACGATGGTGTATAAGGTGGGGATCTGCAGATCGTCATGCATGGTGTTGACGACCAGCACCTCCATGTCGAGTTTTTTCAGGGCCTCGATACAGCGTTCGTCCTCCACCCGGATGTCGTTGTCGGTCAGGTCGGGCAGCTCGTCGATGGAGACGGTTTTGCCCGGGTTGGTGATGTATTTCACCTCATCCATGCTGAGCGGTTTCGGCAGTCCCGAGGCGACATAGTTGGCCTGGGAGTTGAAGTCGCCGGCCAGCTGGGCCACCTCGGTCAGGGCCCGGATCAGGGATTTTTCCGGGTTGGGGGTGGTGCCGGCTGTGTAGACGATCTCGCTTGATTCCGGAAAAGTCGCGGGATCGATGGCCAGGGCGCCGATGGTCGGAATGCCGGTGTCGAGGCTGAAATCGTTCAGGTAGACCTCGATGCCGTTTCTGGCGAATTTGTCGAGCAGTTCCCGGGCCACCGGGTCCTTGACGCTGTCCGGATCGATCAGCGGAGTCTTGATCTGGTTGCGGCAGACCAGGGAGCAGACATGGCGCTCGACGATTTCGCAAACCCCCTGATTGACCGCTTCTTCGTAGGTGTTGCCGGCCGAAGGGCCGTTGAATTCGTTGATCGCGTAAAACCAGGAAAAGGGTACCAGCACTTCCTCCCCGCCGGCGGAGAGGTTGGTGGCCCAGACCCACTGCATGGTGAGGCCTTCCAGCATTCCGGCCAAAAGCTCCGGCGGGGTTTTTTCGTCGTGGACCGATTGCAATAATCTTTCCAGGGGCAGGACCGGCTTGCCTTCGGCTTTAAGATCTTCATAGGTGGAGTTGATGAAATTGGCCGGGTTGCTCTTGAAGCTGAAAAAGCTGAATCGCTCGCCCAGTTCCATGCAGGCGCTGGCCCTGGACTGTTCCGGGGTGCTGCCCTTGCCCATCTGTTTTTTGGTGCCGATGGTGTTTAGGGCGTCCTTGCCGCAGACGCTGAAATATACCGGGATGTCGAGCCTGCCGTTGTCGATCCGGCGGATCTCCTTGAGAATTTCCAGGTTGACTGTTTTGAGCTTCTCCTGGAAACGTTCCACTGTCTCCACCGGGCTCATGGCCTTGTCCTGGTCGTAGGTGTAAGTCTTGAGACACTCTTTTAATTCAATCTTGCGGTTTTGCATGGCTTCCTCGTTATAGCTTAAGTTGAGACCCGCAAGGCGGGACTCAAACGAAACTTATGCCCTGTGGGTATATTCATCTCTTTTCGGTCCACTCCGGACTCCTGATTAACCGGAGATTGAAATATAACTGGTTATCGGGATTTTTCCCATCCTGATTTCAGGCCGAATCCGGTCGTCCCCCAAGAAGCTCCGCCGATATCGCCGCAGGAGGCGGCTTCAGCCGCGAATGGCTGCGGCCGGGAAACGGATTTTGAATTTCGCGGCTGAGGTACAGCGGTAGTGTTATCATTGCATCCGCACCGTTCCCGAATGCTCACGGATTCAGGAAAATGACAATTTCGACCTCCTTGCCGGCCCATCAATCCCGTTTATCTACCACATTGTGGTAGATAAATCAACAGTGCCAAATAATGCTTGCCGAATAGGGGGCGGCAAGTTAAAGCTGAGTTGAGCAGCTTGTCTGCTCGTACGAAACTTATGCCCCGTGGGTATAAAGCTGAGTTGAGCAGCTTGTCTGCTCGTACGAAACTTATGCCCCGTGGGTA
>JARGFN010000036.1 GCA_029210665.1 Desulfobulbales bacterium
ACGTAACAACAAACGGATAAAGCAAAATTCCCCGCTAAGCCGTCACGGATTCAGGATAAAGTTTAACCGTCTCATCTACTTTACAAAATCGGCGGACAATGATTAGAATGATTATGCCCTTTCTTAAATGCCGATTATAACTCAAATATATAATGGAAATACAAATAACAGGAGAATCAAGATCATGAAAAGATTCATTAACTTTTCCGCCATGAAAATCGTTCTGGTCCTTTTTCTGGTTGGCGGACCGGGCTTGGCCCTGGCCGACGGGGCGCCAACCGATATAGCCGACCTGGTTGAACGAATGGGTCCCTCGGTAGTCAATCTCTATTCAACCAAAATCGTAAAAACCAGCCCGCACCTGGGAGTCCCGCAATTCGACAACCAGGAAATTCCCGATCTTCTGAAAAAGTTCTTCGATTTTCCCATGCCCGAAGAACTGCCCGAACAGGAGCGCAAAGCGCAGAGCCTGGGTTCCGGGGTTATCATCTCGGCCGACGGCTATATCGTCACCAACAACCATGTGGTTGATGGGGCGGAAGAGATCAAGGTACGACTCACAAACCATCAGGAGTACGATGCCAAGATTATCGGCCGCGATCCGAAAACGGATGTGGCCCTGATCAAGGTTGAACCTGAAAACGGCTTGACCGCCGTCAATTTCGGCGACTCGGACAAGATCAGGGTCGGCGAATGGGTCGTCGCCATCGGCAATCCTTACGGTTTCGAGAATACGGTCACCACCGGAATCGTCAGCGGCAAGGGCAGATCCTTCGGCAGCGGCCCTTACGAAAATTTCATCCAGACCGACGCCTCGATCAACATGGGCAATTCCGGCGGGCCGCTTTTCGACCTGAACGGCGATCTGGTCGGGATCAACTCGGTTATCTTCAGCCGCAGCGGCGGCAATATCGGCCTCGGTTTCGCCATTCCGGTCAATATGGTAAAAAATGTCGTCGATCAGCTCAAGGAACACGGCGCGGTGACCCGGGGGTGGCTGGGGGTGATGATCCAGCACGTAACCGCCGATCTGGCTGAAAAATTCGGCCTTGAGCGCCCCGTCGGCGCCCTGGTCGGTGAAGTTATGAAAGACAGCCCGGCCGAAAAGGCCGGGATCAGGCAGGGCGATGTCATCGTCGAATTCATGGGCCGGAAAATCGAGAAGATGGCCACTCTGCCTTCCATGGTCGCCATGACCCCGGTCGGCACGAAAGCCGACTTGACGGTGGTCCGCAACGGCAAAAAGAAACAAATCGAGGTAACTATCGGCAAGTTGGATGAAAAGATGGTTGACGGCGATTTGGGGCTGGAGGAGAGTGTCGAACACAAACTCGGTCTGACCGTTCAGGAGTTGACCCCGGAACTGGCCGACTCCCTCGGTATCGGCGACAGGAAAGGGCTGATTGTTTCCAATGTGAAGATCGGCTCGCCCGCCGCCACAGCCGGGATCAAGCGCGGGGAAATCATCCTGGAAATAAACCAGGAACAGGTGGAAAGCGTCGAGGATTTCAAGAAGATCATCGCTAAGGTGGATTCGGATAAAAACATTCTCTTTCTTACCAAGAGAGGCGAACACACCAGATTTGTCGTGGTCAAAAACAAATAGAAACCACCGGGAGCTGGAAGCCGATAATGAATAAACCGGCGAGCATGACGCCCAACAGGATGAAGCGGCTGAGGAAAAAACCGGAGGTTCCCGGCCGATTGCTCGTGCTGCTGTGGTTAACCGTCACTCTTATTTCCTGTTCGTACGGAGACCGCGTGGCTCCGATAAAACTGCCCGATTCATCGCCCAGCATGGTCGTGGTCAACGGCGTGAAGATCTCGGCAACCGCCTTTGTCGACCGGGATGAAGCCGCCGATGCTTTCGGCTTCGATATCCGCAAAGCCGGTATTCTCCCGGTCCAGCTCACTTTTCAGAATGAGAGCGGAAGACCGGTTCACATCAACCCCGGCCAGACCTTCCTGGTAGATAAAAACAGCAATGCCTGGCCGATATTGTCACTTGAAAAAACCTATCAACGGACCAGCAAGTATGTGAAAATCGGCGAGAGCGCCAAGGGGGCGGCAACCCCGGCTATTCTGATGGGTGCCGCCGGGGCGATCGCGGGGCTTGCCATCGGGATCGTCAGCGGCGAAAATATCGGCGAAAGCATGGGAAAGGGAGCGGTGCTCGGTGCGGCCGGGGGCGCCATCGTCGGCGGCGCCGATGCCACGGCCCGGAGTGCCAAGAAGATCAGGGACGACCTGACCGAAAAGACCCTGCGGAACCAGCCGATTAAGCCGGGCCATATTGCCTACGGCGCCCTGTTTTTTCCGGGCACTCTCGGCAGTGAGGCAGGGTCCGTCCGGCAGCTCAGATTGGCCCTGATATTCGGTCAAGCCGCCGAAGAAGTGGCGATCATCGATCTGGAGGGCAGTTCGAATAAGAAATACCGCGACTGATCGCAGGATACGGAATGTCCGGGCAGCGACCGGATCGGAGCCGGCCTAGGGAAGTTCCAGATCGGCCCGGCGAACCGCCTCAATCAAGGCGGTGAGTAACGCATGATCCTTGCGGCCCGGTGATTTTTCCACCCCGGAGTTTACATCGACCGCAAAGGGGCGGGCAACGCTGATCGCCTCGCCGACATTCTCCGGCCCCAGTCCTCCGGCCAGCAAAACCGGGCCCGGAATCCGCAGTCCTTTAATCAGGTTCCAATCGAAAGCCCGGCCGGTCCCACCCGCCATTCCCTGATCGTAAGTATCGAGAAGATACCCAGCCGCCACCCCGGCATAGGCCGCCATTTCCGAACCGTCAGCGCCGTTTTTAACCGCGAACGACTTCAAGACCCTGACCGGCATCAGCCGGCAATAATCGATATTTTCCTGGCCGTGGAGCTGGACCATGGTCAAGCCGCAGTACTTGATGATGTCGGTGACCACATCGGGGTCCTCATTGACGAATACCCCGACCGCATCGACAAAAGGGGGCACGGCCCGGATCAGTTCCCTGGCCTTTTCCGGCTCAATCCGTCGCGGACTCTTTTCGGCAAAGATAAAACCCACTCCGTCGACTCCGGCCGACACGGCGTGGGCGAGATCATCGGGATCGGTTATGCCGCAAACCTTAATCCGCGTTCTATTGACCATTCGGAACCTTCTGCAAGAAATTGTTAAAATGCCTTAGGGGCCAACCAGTTTCCGCAGGGCCGCAACCCGATCAGCGGCCCGCATCAATGTTTCCCCGACCAGAACCGCGGTGACCCCGCCGTCGGCCAGTTTACGGATGTCATCGTAACCGCTGATCCCCGACTCGCTGACCACCGGCACTTGATCGGGGATCATCCTCTTCACCCTGAGAGTGGTATCGAGATCGACGCTGAAGTCGCGCAAGTCGCGATTATTGACCCCGATCAGCCGGGAACCCGCTTCCAGAGCCCTCTCCGCCTCCCATTCGTCATGGACCTCGACCAGGCAGTCCATGCCCAACTCCTCGGCCATTATCCGGTAGTCGCGGAGTTGCGGGTTGTCGAGGATAGCCACGATCAGCAAAATCGCATCGGCCCCGAATGCCCGGGCCTGCCGGATCTGGGCTTCATGAATAATGAAATCCTTGCGCAGGACGGGCAGTTTCACCGTCCCCCGCACGGCGGGAATGTAGGAGAGGGAACCCCGGAAAAAGTCCGCATCGGTCAGGACCGACAGGGCCTGGGCGCCGCCTTTTTCGTAGTCGGCGGCAATGGCGACCGGGTCGAAATCCGGGCAGATGATGCCCTTCGACGGCGAACCCTTTTTGGCCTCGGCGATCACCGCGATGGAGGCAGAATCGACCAGGCTCCGGTAAAAACCACGGGGAGGATCGACCTGTTCGGGAGGCTCCTCGGCCGCCCCCTTGAGCAGCTCGGCCACTTCCTCTTTCTTGCGGGCGACTATTTGATCGAGAATCATTTTAGACATATCATTCCATCCGGATTCAGGCTGCTGAAAAAGCGACCAGCCCGTCGACTTTGGCCAGGGGTGCGCCGCCGGCGACGGTACGCCGAGCCAGTTCGACGCCCGCCGTCAGATCGGCAGCCTTGCCGGCCGCGGTCAGGGCCGCGCCGGCGTTAAGCAGAACCATATCGAGGCACGGCCCCGGCTCACCGCCCAGGATGCGCCGCAAATGTTCGGCGGCGGCAGCGGCGTCGTTCTTGCCCCTGATATCTTCGAGAACGGCCCTCCCGAGACCGACATCTTCCGGCTGCACCGCATACTCCCTGACCCCGTTGTCAACCCACTCGGCCACCCTGGTCTCGCCGGTCACCGTCAACTCGTCCATATTCCCGGCCCCGCAGACCACCATGGCCCGCAAAGCCCCGAGCTTGCCGAGTACCCTGGCCAGCTTGCCGGTAAGATCGGGGTCGAAAACCCCCATGACCTGGACATTGGCGCCGGCCGGATTGGTCAGCGGCCCGAGGACATTGAAAACAGTCCTGATCCCGATTTCACGGCGGGGGCCGATGGCATGCTTCATGGCGCCGTGCATGATCGGCGCGAACATGAAACCGATGCCGACCTCCCGGATACACCGGCCGACCTGCTCGGGGGGCAGATCCAGATTGACCCCCAGGGCCTCCAGGACATCGGCGCTGCCGCAATGGCTGGTGATGGAGCGGTTGCCGTGTTTGGCCACGGTCACCCCGGCCCCGGCCACCACAAAGGCCGCCGCCGTCGAAACATTGAAGGTGCCGGAACTGTCGCCGCCGGTACCGCAGGTATCGACCACGATGCCCGAACCGGCATCGACTTTTTCCGCCTTCTCCCGCATGACCCGGGCCGCCCCGGTAATCTCGTCGACGGTCTCGCCTTTCATCCGCAAGGCGGTGATGAAGGAGCCGATCTGGGCGGGCGACGACTCGCCGCTCATGATCTCGTTCATCACCCCGACCATCTCTTCCTCGTTCAGGTCGTGGCCGGTCACCACTTTGGAGATAGCTTCCCTGATCATATCACCCTCCTCCCCTTTCTCGTTCTTATCGGCCGAACATTTCCGGATAGTCCGCGGCAATAAAGTTCTTCAGCAACCAGACCCCGTCCGGGGTCATGATCGATTCCGGATGAAACTGCACCCCCTCGATCATCAGCTCCCGGTGTCTGACCCCCATCAATTCGTCCTGATCGGTTTCGGCCGTGATTTCCAGGCATGCCGGGAGAGAGTCCTTTTCGATAACCAGGGAATGATAGCGCATGGCATCGAAAGGATCCGGCAGGCCGGTGAACACCCCCTTGCCGTCGTGGTAGACCCTGCTGGTCTTGCCGTGCATCAGCCGTGCCGCCCGGACCGTCCGGCCGCCGAAGGCCTCGCCGATCGCCTGATGGCCCAGGCAGACCCCGAGAATAGGAATCCGACCGGCAAAATATTTAATCGCCTCGACCGAGATCCCCGCCCTGGCCGGCGTACCCGGCCCGGGGGAAATCAACAGGCGGTCCGGCCGGAGCGCCTCGATCCCGGCAAGATCAATCCGGTCGTTGCGGAAAACCTGCATTTCGGCGCCGAAACCGCCCAGGGTCTGGACGATATTGTAGGTAAAGGAATCGTAGTTATCAATAATTACAATCATTGCATGCAGCCCCGATCAGCCCTGCCACTTCTCGGCCAGCTCCACCGCCCGGCGCAATCCCATGGACTTGTTGACGGTCTCTTCATATTCGAGGCGCGGATCGGAATCGGCAACCACCCCGGCCCCGGCCTGAATCCACAGATCGCAGCCTTTCATAATAAAGGTACGAATGGTAATACAGAAATCCATATTGCCGGAAAACCCGAAATAACCGACGGCCCCGGCATAGGGTCCCCTCCGCTCCGGCTCCAGCTCCTCGATGATCTCCATGGCCCTGATCTTCGGGGCGCCGCTCACCGTGCCGGCCGGAAAACAGGCGCTCAACACATCGAACTGATCGTAACCCGGGGCCAGGCGGCCATGCACCCCGGAGACGATATGCATCACATGGCTGTAGCGCTCGACAACCATCAGGTCCCGGGTCTCGACCCGGCCATGCACCGAGACCCGGCCGACATCGTTACGGCCCAGATCGACCAGCATCAGATGCTCGGCCCGCTCCTTGGGGTCGGCCAGCAGCTCCTTTTCCAAAGCCAGGTCCTCTGCCGGGGTCGCCCCCCGCCGTCTGGTCCCGGCAATAGGTCGGAGCTCAATATCGTCCTGCTCAAGACGGACGAGAATTTCCGGCGAGGAACCGATCTGGACCAGCTCGCCCTGTTTCAGGTAAAAGAGATAGGGGCTGGGATTGATGTGGCGCAGGGCCCGGTAGAGGCGAAACGGGGCGAGATCAGTCCGGGCGTGAAACCGCTGGGAAAGGACCACCTGAATAATATCGCCGGCGAGGATGTACTCCTTGGCCTTATCGATCATGCCCCGAAAAGAATCCTCGCTCATATTCGAACTGAATTGATGACCGGTCCCGGGCCGGGTGCGGGCGGTCAGTTCGACCGGCGCCGGCCCGGCGATTCGCGCCACCACCTCCTCGATCCGGCCGGTCGCTTCCAGATACTGATCGGCAATATCTCTTTGCCGGTCGATTTCGACGCAATTGACAATGGTCAGGGTCTGTTTGAGGTTGTCGTAAATCAACACCATGCGAGGGACCATAAAGGAACTGTCCGGAAAACCGGCCAGCGGCTCCTTAAAGGCGGGCAGTTCTTCCATGAAGCGGACCATGTCGTAGCCGAGAAAACCGACCGCGCCTCCAAAAAAGCGCGGCAGATACTCGGATTGACCGCTGACTTTGAAGGAACCGACCAGTTCCCGAAGCAATTCGAGGGGATTGCCCTCCAGAATCTCCTCGCGGCCGTTCCGGTTCAGAAAAACCTTGTCGCCATGACTTTCGAAGATGGCCAGGGGGTCATAACCAATAAAGGAGTAACGCCCCCATTTCTCCCCGCCCTCAAGACTTTCGAACAGGAAGGCCCGGGCCTCGTCCCCGGCGACCTTGGCGAAAACCGTAAGGGGGGTGTCGAGATCGGCGATAATCTCGCGATGGACCGGAATCAGGTCCGCTTCACCGACAAGCTCTTCGAATACTTTCTGGGATGGTTGGCACATGGTTATACCCACTGGGCATAAGCTTCGTTTGCACCCTAAAGGGCATAAAAGCAGACGAGCTGCTCAACTCAGCTTTATAGTCGCAATGACAGGTCGCAAGCGGTTATATACAGGTAACAGTTCACCGGAACGGCCGCAAAGTACCAAGACCGCTTGCATGTTACCGTTCAGCGGTTACATGCACGGATAAAAAAAAGCCAGGCAGGGCGACACCCCGCATGACTTTCGTTAAATCGCGATATTGTTCATGATCCCGTTCTTCCCGGATACCGGCAAGGGTTCTTGCCCGGGCGGAAAACCACCGAATCAAACCGTTACTGGGCGCCGGCTTCCGACATGGCATTGACGCTTCTGGTTAACCGGGAAACCTTCCGGGAAGCATTTCTTTTATGGATCGTGCCCTTGCCGGCGGCACGGTTGATGACCGGAATTGCCGCCTTGAGCGCGGCCAGAGCTTCTTCCTGGGAATTCTGCTCAACGGCGACCCGAACCGACTTAACGGAACTTTTCAATACGGATTTAATGGCACGATTGCGGCTGCGCCGCACCAGACTCTGGCGATGTCTCTTTAAAGCTGACTTATGATTAGCCAAAACGGCCTCCTGTTTTTCAATAAATAATTCTGTGGGTCGAATTCATGAGAAAGAAGCGAAAATAAATTAAATACATGAAAATGTCAAGAAACTAAAACCTCTATTGTGTTTTTTTCATCATCACTGCCGGGGAGAACAATCTTCCACGGTGCGCCTGGCGAATTAATATAATTTATTTTTTAAAATCAGCAATTTATCCTTGCTTTGGAAAGTTTGTTCAGTTTATAAAATATATTGTTTGTCATGCCATTTATAATAATTTTTCTGAAAGTTTTCAATGTTCGAAACAATCAACTCACTGCGCTGGCAGGATATTTTCGATATCCTCATTGTCTGGTACATCATCTACAGGCTCCTATTGATTATCAGGGGGACCCGGGCCGCCCAGATGCTGGCCGGCATCGCCATTATCATTTTCGCCTATTTCGCCGCCAAACAGTTTGAGCTCCTCACCCTGTACTGGCTCCTTAACACCTTCCTGAGTTCGATTTTCCTGATCGTCATTATTATCTTCCAGCGCGATATCAGACGCGCCCTGACCCAGGTAGGCCAGACCCCGTTCACCAGGACCTTTGAAAACACGGTGCATTACCTGGAGGAAGTGGTCGAGGCCGCCCGCTACATGTCACGCCGCAAGACCGGCGCCCTGATCGTCCTGGCCCGGGAAACCGGCCTTGACGACCATGTCGATTCCGGTCAGACCATCGAAGCCAAACTGAGCAAGGAATTGCTGATCAGCATCTTCCAGACCAGTTCCCCGCTGCACGACGGCGGGGTCATTATCCGGGCGGGCCGGGTGATGACGGCCGGCTGCGTCCTGCCCCTGACCAAAAACCCCTATATAAGCAAAAAACTCGGAACCAGGCACCGGGCCGCCATCGGCCTTTCCGAGGAATCGGATGCGGTAATCGTGGTCGTCTCCGAGGAAACCGGCAGCATCTCCCTGGTCCAGCACGGCGCGATCAATTCGGGGCTTGACACAAATTCTCTCAGAAATAGACTGAAGACCATATTCGTTCCCAAGGAAGATCAAAATTACATATGGAAAAACTGGTTAAGCAGATCACAGGAAAGAAAGATTTAAAACTACCGGAAAAGCTCCCCAAGAACCTGCTCATCAAGTTGGTTTCTTTCTTTTTCGCGGTATTTCTCTGGTATTTCGTGGTCGGTGAAGACAAGGTGGACATCACCCTCTACGTGCCCCTGGAAATAACCAACCTGCCGCAGAACCTGGTGATCTCCAACGAATTCCGCAAACAGCTGGAAGTGACGGTCAACGGCCCCCGGGGGCTGGTGCGCACCATTTCCGGCCAGCAGATCACCAGGCCGGTGGATCTCAGCGACGTCAGGCCCGGCAATCATGTGATCAAAAACACCCCGGAATCGATAAAATTGCCGAACGGCATCCAGATCCAGAACATCCGCCCCGCCAACATAACCCTGACCATCGATCGCCTGATCACCAAGGAACTGCCGGTCAAGCCGGTAGTTGAAGGGGAGCCGGCGACAGGTTACGAGGTAAGCGCCCTGATCCCGGATCCCCCCATCCTGGACCTGACCGCGCCGGCCGGTATTCTGGGAAAAGAGATGTTTCTGCCGACCCAGCCGATCGACATTTCCGGCCGGAAAGACAACTTCACCACCGAGGTTTCCCTCGACGTCCGGGACCAGATCACCGAACTGATCGGCGAACCGGCGATTTCCGTCAACGTTTTGCTGAAAGAAAAGCAGGTCCCCCGCGAATTCCACGATATCCCGGTGGAGTTCAGCCACGCGGCCCAACGGACCACCTATTGGCTCGACCACCATTATGTGGACATCAAGGCAACAATGCCTTATCATCTTGCCGAACAAGCCGCCGAGGAGTTTCAATTCCAGGCGGTCCTCGAAGCGGACCGGCTGCCGGCGGGAAACCACACGCTGCCGGTCAAAATAGTTACCAACCGGCCCGATATCGTGATAAGCGAAATAATGCCGCCGACTATAGAAATCCGGATCAGTCCGCCGCAGCCCGCCATGAAGAAGCAACTTACCTCCCCGCCCCCGGGCAATGGATCGAACCGCCAATGAGAAAACTTTTCGGCACCGACGGAGTCAGAGGGGTGGCCAACATCCACCCGATGACCTCGGAAATAGCCATGCAAATTGGCCGCGGCATCGCCTATCTGGTCAAGGACATGAAACCGGACCACCGGATCGTGATCGGCAAGGACACCCGCCTCTCCGGATACATGATCGAAAACGCCCTGGCCTCGGGGATCTGTTCGATGGGGGTCGACGTACTGCTGGTCGGCCCGATGCCCACCCCGGGCATCGCCTTTATCACCACGAGCATGCGGGCCGACGCCGGCGTGGTTATCTCCGCCTCCCATAACCCCTTCCAGGACAACGGCATCAAGATCTTTTCCCGGGACGGCTTCAAACTCCCCGACCGGCAGGAGTTGAAGATCGAGGACCTGATCTTTTCGAAAAAGATCGACGCCCTGCGGCCGATTGCCGATGAGGTCGGCAAGGCCTTCCGTCTTGATGACGCCCGGGGACGCTACACGGTCTTTTTGAAAAACACCTTCCCGAAGGAATACGTTCTGGACGGCTTCCATCTCGTCCTCGACTGCGCCAACGGCGCCACTTACGGAGTGGCGCCCCACGTCTTCGAGGAACTGGGCGCCAAGGTCACCGCCCTGGCGGTGGAACCGGACGGCAGGAACATCAATCACCAATGCGGCGCCCTCTATCCGCAGCTGATGGCCGAGAAGGTCAAGGAGGTCGGCGCCGATCTCGGTATAGCCCTGGACGGCGACGGCGACCGCTTGATCGTGGTCGACGAGAAAGGGGCGATCGTCGACGGCGACCATGTCATGGCGATTTGCGCCTCGGAGCTTATGGCCCGGCGCAAGCTCCGCAAGAAGACCCTGGTCAGCACGGTGATGAGCAATCTGGGCCTGGAACTGGCCATGGAAAGGATGGGCGGCGCCATGATCAGGACCGCGGTCGGCGACCGCTACGTCGTCGAGGAGATGCGCCGGGGCGGCTATAATTTCGGCGGCGAGCAGTCCGGCCACCTGATCTTTCTCGACCACAACACCACCGGCGACGGCATCCTCGCCGCCCTGCAGCTTCTGGCGATCATGATCAAGCGCGGCCGGCCCCTCTCGGAACTGGCCGGGATCATGGAAACCGTTCCCCAGACCCTGAAAAACGCCAGGACCGGCAAGAAGATCAATCCGGACCGGATCAAGGGGTTCAGCCGGAAAGTGGCGGCCTTCGAGGAACAGCTCGGCGATTCCGGCCGGATCCTGGTCCGTCCTTCCGGCACCGAACCGGTAATCAGGGTGATGGTCGAAGGGGGGGACGAAAACCTGATCGACTCCATGGCCG
Source organism: Desulfobulbales bacterium (assembly GCA_029210665.1). GTDB lineage: Bacteria > Desulfobacterota > Desulfobulbia > Desulfobulbales > JAGXFP01 > JAGXFP01. Next base: position 11,054 of record JARGFN010000036.1, read on the forward strand.
ACGAGCTCTGCGAAATGATCCGCCGGGCCGGACAGTAAGCCCTCGGCCGATGAAAGTGCGTCTGGACAATCTGCTGATCGCCCGGAATCTCGTCGAGAGCCGCCAGAAGGGACAGGCCATGATTGTCGCCGGCCAGGTCTTTGTCGAGGGGCACCGGGCCGACAAGGCCGGCAGCCGGTTCCCGGACGACTGCCGGATCGAGATCAAGGGCGGCGACTGCCCGTATGTCAGCCGGGGCGGCTACAAAATCGCCGCCGGGCTCGACCACTTCCGGATCGATCCGGCCGCAATGGTCTGCGCCGACTTCGGGGCCTCCACCGGCGGCTTCACCGACTGTCTGCTCCAGAGAGGCGCCGCCAGGGTCTACGCCGTCGATGTCGGCTACGGGCAGCTCGCCTGGAAGCTTCGCCGGGACGAACGGGTGGTGGTCATGGAGCGCACCAACGCCCGCCATCTCGCCCCCGGCGCTATCCCGGAACCCCTCGATCTGGTGGTTATCGACGCCTCCTTCATCTCCCTGGAACTCCTGCTCGTCCCCGCCAGGCTCTTTTTGAAACCGGGCGGCGACATTCTGGCCCTGATCAAACCCCAGTTCGAGGTGGGCCGCGGCCAGGTCGGCAAGGGCGGCGTGGTCAGGGAGCCGGAACTCCACGCTGCCGCCATCAAAAAAATCGAGGACTTCGGCATCGGCCTCGGCTTGCGCAGCCGGGGTTTCACACCCTCGCCGATCCAGGGCCCCAAGGGCAACCGGGAGTTTCTGATCGACTTCACCCTGCCCTGAACTGAAGCTTTTTCCCGTTTTCCCCCGACCGATCTTGCCAACCGATAATTTCCTTCGATCCCTGCCTGCTTGACTTGTCGATTCCGCTAATGTGAGAATGACAGAGAGGAGCCCGGGAGCGTTCCTCACCGGATCCATCCCAATGGAAAGATCGGCGGACCAAAATGCTGCGGCAAACCCTTAAAAAGACCTTCGCCAACCGGTTCAAGCGCTATTCGTTTCTGGCCGGCCTGGTCCTGCTGGCGATTTTTCTGTTCAGCGAAAACATCGATAACGGTTTCCGCCAATCCCCGGCCGGACCGGTCCTGGAGGATCAGGGTCCGGCGGACGATGCCGGCTTTCCCGCCCCTTCGACCATCGTCGAGATCCCCTTCATCGGCAAAATCGACGCCCGGGAGTTTTCCCTGCCGGTCCTGGCGGTGGTCCTCGGCCTGATCGACGGATTAAATCCCTGCGCCATGTGGGTCCTGGTCTACCTGATCTCCCTGGTCCTCTCCCTGAAGGACCGGAGAAAGATCTGGCTGATCGTCGGCACCTTCGTCTTCGCCTCCGGGGTTCTGTACTTTCTGTTCATGACGGCCTGGCTGAACGCCTTTCTTTTCATGGGCTATGTCCGGGAGCTCACCCTGCTGGTCGGATTTTTCGCCCTGTGGGTGGGAATAACCGATATTTACGAGTCGATCAGGACCCGGGGTAACCCGGCCTGCGAGATCGGCGACAACGAATCGAAGAGCAGGACCATGGAGCGAATCAAGAAAGTAGCGCTGGCGCCGCTGTCGGTCGGCAGCTTTCTGGCGATCGTCGTTCTGGCCTTCATCGTCAACTCGATCGAGTTCCTCTGCTCCGCCGCGATCCCGGCCGTCTTCACCTACATATTGTCGATCAGCCCCCTCAACGCCTTCCAGTACTATATGTATATCCTCTTGTACGATCTGTTCTTCATGCTGGACGACCTGCTGATCTTCGGCGCCGCCGCCTTCGCGGTCACCTCGGCGCTGGGCGAAAAATACGCCAAATACACCAAACCGGTCGGCGGCGCGATCATGCTCGCCATCGGCATCATCCTGATCTTCTTCCCCGATCTGCTGAGATAACCGCCATCATTTAAAGACCTTTCCGCCGGGAAACAGGGTATAATGGCGCGATATCGCTGCCGTGGCAGCCAATAATCTCCATCACCCCCGAGGCAAATCAAGATGAGCAAAGGCATGAACACCAAAAAAAGCGCCAAGAAGGAACCGGCCAAAAGCATGAAAGAGAAAAAGGCCGTCAAGAAAGCCAGGAAAGAGGAGAAGAAAAGTCAGGGTTCCCGGATATCCTGAGCCACCCCATCAGAGATTGACGACCAGCGGCTCAGCATCCCCGCCCCGCAGCCTCGCCACCTCGGGATCCTCCAGATAGTCGTCGAAATTCATCATCCGGTCGATGACCCCCTCCGGGGTGATCTCGATGATCCGGTTCGCCACCGTCGAGACGAACTCGTGATCGTGGGAGGCGAAGAGAACTACCTCGGGAAAGGCGATCAGGCCGTTATTCAGGGCGGTGATCGATTCCAGATCCAGGTGGTTGGTCGGCTCGTCCAGGATCAGGGCATTGGCGTCGGCCAGCATCATCCGGGCCAGCATGCAGCGGACCCGCTCGCCGCCGGAAAGGACCCCGACCTTTTTCAGCGCCTCTTCGCCGGAGAAGAGCATCCGGCCGAGAAAGCCGCGCGAGAAGCTTTCGCTTTCGGTGGGCGGAGCGAACTGACGGAGCCATTCGACCAGGCTCAGGTCGTGGTTGAAGTAGCCGCTGTTCTCCTTGGGGAAATAGGCGGTGGAGATGGTCTGGCCCCAGCGGAAATCACCGCTGTCCGGAGTGCTCTTTTCGGCCAGGATCTCGAAGAGGGCGGTTCGGGCCAGGGAGTTATCGCCGACAAAGGCGATCTTGTCCCCCTTGTTGACCGTCAGGGAAAAATTATCCAGGACGACAACCCCGTCCACCTTTTTGCAGAGGTCCTCGATCTCCAGGATGATATCGCCGCAGGAGCGCTCGGGCTTGAAGACCACATAAGGGTATTTGCGCGACGAGACCGGCAGCTCCTCGGCGGTGAGCTTTTCGAGCAGCTTCTTGCGGGAGGTGGCCTGCTTGGCCTTGGAGGCGTTCGAGCTGAAACGCTGGATGAACTCCTTGAGCTCCTCGGCCTTGGCGGAGGCCTTTTTATTCTCGTTCTGCTTCTGCTTCAGGCTCAGCTGGCTGGCCTGGTACCAGAAATCGTAATTGCCGACATAGACCTGAATGCGGCCGAAATCGATATCCGCCGTATGGGTGCAGACCTGGTTCAGGAAATGGCGGTCATGGGAGACGATGATGACGGTGTTCTCGAAACGGGAGAGGAAGTTCTCCAGCCAGTTGATCGACTTGTAGTCGAGATTGTTGGTGGGCTCGTCGAGCAGGAGGATATCGGGATTGCCGAACAGGGCCTGGGCGAGCAGAACCCGCACCTTGTCGCCGCCGTCGAGTTCCTTCATCTTCTTGCCCCGCAGCCCCTCGACGATGCCGAGACCGTTCAACAACACCGCCACCTCGCTTTCCGCCTCGTAGCCGTTCATCTCGGCGAACTCCCCCTCGATCTCCCCGCAGCGCAGGCCGTCCTCCTCGGAAAGCTCGCTTTTGGCGTAGAGCGCTTCCCGCTCCATCATCAATTCGTGCAGGCGCGGGTGGCCCATGGTCACGGTGTGGAAGACCGTTTCCTCGTCGAAGGCGAAATGGTCCTGGCGCAGCATGGCGATGCGCTCGCGGGCGCCGACCGAGACCTCGCCCCGGTCAGGCTCCATCTCGCCGGCGAGGATTTTCAGAAAGGTGGACTTGCCGGCGCCGTTGGCCCCGATCAGCCCGTAACAGTTGCCGGCGGTGAACTTGATATTGACGTCCTGGAAGATAACCCTCTTGCCATAGGCGAGGGCGACATTTGCTGCATTGATCATAATCTCTTTTACCCGTGTGCTCCGCCCCGGCCGGTTCCGGCGGGGCTTGGAAAATAAAAAAAACCACGGAGAGCATCCCCGTGGTTCGCGACTTTTTGCGACGGGCCTCTCTCCGGAGGCCATTTCAAACGCATACTATAAACCATTTTTCTGATTATATCTCGCATAGTTGCTTAAAAACTTATCGAGGCTGTTGGCGAATGTTTGCCGGTCCCTGGGACCGAGCGGGGCGGGGCCGCCGGTATCGATGCCGTCGCGGCGGAGCCCCTCCATGAAATCCCGCATGCTGAGCCGGTCCCTGACGTTTTCGGCCGTGTACATCTCACCGCGCGGGTTAAGGGCGGAAGCGCCCTTCTCCACCACCTCCGCCGCCAGGGGGATATCGGCGGTGATAACCAGATCGCCGGCGCCAACCCTGTTGACGATCTCGCTATCGGCAACATCGAGCCCGGACGATACCTGCACGAAGGCGATCAGCTTCGAGGCGGGAACCCGGAGGGGATGATTGGCGACCAGAGTCATCCGCACCCCGAGCCGCTCCGCCGCCCGGAAGAGAATTTCCTTGATCACCGCCGGACAGGCGTCGGCGTCTACCCAGATTTTCATTTCCGCTCCAGCCGCCGGGTAATGATGTGGTTGAGGGATTCGATCAGCTTGCCGGCCTCCCGCTTGCTCATCTTCTCGATCGAATCGGTATGGTAGTACTTTCTGAGAAAATTGACGAAATGGGCGGGATCCCAGCCCAGATCCTCGACCAGGTGGCGGATGTAGAGCTTCTGGCGGAAGGTCATCCCGTCGGCACTCACCCGATAATCCTTGCTGCGGGCGAAATAGCGCATCAACTTGCGGAACCCGGCCCCGTCGAGGTCACGGCTGCTCCGCACCCCGGTGACCTTCTCCAGGGTGTCCCGGTACTCCCGGTCGGAGAGTCCCAGTTCCTTGACGGTTATGTGGATAACGGCAAGTTTGGCGCGATCAAGCATTGTGGACCTTAACACTCAGCTTTCTGACTTGTCTTATGATATTGGTTTGCTGTCATAAAATGATTTAGAGGCATAGTGGTAATCCATGATGAGAAGCCAGAAACCAGGAGCCGGAATGACTGATTTTAAAGCTTTTGTGGTACTAACGGTCGCGGTAGGAATGCCGGTCCCCGGCACCCCCCGCACAGATCCGTACGTGAGGAATTACCTCATACGGCTCCTGCCTCAGGTAGTGACGCATAAGCGCTCCGAAGGGTATGGGTAACAGATGCGGGCGGAGGGAATATGCCTGGCAATCAAGCGTTTCATCCGTTCCCATGGAAGGCGATGTTTGTCGCTGCGGCGCTTAAGCACCTTGTGCCACAGCCGGCACACCTTATGCCGGAAGGCCCCGATGGCCGGGCTGTTCATGGGCACGCCGTAGTATCTCGCGTGCCCTATCACAACCGACCGCAGATAGGCCCCCTGCTCCGGAACGGGATCATTCATACGACGACGAAGTTTAAAAGACACTTCCTTCAGCTTCGCCTGCCACTTCTTGCGCATCGTCTGTCGAAGCACCGTGAACCTGCCTGCCCTCGTTTTCCCGCAGATATGGGTGAATTCAAGGAAGTTGAAGGTCTCCAGTTTTCCCTCGCCCCTTTTCTGCCGATTCCGGGTTGCAAATCTTCCGAACTCGATCAGGCGCGTCTTTTCGGGATGCAATTCCAGGCCGAACTTGCCTAATCGCTCGCGCAGTTCCGCAAGGAATCGTTTCGCTTCGTCGCGATACTGGAACCCTACAACGAAATCATCTGCAAAGCGTACGACGATCACGTCGCCCCGCGCTTGCACTTTCCGCCATTGTTTGGTCCACAGGTCGAATACGTGATGAAGGTAGATATTGGCCAACAGCGGGCTGATACTGCCGCCCTGGACCGTCCCCTCTTCGTTGCGTATCCGTTTTCCATCTCCCAGCACTCCGGCCCTCAGCCATTTCCGGATGAGATGCACGATGCGCCGGTCCGCTACACGGTGCTCGACGAACTTCACCAGCCATTCGTGGTCGAGGATGTCGAAAAATGCACGAATATCGGCATCGAGTACCCAGCTCACCTTCTGTGTATATATCCCCATATACAAAGCGTCCAGCGCCTGATGCTGGTGGCGCTTGGGCCGGAATCAAAAATCAATCTATGACCTGTCTGCCGTTTAGGGAAGCGTACACTATGAATAAAATAAATCCGCCCCGTTTAGTTCCTTTGCCGGCTGGAGTAAAAGTTTGAGGTGTTGGCGGCTTGGAAGTGCGTTTTGGGTATCAAAAAGAGAGCTCCAAGGCCGAAAAACAATCTGTTTTAGAGCCAAATCGAGACGATATCGGGTAGTCGGCTTGGTCCGACCCCGCCATCATCCCCGGTGGCAAGCGCCATTAAGGATGTGAAGCGGGCGATCCCGGCAGCGAAGCTTATCAAGGCGACGCCTGATCTGGTAGGGCTTACCGATGCGGCCGGGATTCTTTCTTTCAG
>JARGFN010000236.1 GCA_029210665.1 Desulfobulbales bacterium
TCCCTGAGGGGGCAACATCATAAATTCAAAGAGTTAGAGTTAAGTTACTTGGAAGTTTGTTTTTGACCCGTTCTATTATGCTGCTCAACCTGCTATAATTTTCGATGCCGAAATATCTTCCCACGGAAGGAAGGGTTTCCCGGCAATGTCGATGAACAAGGTAAACCGCCATATCCCTGGGTAAATTCTCCCTCCCCCGCCCTTTCACTGTCGAGAGTGCGTTTCAATAATGAAATCGACCAGCCGATGACCAGAAAGGAAACAAGGTGAATCATGGTGTTCCAGACGGCATAGAAGTCGGATTGGTAGGTATGGCCGGCCAGAACATCGGCGGCGTACCAGACCATGGCAGAGAGGATAGCGAAAAAGACCGCACCCGGCGAACCCAGGTGCCAGGCCGCGAAAAATACCGGCAGGAAATAGAACACGAAAAAATTGAAATCGTGGCCCGTCAACCAATCAAACCCGCTCAGAATAAACGTTACAAGCACACCCTGCCCGTAGATTTTCATTTCATGAGAGCTGATTTTCATAGTCTGCCTCCGGCAAACTGCAATATTGTCGGCAAATGGATCCATTCGCCAAGATATTATCGCGGCCAATATGGAAACACGAAGGGGTTTCGTGACTATAGAGAACCAGGCCTCAGGCCTGACACGCCGAAAATGTCATTTATTCTGAATCCGCAACGGTCATTGGGCAAGCTTGCCCTTATCGACCAGATATTCCTTATTCAGCCATCGATGATCGCGGTGAAGAAATTGCACCGGCCGTCTTACAGGGCATCCGATAACGGATTCAGGATTTTTTATAATTCTCCGACCGCCTCGACCATTTTTTCGATCAGGAAACCGAGATCGACGGGATTGATGTTATAGGCGGGCATGATATAGACCAGGCGGCTGAAGGGTCTGATCCAGACCAGCTTGTCGACCAGCTTCCGCTGGAGGGCGCGGTGGTCGGGTTCTTCATGGAGTTCAACCACCCCGATCGCGCCCAGCACCCTGACCTCCTTGACCGCTGCGAACTCCCGGCAGGGCGCCAGGCCGCTTCGCAGCTTTTCTTCGATACTTGCGATCCTCTCCCGCCAGGGGGATTCCAGGAGCAGATCGATGCTCTCGCAGGCGACCCGGCAGGCCAGGGGATTGCCCATAAAGGTCGGGCCGTGCATGAAACAGCCCGGACCGCCGGCGGAAATGGTTTCGGCGATATGGCTGGAAGTCAGGGTGGCGGCGAGACTCAGGTAACCGCCGGTCATCGCCTTGCCGAGGCAGAGGATATCGGGGGCTATTCCGGCGTGCTCGCAGGCGAAAAGCCTGCCGGTCCGGCCGAAACCGGTGGCGATCTCGTCGGCGATCAACAGGACTTCGTGGGCGTCGCAGAGCGCCCGGGCCTGTTTCAAGTACTCGGGGGAATAAAACCACATGCCGCCCGCCCCCTGGACTACCGGTTCCAGGATCAGGGCGGCGATCCGCCCGTGGTTTTCGGCGAGCAGCCCGGCCAGCCGTTGAATATCGGCGGGATCCCAGGGCTCGCCGAACCGGCATTCGGGCCGCGGTGCGAAAAATTGCTTGGCCAGGACATGGGTGAAAATCTCGTGCATGCCGGTGACCGGATCGCAGACCGACATGGCCGCGAAGGTATCGCCGTGATAGCCGCCGCGGATGGTCAGGAGCCGGTGTTTTTCCGGTCTGTTCCGGGCGTGCCAGTACTGGACGGCCATCTTGATCGCCACCTCGACCGCCACCGAGCCGGAATCGGAGATAAAGACCTTGTCGAGGGGCTCCGGGGTGATGGCGACCAGCCGCCGGGCCAGTTCGATGGCGGGATTATGGGTAAGACCGCCGAACATCACATGGGCAAAGGCGTCGATCTGTTCATGGGCCGCCCGGTTCAGGCGCGGATGGTTATAGCCGTGGATCACCGACCACCAGGAAGACATGCCGTCGACCAGTTCCCGGCCGTCGGCCAGGGTGAGACGGCTGCCCCCGGCCGCCGTTACCGGCCAGACCGGCGGCGGCGAAAGCATGGTCGAATAGGGGTGCCAGATATGGAGCCGGTCGAAGTCGAGATCGGGATTATCGATGGTCTCTTTCATGTCCTCTATCCAATCGGCGGCCTATTTATTGACAATAAGGCCGGATAAGCTCACACTGAAATCAGCGGATTGGCCAACCGGCTGCCGCTTTTCTGGAAACAAGGCCGGATCCGGCCGGACAACCGAGGGGAATTCCGAATATGAAGAATCCGAAACTGCTTGCCGCCCTGGCCCTTGCCGGGCTAGTCATTATCTTCCTGTATCAGAACGCGGCCACCGTCGAGATCCGCTTTCTGTTCTGGGAAGCGGCGATGTCCCTCTCCCTGCTGATCTTCCTGGTGCTGGCCATAGGCATCCTGACCGGCTGGCTGCTGCACAGCTA
>JARGFN010000237.1 GCA_029210665.1 Desulfobulbales bacterium
GCCTTCGTCGAGCTGATCAAGTCGAACCCGGCGCTGGCCATGAATATGTTGGGCGCCCTGTCGCTGCGCCTGAAAAAATTCGCCGGAATGATCGAAGCCCTCTCCCTGAAGGAGGTGCCCGGCCGCCTCGCCTCCCACCTTTTACTGTTAAGCGAGCAGCAGGGCGGCAGCGAGTTCCCCCTGAACATCAGCAAGAGCCAGCTGGCCAGTCTGCTCGGCACCATTCCGGAAACTCTGTCGCGGATCTTCAGCCGGCTGAACAGCCGGGGATATATCGAATCCAGCGGCCCCCGGATCAAGATCGTTGACCGGGAAGGCCTGGAGGCCCTGGCCTCCGGTGAGGAAAAGCTTTAAATGGCGGCGCAAAAAGCACCCTAAAGGGCATAAATCGCCAGCTCCTGCGTTGCTGCAAATTGTCTCGTCATTGCAGCGTACTGAAGTACGCTTCATTCCTCGAAATTTGCGCGCCTTGGATCTGACGATTTTTGCTTAGCCATCCCATGACTTTTTAAACCCTGGTCAGATGCCGGTACTTGATGCGGTGGGGCTGATCGGCCTCGTGGCCGAGTCTGGCCTTGCGGTCCTCCTCGTATTCGGAATAGTTGCCGTCGAACCAGACCACCCGGCTGTCGCCTTCGAAGGCCAGGATGTGGGTGGCGATCCGGTCCAGGAACCAGCGGTCATGGCTGATCACCACCGCGCAGCCGCCGAAGCTGTCCAGGGCCTCCTCCAGAGCGCGCAGGGTGTTGACATCGAGATCGTTGGTGGGCTCGTCGAGGAGGATGACATTGGCCCCCTCCTTAAGGACCTTGGCCAGATGGACCCGGTTGCGCTGGCCGCCGGAAATAAGCCCGACCTTCTGCTGCTGTTCGGTCCCGGAGAAGTTAAACCGGCCCACATAGGCCCGGGAGTTGATCTCGCCGGTGCCGAGCTGGATCATGTCCCGACCATCCGAAATCACCTCCCAGATGGTTTTTTCCGGATCGAGCTCCCGGTTCTGGTCGACATAGGCGAGCCTGACCGTGTCGCCGACCGTAAAGCTGCCGGCATCCGGCTTTTCCTGGCCGGTTATCATCCGGAACAGGGTGGTCTTGCCGGCGCCGTTGGGACCGATGACCCCGACGATCCCGCCGGGCGGCAGGGAAAAGGTCATCTCATCGACCAGAAGCCGGTCCCCGTAGGCCTTTCTGACCTGATCGGCCTCGATCACCACCTTGCCGAGGCGGGGGCCGGGTGGAATATAGAGCTGCATGTCCTTCATGCGGTCCGGCCCGGTATCGTCCAGGAGTTTCTCATAGGCACTGATCCTTGCCTTACCCTTGGCGTGCCGACCCTTGGGCGACATCCTGATCCATTCCAGCTCCCGCTTCATGGTCTTCTGGCGGTCGCTCTCCTGCTTTTCCTCCTGGCCGAGCCGCTTCTGCTTCTGTTCGAGCCATGAGGAATAATTACCCTTCCAGGGAATGCCCCGGCCCCGGTCGAGCTCCAGGATCCAGCCGGCGACGTTATCCAGGAAATAGCGGTCATGGGTGACGGCGATAACCGTTCCCTCGTAGCGCTGTAAATGCTGCTCCAGCCAGGCCACCGTTTCGGCATCGAGATGGTTGGTCGGCTCGTCCAGAAGCAGGATATCGGGCTTCCGGAGCAGCAGCCGGCAGAGGGCCACCCTTCGTTTCTCGCCGCCGGACAGGACCTCGATCCGGGCATCCGACGGCGGGCAGCGCAGGGCTTCCATGGCCATCTCCAGGCGGGAATCGAGGTTCCAGGCGTCGAGAACATCGAGTTTATCCTGGACCTTGCCCTGCCGTTCGATCAGATCGTTCATCTCGTCATCGGACATCGGTTCGGAGAATTTTTCGTTGATCACGTTGAATTCATTAAGCAGATCGACGGTCTCCTGGACCCCCTCCTCGACCACCTCCCGAACGGTTTTGCCGCTGTCGAGCAGGGGCTCCTGCTCCAGATAGCCGATCGTGTAGCCCGGCGAGAGATGGATTTCACCGTTGTACTCCTGATCGACCCCGGCCAGAATCCGCAGCAGGCAGCTCTTGCCGGAGCCGTTCAGGCCGAGAACCCCGATCTTGGCCCCGTAAAAATAGGAAAGCGAGATATTCTCGAGGACCGGTTTCTTGTTGAAAAACTTGCTGACCTTGATCATCGAATAGATGATCTTGTTGTCTTCATTCGCCATTGGTTTTTTTCCCTTAAAATATTGTTTCTGCTTGATTACCTTCGGTGATCCGCCGCCGGGCCGACTGCCGGAGAGAGATTACCGGAATCCGTGACGGCTTCGTGGTGAATTTCACTTATCAGCTTGTAATTTCATTAGATAATCGTTTTTCCCTGGATTGCCAGGGTTCACCCCGCCGCCCTGCGGGGCGCCCGATAACGGCGCATCTACGCCCCGCAGGA
>JARGFN010000238.1 GCA_029210665.1 Desulfobulbales bacterium
CCATGGCCAGAGTATTGATTATCGGAGCGGGCGGGGTCGGTTCGGTCGTCGTCCACAAGTGCTGCCAGGTCCAGGAGGTATTCTCCGAGATCATGCTGGCCTCAAGGACCAAGGCCAAATGCGATGCCATTGCCGCGAAGGTGTCCCGGCCGATCAGGACCGCCCGGGTCGACGCCGACCAGGTTCCGGAACTGGTCGCCCTGATGCGCGAATTCCAGCCGGAGCTCTGCATCAATGTGGCCCTGCCGTACCAGGATCTGACCATCATGGACGCCTGTCTCGAATGCGGGGTCAATTATCTCGATACCGCCAACTACGAGCCCCCGGACGAGGCCAAGTTCGAGTACAAGTGGCAGTGGGCCTACCGGGAGAAGTTCAGGAAGGCCGGGTTGATGGCACTTTTAGGCTCCGGTTTCGATCCCGGAGTGACCAACGTCTTCTGCGCCTATGCCCAGAAACATCTCTATGATTCGATCCGGACCGTCGATATTCTGGACTGCAACGCAGGCGATCACGGCCATCCCTTCGCCACCAACTTCAATCCCGAGATAAATATCCGGGAGATCACCCAGAACGGGCGCTACTGGGAGAAGGGCGAGTGGATCGAGACCGGACCGCTCGAAAAAAGGATCGACTTCGATTACCCGGTAGCCGGGGTCAAGCCGAGTTACCTGCTCTACCACGAGGAAATGGAATCGCTGGTCAAGAACATCAAGGGCCTGGAGCGGATCCGCTTCTGGATGACCTTTTCAGATAACTACCTCAAACATCTTGAGGTCTTGCAGAATGTGGGCATGACCTCGATCGAGCCGATCGAATTCGAGGGCCGGCAGATCGTCCCGATTCAGTTTCTGAAGGCGCTCCTGCCCGATCCCGCCTCCCTGGCCGCGAATTATAAAGGCAAGACGGTAATCGGCTGCGTTTTCGACGGCGAAAAGGAGGGCAGGACGGTTAAAAAATATATCTACAATATCTGCGATCATCACGAATGCTACAAGGAGGTCGGCTCCCAGGCGATTTCCTATACCACCGGAGTCCCGGCGATGATCGGCGCCATGCTGATCCTGCAGGGCAAATGGCGGGGAGAGGGGGTCTTCAACATGGAGGAGCTCGATCCCGATCCCTTTATGGAAGCGCTTAACAAACACGGACTGCCATGGACGATCAGCGATTTTCACGGCTCGATCTAGCCACCCCGGTATATCTGGTCGAACGGGAGCGGATCGAGGCGAACTGCCGGGTCCTGGCCGGGGTCAGCACGCGGACCGGCTGCAAGATCCTTCTCGCCCTGAAGGGTTTCGCGATGTTCAGCCTGTTCCCCCTGATCCGGCAACATCTGGACGGGGTCTGCGCCAGCGGTCTGCTGGAGGCCCGGCTGGGGCGCGAGGAATTCGGCCGGGAGGTCCATACCTTTTCGCCCGCCTTCCGGGACGAGGAGTTTGACGAAATCGCCGGTCTTTCCGACCACCTGGTCTTCAATTCCCTGTCCCAATGGCGGAAATACCGGGCCAGGACAGGGGGGCGGCAGGTCGGCCTGCGGATCAATCCCGAATACTCCGAGGTCGCGACCCCGCTCTACAACCCCTGCGCGCCGGGCTCACGCCTGGGGATCAGGGCAGCCGATCTGGCGGGCCATGACCTGACCGGGATCGACGGCCTTCATTTCCATGTGATGTGCGAACAGGGGGCCGATACCCTGGAGCGGGTCCTGGCCCAAGTCGAGGAAAAGTTCGGCCATCTCCTCCCCGAGATGAAGTGGCTGAACTTCGGCGGCGGCCACCATATCACCCGGCCCGATTACGATGTCGAGTTGCTCTGCCGCCTGATCGAGCGATTCCGGGACAGATACGATCTTCAGATCTATCTGGAGCCGGGCGAGGCCGTCGCCCTGAATGCCGGGGTGCTGATCGCCTCGGTCCTCGATATCGTCAATAACGAAATAAATATCGCCATCCTTGACACCTCGGCCGAGGCCCATATGCCGGATGTCCTCGCCATGCCGTACCGGCCCGAGGTGATCGGGGCCGGGAAACCGGGCAAATACCACCATACTTATCGATTGGCCGGCAACACCTGTCTGGCCGGCGACGTAATCGGCGACTACTCCTTCCCCGAACCGCTGAAACCGGGCGACCGGCTGATCTTCACCGACATGGCCCATTACACCATGGTCAAGAACACCACCTTCAATGGCATCAACCTGCCGACCATCGCTCTCTACGATAAACGGTGCAACGCGGTCGAGATCGTCCGGGAATTCGGTTATCCGGATTTCAAGTCCCGCCTTTCCTGAGTTTCCGGGCCGGCTTCCCATGCGGAGAAAGCCGCAATCCCAATCCATTATTGTTTTGAGCAGAAATTAACAGGTGAGGGCAAGGGGGATATCATTGCGG
>JARGFN010000239.1 GCA_029210665.1 Desulfobulbales bacterium
TTCTCCCAGATATCCTTGAAGGATTTCTCGCGGATATTGCCGGCCGATTTGGGGAAATAGCTGCACGGCAGGACCTCGCCGTCCACGTCGATCAGGCAGATCAGCTGCCCGGCCAGGCAGCCCTTGGCGCCGCCGGTGGAGAACTGCAGGGTGCGGCGCTTGAAATCGTCGCCCTGCTCCTTGGCCTGCTCCAGGACCACCCGGTAATAGCTCGGGGCGCAGGTCGGCCGGACCAGGAGCTCGTCCTCCTGCTTCTCCATCTCGTAATGCCACTTAAGCAGTTCCTCGTAATCCTCGGGGGAGATCAGTTCGTTCATGATCTCCTCGCCGCGGCCGGTGGGGACGATCATAAACATATACCAGGCGGTGGCCCCCATCTCCTTGGCGAGTTTGTAGATCTTCGGAATCTCCTCCTGATTCCGCTTGGTGAAGGAGGAGTTGATCAGAAACTTGATCCCCCTGTCGCGGAAGATCTTCATGGCGTTGATCGTGCCGTCGAAGGCGCCCGGCACATTGCGGAAGTTGTCGTGGATCTCCGAAGAGGCGCCGTCCAGACTCATCGAGACCATCTTGATGTCGGCATCCTTGATCCGCTCGGCGATCTCCTCGGTGACCATGGTGCCGTTGGTGGCCAGGCACATCCGCAGCCCCTTGCCGTCGCCGTATTTGGCGATATCGAAAATGTCGTCGCGGAGCAGGGGCTCGCCGCCGGACAGGACCACCACCGGTGAGGCGTAGGAGGCGATGTCGTCGATCACCCGTTTGGCTTCCTCGAAGGAAAAATCCGGATGGCCCTTGGCCTCCAGCTCCGAGGAAGAGCGACAGTGCACGCACTTTAAATTGCAACGCCTGGTGGTCTCCCAGGCTATCCATTTTGCCTCAAAATCCATCCTGATTCTCCCGCTTAGGCTCAAAACTGCAAAAAATTATAAAATCGACATTATAGCCAATTATCCCGACATGAGAAAGGCAAATTCGCCGAACGGGCAAAAATACCCTTCCCTACTAGAGAAATTCGGCCGCCGCCCCGGCCAGATTGCTCCGTTCGCTTTTGCGGAGGGTGATGTGGCCGTGGAGGGGCTGGCCCTTCATCCTCTCCACCGCGTAGGACAAACCATTGCTGCTGGAATCGAGATAGGGGTTGTCGATCTGCTCGGGATCGCCGGTCAGGACGACCTTGGTCCCCTCCCCGGCCCGGCTGACGATGGTCTTGACCTCGTGGGGGGTGAGGTTCTGGGCCTCGTCGACAATCACATACTGGTTGGGAATCGAACGGCCCCGGATATAGGTAAGGGCCTCCAGCTCGATGACATTATCCCGCAAAAGCTTGTCGACCTTCTGCTTGACGCTCTCCTCATGTTTGTCGCCGGACTTGCGGCCCTGGGCGCTGATCAGGAAAGTAAGGTTGTCGAAAATCGGCTGCATCCAGTGAAAAAGCTTCTCGTCCTTATCGCCGGGCATGTAGCCCAGATCCTTGCCCATGGGGATTACCGGCCTTGAGACCAGAATCCGCTCATAGCGGTGAAAATTGATGGTGGTCTCCAGCGCCGCGGCCAGGGCGAGCAGGGTCTTGCCGGTCCCGGCCTGGCCGACCATGGTCACAAGCAGCACCTCCGGATCGAGCAGCAGTTCAAGGGCCATCCGCTGCTCCTTGTTGCGGGGCTTCAGGCCGAAGGCCTCGTTATAATCGGGAACCAGGGGCACCAGCACTCCCCCGTTGGAAGAACGGGCCAGGGCGGTGTGCTTTTCGTCGCTCTCGTCGATCAACAGGACAAACTCATTCGGCACCACCAGGCACCCGTCGAGCGTCAGTTTCTTGTTCACATAAAACTCGTCGACCTTGGCGCCCGGAACCTTGACCTGGCAGTTGCCGGCAAAAAGCTCGTCAAAATTGACCTTCTGCTTCTCGAAATCCATGACCTCGATTCCCAGGGCATCGGCCTTGAGGCGGGCGTTAATATCCTTGGAGACAAAGATAACCTTCTTGTCCTGTTTGAACAGGGTAAAGGCCACGCCAAGGATACGGTTGTCGGCGATCCGCATATCGAGACCGTGGTCCGCAAGATCCCGCTCATGATAGATCTTCAGGGTGCCGCCGTTGTCCATCTCGACACCGCGGCCCAGATTGCCTTTAGCCCGCAGGTGGTCCAGCTGCCTGATCACATGGCGGGCGTTCCTGGCCAGCTCGTTGTTATGGGATTTGAAACGATCAAGCTCCTCGATGACCGACATCGGCAACACCACCACATTATCGGAGAAGGAACTGATCGAATCGGCGTTATGGAGCAGGACATTGGTGTCGAGGACAAAATATTTCTGCATTGGTTCTTTCCCCCTGAAGGCTTGATGCCCATGTAATAACTCAAACCGCGAAAGCGGGGTAAAAATTCATA
>JARGFN010000037.1:0-4151 GCA_029210665.1 Desulfobulbales bacterium
GCACCTATATTTAATAGCCCGGTGTGGTCGTGGCTGTAGGTGGTCTCGTGGGTGGTTGTTGTCCCGGCAGGCTCAAAATCCCCCGTGGCGTTGGTCGAGGCGGTGCCGAGGCCGCCCAGGACCAAATCAATCTGAGCATGAGAGTTGGCACCTATATTTAATAGCCCGGTGTGGTCGTGGCTGTAGGTGGTCTCGTGGGTGGTTGTTTTAGCCAGTGCCGTCCCCGCCGCCTCATAAATTACGTCCAGCCAGGTCCGGATCTGGGCGAGGAGGTTGAGACCGCTGAGCTTTTTGGTGATCCCGCCGACCACCAGACCGAGCAAGGAGGTGGCGGTGATCTCGATTACTTCGTCGGCGTTGGTGATGATCTGAGTGACGCTGGCGTTGGTCGTGGCCGGCCCGAGGCCGACGATAATGTGGGTGGAGTTGGTATCTGCGACCATAGTTACCGTATTATTGACCACCACCATGGTCACGTCGTTGGCTGCCATTTATACGCCCTCCTCGCTGATTTCCACGTCGCCGTAGTAGAGGGGCTCGACTATCGCCGGAGTAGAGCCGTCGTAGAGCTCCGCCGCCCATATTGCCGAAGTTGTGGCGGCGGCGGCGCCGGTAACATCCGAGGCGGCGGCGAGGTAGCCGACGCCGTTGGTCGGGGTGGGGATAGTGCCGGTGATGGCCAGGGCGACGGCAATCGAGTCGTAATCGTCCTTGACCTGGGCCCGGAGATTATAGCCGGTGAGGTCGCGGGCTTTCTGGACCTGGCCGATGGCGCTGCCCTGCCAGGCCGCGGTGACCGTGAAGGAGACGGCGGCGACCACGTTAGAGACCGCGTAGGAGCCGACATAGCTGATATTCCTGGCCTCGTTTCTGACGATCAGGATGACCTGGTCGCCGTTGGCGTGGGTGTGGCCGACGGCGGTGAATTTGACCACTCCGGCGCCGTAGTCGGCGGCAGCGGTTACCGTGGAGATCGGGCCGGTCCCGAACAGCAGGGTCCGGCCGAAGGTTTCGCCTTTCTGGATTTTTAGCTTGAGATTTTCGGCAGGCATTTTATCACCATGTAATTAGTTGCAGGCTGGGCCGCAGCTCCCACCGACCGGCGGAGGTTAACGGCGGGTATTTAGCCAGGAAAACGGTAATTATCGCCTCGACCGCGCTTTTCAGTTCGGGGTTTTCAGGGAGGTCCCAAGGGTTGTAGGTATCACCATCGGGGACCAGATCGGCCAGGCAATGAGTGACGTGGTAACTCGCCGAGAAATTTGTAACCGTGGGCTCGTGCTGAATCGGCGGCTCCCATTCGGTGGCGGCGGTGTTCAGGGTCCAGGTGTTTTCGGCGTGGGCGGTGACCACGGTCTCGATGGCAATGATCGCCTGGCAGTTGGCGGCCACCGGCCCGGTATTGTAGCCCGAGGCGAGCCAGAGCACGGCCTCGGCGAAATTGCTGATATTGCCCGCGGAGTAGTTACTCGGCCAGGTGAAGGGGTCACCAGAGTAAACTTTGACCGACCCGGACTCTTCGAACGAGGCGGTAATCGAAAAGACCGCGCCGGAGATGGCGGTCAGGGTGCCGACGCCGGAGAGGCTGACCGCGAATGATATGTCGGTGAAATATGGACTAAGGGAAACGTCGGTTGCGAAGGAGGAGGAAGAGGACCCCGAACCTTGCCAGACCAAGCCCTGGCCAAGGGTTCTGGGGGCGGCGCCGGAACTGTTGGCCACGGCCAGATAATAGCCGCGGGTTCGTGCCGGCGTCGGCTGGGCGGTTGAGTCGCGCGGGTAACCGAGCAGGGCCGAGAAATCTGTAATGCCGCCGATCGGCGCTGTAATGTCAACGGTGGCGACGTTGGAAGAAGTATAAAAAAAGTTAGAGTCATCAACGTTTCCCCAGACGTGCATGGTGCCCTGGTCGTAATAGCAATTTTTCCCATCTCCATCCTGTCCCCAATAAACCGTTCCGCCAGGATACTGTTCATTTGAGTGGTAAGTTCGGCTTTCGGCCCAGTCATCGGTCCCGCCGGCCTGGTTGGGAGTCGACCCATTAAACTCGTAAAGATCGTCCGAAATCATACCAGGGTTGACACTTTCATAAAGATAATTATACGCCTCGTCAAGTTTCGTCTGGCAATCCGGCCAGGGCTCTGTGAACATCCAACTAATTTCGGGCCGGGAGAAGGCCCGATACTGCCTCCTGATATCAACCGCCCGGCTACCGAAATACGCCGACGCCTTGATCTCCACATCCGTAACAATAATCTGGTCGAGGGTCTGGAAAAGCGGATAAAATCCGACTCGGCCCGTGCTGGCGGCCCCATACTGGGCCCTCAGGTCGTACCAGAATGTGCCGTAATCATACTCGGACCAGCTGATCGGATAAGTCCAGTCGCCGCCGGTGCTTCTTTTGCTGACCTGGAGGGGGGCATTATTGACCAGGTTCCAGACCAGGACCAGGTCTTCCTGGGAGGTCGGGTACCAGCCGGGGTTCCAGGCGGCGGTGACTGAATAAGCGCCGCCCAGCCGGATCGCGATAACCCCGGCGGCGCAGGACTGGGGCTCGGACTCGAAGCCGATCACTTTGGGGGCAGACCAGTCCTGACCGGTGAACTCGATAACCACCCGGTCGCCGACCTTGAAGGCGGAGCCGTTGCAGGTCATGTACTCGATCGGGACGTTGGCGATGGTTACCGCGCCGCCGACCGTGTTTTGATTGACATTGATATTGGCGGAAAGGCCGCTGCCCCGGTCGGAGAATACGGCCGGATCAACCGCGATCGAGCAGCTATCGCCGCTTTTAGCGGTGATCTCGCCGAGGCGGTAGGTCGGCAGCCACTTCTGCCAGCCGGGCATCATGGCCAGATTGTAGACGGCGGCGGCAGGGGTCGAGGCAAGGATCGGCTGCAGGTGGCCATCGCGGGCGGCGGAGTAGGCGGCGGCGCCGTTGTGGCCGGGGCGGATCAGGACCGGGACTCCGGCCCGTTCGCCGGGGATCTCGATAGTGCCGACTACGCCGGTAAGGTCGTCGGTCAAATCGGCGCACCAGGCGGTAACCACAGGATCAGCTTCGACGTTGGCGGTCAGGTAATCGACCCGCTTCTGCAATGCGGCTTTGCGCAAAACTACGGCGGCGGTAGGCTCCATCCCGTTCAAAGCGACAAGCTGCCTGGCGAGGCGAGCGAGCTCGGCGGTAACCCGGCCCCGGTCAAGATTGAGGGCGAGGGAATATTGACCCAGACCAGCGGCGCTGATAATAGTGCCCTTGCCCATTACCCGGCGACCTCCATCTGCTGCTGGCTGGCGTTGACCGACCAGGAGATCGTATCGACCGGGAAATTATAGGCATCGTAGATCACGGTGTCGCCGGGGCGCAGGTAGATATCCGGCACCCCGAGGCGCAGCCTGGCCCCGCTGGTCGCGTCGAGGGCATAGGTGATGTCGGTGAGGTGCACGGTTTTAGCGCTATATTCGATAGTGCCGTGACCGGAGAGTTGCAGGGTTTGATTGCGGCCGCCGCCGGTTGGGCGGATTTCCTCCAGGGAAACCCGAACGATCTCCTCGGTGTGGTAGACATCGCCCTTGTGCTTTTTGGCCATTGTAATCAGGAGCTCGCCGTTGACCCGGGCGGTTACCGCCCCGTTGTAATCCTCGCCGGGAATGGTCACCGACAGATATGATGGCCGACCGGAGCGGTGCTGGCACTGGAATGATGAGATCGGCAGGAGCGCGTCGGTGAGGCCGTCCGGCGCGCCGGTCAGGGTGCAGAAAAAAAGGATAACCGGGTTTTTATAGTTGAAGGTCTCAATCGCGCCGAGGGTCAGTTCGCCGCTTGATGCCAGGGCAGGCAGGGGGAAAAGCCTTATCAGATCGCCGGCCAGTTCGCCGCTTGATGCCAGTCCGGCCAGGGCCAGGTGGATTGCCAGATCAGCGGCCAGTTCGCCGCTTGATGCCAGTCCGGGCAGGGCGAGGTGGATTGCCAGATCAGCGGCCAGTTCGCCGCTTGATGCCAGCGCCGGCAGGGCGAGGGGAATCCCGACATAGACGCCGCCGGCCAGTTCGCCGCTCGATGCCAGTCCGGGCAGGGGCAAAACCCTTATCAGATCGCCGGCCAGTTCGCCGCTTGATGCCAGTCCGGGCAGGGCGAGGTGGATTGCCAG